>JAKBCR010000265.1 GCA_021807675.1 Pseudomonadota bacterium
CCGCCTGCACTGGTGCCTCGACGTGGTGATGAACGAGGATCAGGCCAGGAACCGCACCGGACATGGTGCGCATAACCTCGCCGTGCTGCGACATCTGGCGCTCAACGTCATGCAAAAGGACAGAACCAAGGAGAGCTTGCGTGGGAAATTCCAGCAAGCCGGGTGAAATAAAATCCATCTCTATAGTTTTCTGGCGTGATTCTGAAATGCGATTGCCCCTTTGACGCTCGGGACGCTACTTGCGCCGTCCGACGCCACGATATACTACGGTCATACAAGCTGCGGCGCGCCATGTGGTTGCCTCTGAACTTTGGTAGAAAGGAAGGCTGGATGACCGACCACATAATATTGGGCGAACTAGTATATTATCTGAAAGAAATTATCTGCGATATTGTCGACCTCTATTATCCAGAGTATAAGCTTATCTGGCTTGCGATAGGGGAAAGTTGTATCGAGCAATGGGACCGTCTCGATTGGCGGCCCGATGCTTCCGAAAAGGGGATAACCGATTTCGTGAGGGAAATGTTGGAATTCAGACAATTAGATGACAGTATAGTGCAGATAATGGCGGTTGTTTTATCCGTGCGGCAACTATTGATTGACTGCACTGAATCAAAAACTTGGGCGAAGATTGACTGGGTAGGAGTTCTTAGGAGAGCTGGCATTCCTCCTGCAACGGTCGAAAAGATGAATGCCAATTTTGGCCCCCGAGTGGAGGAATTAGTAATGAACCATGCACGGCGGATATATTTTGCGCGCGAATTGGGGGTGACTTGCCTTTTTGACTGAGAGTCCTTCCGCGAATATTTCTTGCTCTGCGGGGGCTGCCTCGGAATCATCTCGTAACGACCACAACTCAGGATCGAACCTCGGTGGAGGGATGCGCCGAACGCGGTGTCTGAGAGATGATATCCATTCAAAACCGACATTTACCGTTGTTCTCTACACGATTCGAGATAGACTCTGAGAGTCTTCTCTGATAACTGCTCTCCACCCTCCGTCCGGGGTCGACCACTAGGGATGACCGCCTCATCTGCGAGGGCGATGAGGCCATGCAGGCGGCCTGTTGCGATCACGGTTGGGGCGGCGGCATAGACCTCAGCGCCCCATTCGGCGCGGAACCCTCCGGTCACCTTGCGGAAGATGATCGAAGGTCGTAGTGCCCGCTCGCAGGCGTTGTTGATATAGGGCACGTCGTGGCGGGTGATGAAGCGGAGCAGATCGGTACGATCGCGGCGCATGACACGGAACAGACGCCGCGCGGCGGGTTGGTCCGGCATCGTGCCGGCCGGCAGCCGATTCGGCTGCCGCTCCAGATCGGCATGATACTGCGCCAGGGTGCTGTCCTTCGGGGCCTCGCGGCGCCTCCCGATCTCCGGCGCGCGCAACAGCCGGATACGAAAGCCCGGCACGAACCCGGCGTCGCCCTCCTCGCTTGCGTAGGTTGCATCGCGCAGCAGATGCGCTAGGCACATCTGGTGGACCGCGCCATGGCCCAACTGTCCACCATAACAATCTGCCACCCAGACCTGCTGGCACGCATCGTCCAGGACCGTGGCCACCACCGAGCCGGTGCGGGTGTTGGCGATCACGTAACAGATTGCCGTCGAACTCAGCAGGACCCATTGCCGCCCGGTCTTGCCACCCACCCGCGCCGAGGTTTCATCGGACCCCACTGCCGCGCACCGCGGCGGCGATCGGTGCCGCGGCGGCCAGCGTTACCTCGATGACGCGATCGGATGCTCGGGCAACGGTAAACGCAGCCCCACGGCCCTTTGGTTCGTGTCCTGACGTTCGGCCGTCGGTTTCTGCGGCGCAATTTCAGGGCATCAGCGCGTCGATTTGCGCCTGGGGCCCCCCGTTGACGAGGCGGGCCAACAGCCCGGTCAGGTAACGCTGCGGGTCGACGCCGTTGAGCTTGCAGGTCTCGATCAGCGAGGCGACAGCGGCCCAGTTCTCTCTCCCCTCGTCGCTGCCGGCGAACAACGCATTCTTACGGCTCAGGGCGATCGGGCGCACGGCCCGCTCGACACTGTTGTTGTCGATCTCGATCCGGCCATCTTCGAGGAACTGGCAGAGCCCGTCCCAGTGGTTCAGCGCATAGCGGATCGCCTCGGTGGTCGGACTCCGCGCTGGCAGCTTCGCCATCCCTGCTGCGAACCAGGCGCGCATCTCGCTCACCAGCGGTCGGCTCCGTGCCTGGCGTGCGTCACGGCGCGTGTCGGCCTCTTGGCCACGGAGGTCCGCCTCGATCGATACAGCGCGGCGATGCGCGCCAGCGCCTCGGTCGCGATCGGCGCCGCCGCCGTCAGGCAAACAGCTTCTCAGTTCATCAGCAAAAGCCTCACGCGGCGACCTCGACGAGACGGCGATCCGTCTTTCTACTCCCACCCCTTCTCACTCGCGTAGCCGTGTGCCGTCGTTCCTCGCCTAAGCGAACAGCGTTGCACAAGAACTCTGCCAACTCTCCAATCTCCGGCAACTCCGGAAGCATGGTGACCGAGTCAAGCTGCCACATTTCCTGCACCGCCTCGGCGGCGCCAAGAAGTGCTGGTTCGCGTCCGGTCAGCAGAAGCACCGGCAGCGAGCGCTCATACTCAGCGACCCGCATCATCACGTTGTAGCCATCCTGGGAAACACCTTCGACGGATGTCAGAATTGCTATCGTGTCCCAGGACGACAGCAGACGCCTCAGTCCAAGCTCGTCGGTGGCCGAGCGAACTTCGATCCCGAGCGCGGCGCATAGCGGCACGACAACACACTGCAGCTTCGGATGATCCTCTGCGACCACAAGGACCGGGCCGCTGGCACACTGCTCCGGGCCAGCAGCCGGGAAGTCCAAGACGGCCCTGGCTGGAGGGATGATATAAGGCATAGGCGAGGGCACTCCATGAGCGTTGGGCTTAGGGCGACCGCGGCGCTTATCGGGGCCACGGGAACCAGTGGCGGGTCGTCGGGGGAACCCCGGCCAGCTCCACGAGGCGGGGGCGCAGCATCGCCGTCTAGATGACGCGATCGTGATGGCACCCGCATTCCGTCTGCGAGCCGCGGCCAAATCAACCCCAGGTTGTAAATATTATGGAATTCTCACCGGAAGGTTGCAATTTGGCAACACGGGGGATCCCCAGAGCGCCCCAGGCCGATAACGGGCCTAGCCAAAGGCTCAGGGTATTGGGGCTGGGCAGGGCAGTCGTATGGCGGCACGGCGCCGTTAACCCATTGATATAGCGATTATTGTATCTGGCGCGCTGGAATTTTCCCGCACAGGTTCCCTTTCTCCGTCCTCCCGCACGGCGCTGGTTGCCAGATGCTTCTGCCTGATCCTCGTTCATCACCAAGCGGAATGGCCGGCGCAGGCAGCTTTCCGCTTGGTGATGAACGAGGATCAGGCCAGGAACCGCACCGGACATGGTGCGCATAACCTCGCCGTGCTGCGACATCTGGCGCTCAACGTCATGCAAAAGGACGGAACCAAGGAGAGCTTGCGTGGGAAATTCCAGCAAGCCGGGTGGAATGAAAGCTATCTCAATAGCTTATTGGCCCTGTTCTGAAATGCGATTGCCCTTTCCGCCCCCAGGGTGTGGTCCAGCCAGTTCTTCATCTCGGCGAACAATGGCGCGCTTTGCGCCGTGCGGGCGGCCTGCCGACTCTCCGGCGGCTGACCGCGGATCTCGGCTTCGATCGCATACACCGCCGCGATCCGACGCAGGGCCTCCTGCGCCAACGGCGCGCCGGTTGCCGCGTGCACGTCGAAGAACTTGCGCCGCGCGTGTGCCCAGCAGGCTGCTTCAGTGACACCGTGCTCATACAGCCCGGCGTAACCAGCATAGCCGTCCGCCTGCAGAATGCCGTGGAACGAAGCCAGATGCGCCCGCGGATGCTCGCCCTTGCGATCCGGGCTGTAGCGTTACAGCACCGCCGGCGCCGCCGTGCCGGCGAACGGCTGGTCATTGCGGACGTAGCACCACAGCCGCCCGGTCCGGGTGGTGCCGCGGCCGGGATCGAGCGCCGGCACCGTGGTGTCGTCGGCGTGCACCCGCTCGGCCGTCATCACATGCGCGCCACCGCATCGACCAGCGGCCGCAACCGCCGCGCGCTCTGCCCGACCCAGTCGGCCAGGATGGAACGATCCAGATCGATCCCCTCGCGGGCGTAGATCTCCGCCTGGCGATGCAACGGCGAGTGGTCGCAGTATTTCGCCACCAGCACCTGCGCCAGCAGGCCCGGTCCGGCCAGGCCGCGCCGGATCGGCAGGCTCGGCGCCGGCGTCTGGGCGATGCTCTCGCACACGCGGCACGACAGCTTCGGGCGTACGTGGCGGATGACACGGAACGCGCCCGGCACGTAGTCCAGGACTTCCGTCACATCCTCGCCGAGGGCGTGCAGCTTGCCGCTGCAGTGCGGGCGGGCACATGGCGCAGCGTGTTCCACCACATCGCGTGGCAGGCTGGCGGGCAGCGGCTTGCGCACCGGCTTGCGTCGCGCTGGCCCCGCCGGTGCGGATGCAGCGAGCGGTTCCGCCTCGGGGGGAGCCGTCTCCGTGTACCGCCCCTCGTTTCTGGGACACCGGGTTGCACCCTACGCCGCCTGGGCGATGGGTTGAAGCTGTCGTTTGCGGCATTCGGCTGGCGTGACGATCCCATGGCGCTGAATCAGCCACGTGGTGTTGTAGGCGTCACGGAACACAAGCAGAGCCTGCCTCAATTCCTCGATGGTGTCGAAGGTTGGTAGCCACAGCAGGTTCTCCTTCAGCGTGCGGATGAACCGTTCAGCGCAGCCGTTGCCTTCCGGAGCGCGGACGAAGGCGGGCGAGCTCTCGATGCCCAGGAACCTTAGCTCCTTCTGGAAATGATCCGACATGTATTGGGACCCGTGGTCGTGGCGCATCGTGAGCCCCCGCGCGATGCCCGCGTCAAAGCCACCGAAGTGGCGGCGCACGCCCTGACGGACGGGCACCAGGGCCTCGAAGCGGGTGACGCGGGCGGAGGCGTGGATGCCGACGCATTCGGCCGAGCAACGATCGACGGCGATGAACACGGCGGCGGAGCCTTCCCTGGTCCAGGTCGTGGTCCGGTCGGTGCCCCCGATGGTGTCCACGGCCTCCGGGATGATGGTCCCGTCATGCGCCCTCGGTCCCCGCGCGGATCCGGCGCGCGTCGGGGCCAGCAGGTCGTTTTGCCGCATCAGGTGGAGCACCCGCCGAAGCGAGGTGCGGATGCCCCGATGGCGGAGCCGGGCCCAGACCTTGCGGTGACACTCGCCATGGAAGGGGCTGGCGGCCAGCACGTCGCGGATCGCCGCGAGCAAGGCGGCGTCCGGCATCGCGCCCACGGGTCCCCGGCGTTCGGCCGGTGCCGAACTTGGCGGCGCCTGACTGCGGTAGACGCCCGAGCGGGCGATGCGGCAGATCCGGCAAACCGCGGCCAGACCATATGGCCGGCGGCTCACCGGGGATATGGCCTGGCTCATGGCCTGCGCCTCCGCCGGGCCAAAGGGCGGTTGGCCTCCAGGATGGCGATCTTCTCGGCCAGCAGGTCGC
>JAKBCR010000266.1 GCA_021807675.1 Pseudomonadota bacterium
CCGCCTGCATCTGCCGATCCACTTCAAGGGCGAGGCGGCCAGCCCCGGCGTGAAGACCCAGGGCGGCGTCGTTTCGCACATGATGACCGACGTCGAGATCGCCTGCCTGCCGAAGGACCTGCCGGAATTCCTGGAACTCGACCTGTCGGAGATGAACATCAACGACACCAAGTTCCTCTCCGACATCCCGTTGCCGCCGGGCGTGACCATTCCGCATCTGGCGCACCGCAATGCGCCGGTGGTCTCCATCCACAGCCCGCGCGTTGCCGAGCCCGAGCCGACCGCCGAGGCCGCCGCGGCCGCACCGGTCGAGGGTGCGGCGCCGGCAGCCGCTGGCGGGGCTGCTCCGGCCGCGGCTGCACCCGCCGCGGCCGAGGCCGGCAAGGGCGAGCAGAAGAAGGAAGGCGGCAAGAAGTAACGGCTGCCGATGTCAGGGACGCCGCTCAGGCTCGTGGTGGGGCTCGGCAATCCGGGCCCCACCTATGCCCGCACGCGGCATAATGCGGGCTTCGCGTTCATCGACGAGCTGGCGCGCCGGCTGCGTGTGGGCCTGCGCGCAGAGTCTCGCCATCAGGGCGAGCTTGCGCGGGTGCGCGTCGCGGAGCAGGAGCTGTGGCTGCTCAAGCCCATGACCTACATGAACCTCAGCGGCGCGGCGGTACAAAGCGTCGCGGCGTTCTACAAGATCCCGCCAGAGGCGGTGCTGGTGGCGCATGATGAGCTCGACTTCCCTCCGGGGGTGGTGCGTCTGAAGCACGGCGGCGGCGCCGGTGGACACAACGGACTGCGCGACATCATGGCGCGGCTCGGCGAATCGTTCTGGCGGCTGCGCATCGGCATCGGCCACCCGGGCGATCGCGGCGACGTGTTGAACTACGTGCTGGGTCGGCCGATTGCTGCCGACGCGGGGATGATCGACGAGGCGCTGCAGTCAGCGGCCGATGCGCTGCCGGTAATGCTGGCCGAGGGCGCGCAGAAGGCGATGAACCAACTGCATTCGCGCGCGGCCGCGCCGTCGTCCGACCGCCCGGATTGATCCCCGATACCTCAGGAGTTTGAGACATGTCCATCCGCTGCGGCATCGTAGGGTTGCCGAACGTCGGCAAGTCGACGCTGTTCAATGCGCTCACCCAGGCGCAGAACGCGGCTGCGGCGAACTATCCGTTCTGCACGATCGATCCGAACGTCGGAATGGTCCCGGTGCCGGATGCGCGACTCGACGCGCTCGCCGAGATCGTTCACCCCGAGCGAATCGTGCCGGCCACCGTTGAGTTCGTCGACATCGCCGGGCTCGTGGCCGGTGCTTCCAAAGGCGAGGGGCTCGGCAACCAGTTTCTCTCGCATATCCGCGAGGTTGATGCGATCGCGCACGTGGTCCGCTGCTTCGAGAGCTCGGACATCGTGCACGTCGCGGGCAAGGTCGATCCGTTGAGCGATATCGAGGTGATCGACACCGAGCTTGCGCTCGCGGATCTGTCCACGGTGGAGAAGGGATTGGAACGAGCCGCCAAGGCATCCAAGGGCGGCGACAAGGATGCGCTGCGCAAGAAGGCGCTCCTCGAGCGGGTCAAGGCGCACCTGGACCAGGTCAAGCCGGTGCGGGCGATGACGCTCTCGGTGGAGGACGAGCGCGACTTGCGTGAGGTGCAGCTGCTGACGGCGAAGCCGGTGATGTATGTCGCGAACGTGGCCGAAGGCGGCTTCACGAACAATCCGCTGCTCGCCGCGGTCGAGCAGCATGCCGTGGCCGAACGAGCGGTCACTGTGGCGGTCTGTGCGGCCATTGAGGCTGAAATCGTCCAACTGGACGCCGCCGACCGCGCGGCCTTTCTGGCCGAGCTCGGCCTGAAAGAGCCGGGGCTCGATCGGGTGATCCGGGCGGGATACCGGCTGCTGGGACTGCAGACCTACTTCACCGCCGGTCCGAAGGAGGTCCGCGCCTGGACCGTAGCGGTGGGGGCGACGGCGCCTCAGGCCGCCGGCGTCATCCATACCGATTTCGAGCGCGGGTTCATCCGCGCCGAGGTGGTCGGCTATGCCGATTACATCGCCTGCCGGGGAGAGTCCGGGGCCCGCGAAGCCGGCAAATTGCGCCTCGAGGGCAAGGAATACGTCATGCAGGAAGGGGATGTGGTCCACTTCCGGTTCAACGTCTAGGCGGTTGACACCCCGGCGCTCGCCCGCCGACAATGCGCCCCCTTTTCCGGCACGCCCTCCTCGGCGCGGGGGCGGCACCACGGGACCTGTGGAAAGGTAGCTCAGCCGGTTAGAGCACGGCACTCATAATGCCGGGGTCGAGGGTTCGAGTCCCTCCCTTTCCACCAATAAATCAAAGAGATATGGAACTGCTTGTCGCGGCGTGGCTCGCCGTAAGTGTATGGTAAGTGCAAGTGCTGATGAGGTTGACGTCGCGAGAATTGCCGACGTAGACGATACGCTGCAAATACCTGTGTCCGGCCCTGATCCGTCCGCCAGCAGAAATCTTCGATCTGCTCCGCGGCATGTTTGTCTGCGGGTTTGGCGCTCTCGATATCAAACAGTGCAGCTCGCGCGATCGGCAGCAGTCGGCCAGGAACGGCCCCTGGGTACCTCAATTGGGCCTCTGCATAGCGGACGTCCGTCGGAACGCTCGAATCTTGCGGCCGCGGTCAATCACACTCGTGGCAAAATGTTTCTTCTGCTAACGACCCTATTCCAGTATTCCGCAAGCCAAGTATACTTTTTGCGGACTTCTTCGGGCTGCTCTAGGTTTGAGTACAACCTGATTACTTCGGCGATCGCAGCGCCATGCCGGTCCCAAACTATGGCCCCGGGCTTTGGCTTAGCATCATAGCCTTCAACTTCCCGGAATATGTGGAGCATTTGCTCACCGCTGATGTGATCCTCCGTGAGGAAGCCAAAACTAGACAACATTGCGCTACGCTGAATGTCCAAGACCACATTTCGGTCAAGCCCAATGCGCGGCGGGAGGCCTGACTTCTCAAAGGCATATGCCCGATTCACTCCCATTCCAAAAAGCACGTCAGCTTCGTGGGTGATCCCGCCGACTGCGATGCCGCCTCGAAGTAGAACCGCATACTGGACGAGATTAAGCGCCAGCCAGGTGCAGCCCGACAGCATTGCATTAAGCCCTCGCTCGGACCGCTCCGAACTGACAATGAGGCTATCGCTGAAGTGCGTGACCCGCACACCGAGACCTTCGTGAGCGCCGATCGTCGTTCGAAAGATTCCGACAATTTTCGCGAGAGCTTCTCGCGCTTCCGCACTTGTATCTGCTGACTCGACGAATTTTCGGAATCCCAGCATATCGATAAACGCAACATATTTTTCCGGGTACGGGAATCCGCCAACGGGCGGGTCTTGCCCCGCAGTCAGTGTCTGCAATTTGTCAGCCATGCTGGTACAGGGCGAAATATAGGAACTCCGAAATGATGTGCGAGTCCCGCAGAGTGTCGTTGCGCGGGCAGAGCGCGCGGGTGCCAATCTTGTCGGGTCTCGGGGTGCTCATGGCGAGCCAGCGCGGGGCGGACTAGGCGATGAGCTCGACGTCCGCGCCCAGCATTCGGCCGCTGTGTGCCAGTCGGGTGTCGGCGGTCACCGGCGTCATGTCATTCAGCAACGCGGCCTCGGCGACGAAGCCGTCACGGAGCGGATTCTCGGTCCGCTTCCGATTGGTCGGCAGCGCACCGGCGATCACGGGCACGATGCGCCCGAAGGACAGCGGGATGCTGGCGCGGTGCCACACCTCGCTGCCCACCGGGAATCGTTCGCCAGTGTCGAACCCTGCGCCATCGTCAAACATCTGCGGCAATTCGGTGGGGCGAATGACGCCGGGGCGCAGCGCGGGCAGCCCCTGTAGCAGGTAGTCCCGGCGTGCCACGTTCTTGGTGTCGAAGACTTCCTGCAGCTGGATGTCGCTCACGAAATTCTTGCCACGCAGCGACCACACATTCCCGATCTGGCCGTCCAGAATGCGGTTGACGACACAGGTGTCGAGCATGAAGTTCATGCGGCGATTCTCGTACGGCGAGGGTCCGTGCGTCGCCGTGGCAGTGGTGCCCCAGCTCCGACCAGGACGATCGCGTGCCGCTCTAGCCCGTGACGCGAGGGGACGCGGCGGGCGGCGCTTCCCTGGAGTTCCGCGCATCGGTAGGCTCAAGTTGGCCGAAAGGGGCATCCTTCGCGTGGGGAATGCACACCGGAAAGCCGCCTTTCGCGGCGTGCGGTAGGCTATGCCGGCCTTCTCGATTTGGACCGATCACTGAGCGCGGCAGTATGATTTGACGCGGGGAGATCCCTTTACATGAGTGACGGAAAGAGCGCTACCGCTCCAGCGGACCCGAGAGAAATTGAAGCGGCCTATGCGGAGATGATCTACCACTATACGAGCGCGGCGGCGATGCTGAGCATCGTGACCAAGCGTATTATGTGGCTAACCCATGTTGATTTTGTCAACGACCAACTGGAGTTCCGTCAACCGCTTGAGAGGTTTCGGAAGATGGTCGAGCACCCCGACACTCTCATGCGTTGGGCCGCAGGAGCTCCGCCAAAGCACTGGGAAGCGTTCAATGTGCAGATGAGAAGCAGTTGGCTCGCCTATGTCGCGTGTTTTTCTAAAACAGGCGATTCCCTATCGCAGTTCCGATTGTACGGGCAGCCAACTGGCTATTCCCTTGGGCTGCGGCGTAGCTATCTGACGCGATTCGCGGCGACGATTGGAACTGGCGGGGGCGCCGGGATAGTGGAGTGTGACTACTCAGAGCAACGGATGTATCAATGGTGCGACGCGTGGGCACGAGAATTCTTCGAGACTGCGAAGAAGGTTGACAACGATAGCCTTGGGCCGCCAGAACTAATGCAAGCAATATTTGCGGCAACTAACCTATTTGATCAACGCATCATGGCACAACTGAGATTTAAGTCTTCGCAGTTTGAAGTGGAGCAAGAGGCTAGATTCTATGTGCTCGGAAAGGCCGGTAGGCTTTGCTGGCGTACATCACGGGCGGGCAATTACGTGATTCCATACATTGAGTTGGACCTGCCGAACGAGGCCTGCAGGACAAAAATTACGCCCGGACCAAACCACGAGGAGTTTTTAGCAAATCAGAGTGCCAGTCAACTTATACAGGCCGCCAAGGCGCACGGCACTGAGTGGGAGTTTGGGCTGACCGGCATGGCTAACACCGGGTTCCGGTATGGCCTGTGAGCGTGGCGTGGTGAGGGACCGCGGCGACCTACTAACCCCTGCTTAAGCCTGAAAGTGGCTTCCCGAAACCGGCTGCTCGCGAGTGACGGCAGTGGGTCGTGAGCTGGCGTCGGCAGAGCCGAGCCTGGAAGAGATTCAATCTTCGTTCAACGCAAGCGCAAACGAGACGGCAGCTGCCGCCTGTTTCATCTTGTGCCGCGACAATCGGGCAATACGATCGCCAATCTGTCCCTTGGGTACGGTCTGAAGGTTGTCGAAGTTCGCCGCGCAGGTGTGGGGAAGCCCGTCTTCTTCAGTCAGCACCACTTCGGTCGGGATGCT
>JAKBCR010000050.1 GCA_021807675.1 Pseudomonadota bacterium
GGTGCTTGAGAAGTCGAACATACGCGCGGCCGAGGGGACGATGAGGGCATCGGCGGCCAGCAGCACGTTAATGGAGATCATGCCGAGGGCTGGAGGGCTGTCGATCAGGATGAGGTCGTAGTTCTGGGCGACGGTCTGGAGACCGAAGCGCAACTCGCTGAAGAAGGCGACGCGCTGCTCGCGGGCGGCCTGCGAGCCGACGCGCATGACGATCGCGATCTCGGCCTCGTAGAGGGCGAGGCAGGCCGGGATCAGATCGATGCCGGGGAAGTAGGTGCTGCGGACGGCGTAGGCGAGGCTCTCCTGTTCGCTCGCGAGATACGGCAGGATGGTGTCGTCGGCTGTGATCTCAGCGTCCGGCACGTAGCCGAACATGGAGGTGGTGGTGGCCTGGCTGTCGGTGTCGACGACCAGCACGCGGTAGCCCTTGAGGGCGAGATAGTGGGCGAGGTTCACGCAGGTGGTGGACTTGCCGACGCCGCCCTTGAAGTTCTGGCAAGCGAGCACCAGCGGCGGATCAGTCGCGGGGTCGCGCCAGGGCAGGGTCTCGAAGTGCTTTCGGAAGGCCTGGATCTGCTCCATGGTGTAGCCGACGCGACGGTTGTTGCCGGGGTTGCGCGCCGGAGCGGCCATGCCGATCTCAGCTTCGGCGCGGGCGAGGGTGGTGCGGTCGCGGCCGACCATCTCGGCGGCCTCGCCGGGGCTGAAGAGCCGCTGCAGGGTCTTGCGCTGATGGGGCTCGGCGCCGAGTTCGTGCATCCGTTGCAGGAAGCTTTCACTGGCGGTGAGAATGGTTTGAAGCTTGTCGAGGGCGGTAATCGCTGGCACACTGTGCTCCCGTGAAACGCGCTGCACACGGATATTGCGCGAAAACTAGCAGAAATCCGTGCGCGGGACCATCGTAGAATTGCGATCGGGCAGGGCGGTGGCGGGAAATGGGCGACGAAACACAGACGGTCTCGGACACGACTCGGCTTGAGCGGCACGTGCGCCTGCTCAGCGAGGTCGGGATGGCGCCCGAACTCATCGTCCGGCAATTGCTCGCCGCACAGTTTCCAGTCGATCAGGTCCGAGCGCGGTTTCCGAATGTTTCCTCCTCGGCATTTACCGTCCCGGTGTCGCGTGAATTACGCCGACGGCGCGAGACGGGGCGGACCGTAGCCGCTCCGAGTTCACCAACAGACGGTGACTCGGCGACGGCCGGGCAGGGGCCCACTCCGGTGGTTCCCGCCAGTGTCATCGCCAAGCGGGTTGCGCGCAAAGCCGACGCTTCCTCAGCTCACGCAGCCGCACCCGCGAGCAGTCCGGTTCCAACATCGACATCGGCGACCCAGGGCAATACGGACTCCGCGCTCAGCGACGGCATTTCGTTCCAGTATGTCCCGCTGATCCAGTGCTCGTTCCCGCACGCGGATCCTGGCGCGGTCACGCAGTTCACGCGGCGCAATGGTTGGCTGGAATTGACGCTCTCCACCGCGCGCCCGGACACGGGGCTGCCGTACGGGGTGCCGGCTCGCCTGCTGACGATCTACTGCGCCTCCGAAGCCAAGCGTACGCACTCGCCGGAGATCTATCTGGGGGAAAGCGTGCACGAGTTCCTGCGCCGGCTCGATGTGCCGATCACGCGCGGGGAGCGGGGCTCGCTCAGGGTGTATGCGAACCAGCTGCTGAGGTTGGTGCATTGCGCGATCTCGATCGACGAGAACATCCGGGATGCCGCGGGACGCACCGGGCTGCACATTCGCCAGGCGCTGTTCGTGGAGGAGGCGCGGTTGTGGTGGGACGAAGCGACGGCGATCGGGCAGGGCAGCAGCCTGGTGCTCTCACCGGTGCTCTATGACTCGATTCTCGAGCGCTCGGCTCCGCTCTCGACGAAAGCCCTGAAGCAGCTGCGCAAGAGCCCCATGGATCTCGATGTCTATGCCTGGCTGGTGCACCGGCTGTTTCACCTGGGCCGACCGAGCACGGTGACGTGGGCGCAACTCTCGGGTCAGTTCGGACACGGGTATCGGGAGCTTCGCAAGTTCCGCCGGTTCTTTGCCGATTCGGTGAAACGGGTTCAGGAGGTCTATCCGGAAGCCCGGCTCAAACTCACTGACGGCGGAGTCATCCTCCTACCCTCGCCGCAGCACATCCCGCGAGACGCGCTCGTCGGCTCCTGAGCGCCGACCCGGGCGCTCCGAATTATGGGGAATTATGAGATTCCCGCAATTGCCCATCACTCGCACCCGCCCAGCATGGCGGTGGCATCAGACCCTTTCAGCCCGAGCTGAGTCGAAGCGCTGGAGACTTCCCCCTGTTCACACGACGGCCACGCGATCCCTCCGGCATGCCCGACCGCACGGGGTTCCGTCGCATCTCTACCGGCACGCGAGGCAAATCAGCGGGAGTTTTGGAGGATTTTTGAGTGAAATCAGAGGCTTGGAGGAGGTGAGAATCGGGGCGTTGCATCTCTTCCGCCCCGCGCTCAAGTCCTTGATCCGGAAGCCTATTCCAGTCTATTCCGCTCTGGGCCAACCGCGCGTCCCGACCGCTCAAGCGTTGCATCTCTTCCGCCCCAACGTCGCCAGGCTTCCACTCGAGCGTTGCGCTTATACCGGCCACCCGTTGCATCCCTCCGCGGAAGTGCCGATAAATTCCCTAAAAACATTGAGTTACGTGAATGCCTCTAGCTCCTGTAGTTCCCTATATCAATCCTCCAGAACCGTTTGATAACGGACGAAAGCCCTGGATCCGGAACTCGAGGCCCAGCGTCTGCCCAAGTGCACCAAGGGTCTCATGTGTAGTAGCATGCTTCTGAACATGTGACCAGACATGATGCCCAGTGGAGACCGCTATGCCATCGACCCATAACTCGCACAGCAAGACGACCCGTCACCGGGAACGGATGCGCGCCGCCGGGCTGCGGCCGGTCCAGTTCTGGGTGCCGGATACCCGGACCCCGGAGTTCGCGGCGCTCGTGCGTGAACAGTGTCGAAACCTGAAGGGCACCCCTGAGGAAGCCGAGGTACTGCGCTTCACCGAGGAAGCCGCCTCCGAGATTGAGGGCTGGGAGGAATGACCCAGCGAGGCGACCTGGTGAGGGTTTCCCTGCAAGGGGACTATGGCAAGCCGCGACCCGCGCTGGTCGTCCAATCGGACCTGCTGGAGGAGTTGGACAGCGTGGTGTTGTGCCCGCTGACCAGCGCACTGCGCAATGCGGCGTTTCGGGTCACCGTCGAGCCCAATCCCGCCAACGGGCTGCGGGCGCTCTCGCAGGTCATGGTGGACAAGCTCTCGACGCTGCCGCGTGCCAAAGTCACCGAGCCCTTCGGGCATCTCGATGATGAGCGGATGAAGGCGGTGGACCGGGCATTGCTGCTGGTCGTTGGGGTCATCTGAGGCCTTCGAGGGAATCCACGTCCTTCCGGCCGATTTTGCGCGGGATCTCGCGAAATGGCGCAATGAAAACTGAGCGGATTGCAGTACGATCTTTACAGCGCGCATCGCGCAAAGTGGCGAGCGCCATGAACACCTGGGGGAGGGGCCACAGTCGTGATGTACCTGCGCATGATGGGATCTCCGTTCGCTCGCGGAGTCGATTGAGCATGCCGTCGGTCCGGCTTGAGGCCACCCCTCACTAACGAGCACGAGACATCTCTGATTACCGCCCGTCATGTCCGCACCCTCTGACACGGATTTCCCCGCGGAGTCGCCTTCGGGCGATCGTTCCGAGGCGTCATCGGGGCCGCCGTCCGACGGGCTAAGCACATGCGCGAACCCTCGGGCACACGAGCGGCTGAAGGGCCTGCTCAATTACATCGCCGAACAGCTTCGCGACGCCGATCCGCGCGCCTTCCGGATCGAGTCCGCCGGGTCTTTCGTGGTCCGACCCGCGGACCTCTCGACCCTGCCCGGTGTGCGGCAGGATCTGAAGGCGGAAGGCGATCATGTGTGGTTGCGGGTCGAGCGGCTCGAGGCGACGCAGCCCCCGAAGGTCGGGGAGGCTCATCAGGGCATCATTCGGGTCTCATCGGATCCGGATGGTGCGGAGCCGCGGATTGATGACGCGGCGTTCAAGGCCAAATTGGCGCGTGTTGGCGCCGGGTTGCCCGAGGACGCGCGGCGGCAGCTCGAGGAGCGCGCGCGCGCGCAGGCGGAACAGACGCTCGAAGGCTATCGGGCGCTCTGGAAGGGCTGGGCGCAGACCGAGCGTCCGCGCCGCCGCACCATCAAGCTGTATGGCGATCTGTTTGCGCTCAAGCACGCACTGGAAGCGGCGGAAACCGCGCGTCCCATCGAACTCGTGTGTGGGATCGCGATTCTTAGTTGGCAGCTGCATGATGAGAAGGGACGGATCGATTACGTTTATCCGCTTCTGACGCACGCGCTTGAACTGTCGATCGACGAGCAGTCCATGGCCCTCGAGGTGCGCCCTCGGACCGTCAGCACGCGCGTCGAAATGGACGCGCTGATCAAATGCGAGATTCAAGGCGCCGCGGACGTGGACCGCTCGGCGCGCGAACAACTGCGCCGGGACGACGCGCGACAAGTCACGCCGTTCGATGCGGGGAGTTTCACCGACATCGCGAAACTCGTCGCGACGAATCTCGACAGCGAAGGGCGGTTCCTCGAGGTGCTCGCGCGGGATGACTCGATTCCGGCCGCCGGGTCCCATCTCGTCGTCACCGATGCCTGGGTCATCTTCTCCCGTCCGCGCACGCGCAATGTGTTGCTGGAGGATCTGGCCCGCCTGGGGCAGGCGATTGCGGAGAGCCCGTCGTTGCCGGCCGGTTCGGCGGCGTTGGTGCTCGAGCCCGTCGACACCGCCGTACCCACCGAACGCATCGTATTTCGCGGGATCTCCAGCCGCGGCGATGCGAGCGGTGCGTGCCGGGAGTTGTATTTCCCGTTGCCGTACAACGAGGAACAGGAAACGGTCATCGAGCGACTGGAAGTCTCGGCCGGCGTCACGGTGCAGGGGCCGCCGGGGACCGGCAAGACCCACACCATCGCGAACATCATTTGCCATTACCTCGCCACGGGGCGTCGGGTGCTCGTGACCTCGAAGGGGGAAACAGCGCTCGCGGTGCTGCAGGGAAAACTTCCCGAGGAGGTCCAGCCGCTCGCGGTGGCGCTGCTCGCCGGCGATCGCGAGGGGTTGCGGCAGTTTCAGGGGTCGATCGAAGCCATCCAGCAGCGCGTCTCGCAGCTGAACCCTCCGGTGGTGGAGCGCGACATTCGCACGCGGCGGGACGCGATTGAGCGTGCTCATGCCGCCCTTCAGCGCATCGACCGGCGAGTCGATGAGATCGCCAGGGCGCAACTCTCCGAAGTCGAGCTCGATGGCCGACGCATCCGACCCCAGGCCGCCGCGCGGCTGGTGGTGGACGGTGGGGGCGATTTCGCCTGGTTCGACGACTCGCCGTCTCCCGGCCCGGATCACGCTCCACCGCTGTCGCTCGAGGAGGAGAGGGCTTTGCGGGAGGCGCGGCGAACCCTCGGTGATGACCTGCCTTACGTGCGGGCTGAGCTGCCGAACCCCGGAGAATTTCCGTCTGCGGACCAGATCGCAGATCTGCACGACACGCTGTGCCGGCTGAAGGAACTTCGAAGTCGGGAGCGTTCCGGGGCGCTTCTGGCCCTGAAGAGCCGCACCGTTGAGGTCTTGACGGCGGCGCGCGCGTTGCATGAGCTCGTCCTGAGCGCGATTGGGGACCTCGAGATTCTCGAAGGTCGCGCGGCGCCGTGGGGCCTCGAGCTGCGACGGAAATTACGCGACGCCGCCTGGAAAGCCGAGCGCGAGGCCCTGCAGGCGCTGTTGGGTGAGATCGAGCGGCTGCGTGAGGCCCGGGCGCGTTTCCTGCGCAATCCCGTTGAGGTTCCCGAAGAGGCCCTCGGTTGCGAGAAAACGCTCGAGGCGGTGCGCCGAGCGGCCGAGACCGGTAAGCCGTTTGGGCTGTTCGCGATGAATGCCGGTCGCGCCAAGGAGCACGTTCCGGCCATCCGCGTCGCCGGCGTGGCGCCCCGATCGACCGATGAGTGGCAAACGGTCGAGAAATGGTTCGAGCTGCACCTTGAGCTTCAAGTCTTCTCGACGCGCTGGAATGCGTGCGCGTCGAACCTCGACATTCCGACCCTCAACGCGAGACCGGGCGCGTTGCGGGAACTCGAGGCGCTGGGCGATGCCGTGCAAGCGGCCTATCGGTTCGCGATGGACGTTGATCCCCAGCTGTGCGACCAGGCGGCGATTGTCTTTGAGGCGCCACCGACCGAGAAGCTGCTCGGTTCCAGCGCGGATCTCGCGCAGGTTCGCGATTGCCTCGCCGATCATCTGCGATCGCTCGAGCTCGCTCGCAGCGCCGTCATGGTGTCCAGGCTCGAGGAGAAGCTGCAGGGCGCCACGGGCGAGGTCGTCGAACGACTGCGGGCGCTGGTGAGTGGGTTGGGGCGCGAGGGGGGTGCCGCGGACGCCGTGGGGCAGCGGTATGCCCAGCTGATGGGGGAGCTGCGGCGGATCGTCGGCTTGTCGTCCCAATTGCTCACGGTGCGTGACTTCACGCACCGGATCGAGGCGGCCGGCGCGCCGCGTTTTGCCGAACGGCTGCGGTCGATCCGGGTCGGAGGCTCAGGTGACGATGCGGCGTTTCCCGTCAACTGGAAGGACGCGTGGCACTGGGCCCGCCTGAAGGGGTACCTTGAGAGCATCGAGGGGGCCGCGGAGCTGCGGCACCTGAGCGACGAGCGGACCCGGCACGAGCGCGCTTTGGAGAAGTTCTACCGGGAGCTCGTGGCCGACGCGGCCTGGTTGGCCACGAAGCGATCCGCGAGTCACAAAGTGATGCAGGCGCTGGCCGGTTACGCCACCGCGGTTCGTCGCATCGGCAAGGGCACTGGTCCGAACGCGGTCCGCTACCGCCGGGACGCCCAGGAAGCGATGTTGGACGCGGCAGGCGCGATCCCGTGCTGGATCATGAGCCACTACAAGGTCTCGGAGAGCATGCCGGCTCAGCTCGGGGTGTTCGATCTGGTGATCGTCGACGAGGCCAGCCAGTCGGATCTGTCGGCGCTGCCGGCGATCCTGCGCGGCAAGAAGATCCTGGTGGTGGGAGACGACAAACAGGTCTCGCCGGATGCGGGCTTCATCCAAAGCCAACACATCCAGGCGCTCATCAACCGGTTCCTCGCCGATCAACCCTACCGGGCGGACATGACCCCGGAGAAATCGCTGTACGATCTCGCCGCGCGCGTCTACGCCGGTGAGCAGATCATGCTGAAGGAGCACTTTCGCTGCGTCCCGCCGATCATCGCGTATTCGAACCGCCAGTTCTATCACGGTCATATCGTGCCGCTGCGCATTCCGCGGGCCTCTGAAAGGCTGGACCCGCCATTAGTGGACCTCTACGTACCCGACGGAGTCCGGGATCACCGGAACTGCAATCCGGCGGAGGCCGAGGCCATTGCGGCGGAAATCGAGGCGTTGCTTGCCGATGAACGTTTCAAGGGACGCTCGCTCGGGGTCGTTTCCCTGCTCGGAACCGAGCAGGCCAAGCGGATCGACGAGGCCGTGCGCGCGAAGTGCGATGTCGCCGAGCTTCACCGTCGGCATTTTGAATGTGGCGACGCGAGAACGTTCCAGGGCAGTGAGCGAGACGTGATGTTTCTGTCGCTGGTCGTCGACCGGGGCAGCTGCAAGGCGCTCTCCGGAACCATGTTCGAGCAGCGCTTCAACGTGGCGGCGAGCCGGGCCCGGGATCGGATGTACCTGGTCCGCTCGGTGGAAAGCGGCGAGATCTCGGGGAATGATCTGCGCTACTCGCTGCTCGAGCATTTCCGCAAGCCACTCGTCGCCGATCAGGAGGAGGCCGAGAATCTGCTGGAGCGGTGCGAGTCGGGGTTTGAGCGCGAGGTTTTCGAGGCGCTGGTGTCTCGCGGCTATCGGGTGATTCCGCAGGTGAAGACCGGGGCGTATCGACTCGATATGGTGGTGGAGGGCGAGAATGACCGGCGGCTCGCCATCGAATGCGATGGCGACGAGTTCCATGGCCCGGAGCGTTGGGAGGACGACACCCGACGGCAGCGGGTTCTCGAACGCGCGGGGTGGACATTCTGGCGCTGCTTCGCCTCGACGTGGACGCTGCGCCGCGAGGAGATGCTGGAGGATCTCACCGGCACCCTCTCGGCGATGGGCATCGAGCCTGTGGGCGCGCTCGCCCGGATGCCGCGTCTGGTCGAGCGGCGTATGTGGAAGCGGCCCGTCGAGGAAGCCGATCCAGCCGATCGCCTTCTCAACGAGGTCCTCAATGGTTCTGACGCGCATCCATAAATCGGGCGCGTCGTGCTCGGACCTACGGGCCGCATGACCTGCAGGTTCCTGCAGATGAACGTGTCACGCCGCCTCGAACGGGGTGCGGGCTGATCCGGCCTGGAGGGCTCCGAAGACCCGTGAATCTCATGACCATTGTCTCGATTGCCAAAGGCGCCTTCACTGATCTCGTCCATGCGAGTTCTCGGCGGCGCCGGCGTATCGCACAGCTCAGGCGTATTCGCACGGACATAGAGCAGTGCGGCGCTTACGCGCTCGAATTGGTGAGTCGGGGCGATCCAACGCCACACATACAGTCCGTGCCGGGCGATGCCTGGACGAGCTGTGGAGCGGAACTGCGCGATTGCGGAGTGCTGACAGAAGGGGAGTACGCCTCTCTCGCCTCTTACTTCGAGGCAGTCCGGCAGCTGAATCTGGCCTTATCAAGGGCCTCCTCGGCTTACGCGGAGATTCACGAAAATCGAAGCGCTATGGTACTCCTGATGCAGCCTTTGAACCTTGCCGCCGGAATGATCAAGAGCAACCCATCGCTACACGAGCTCGCTACGGGAGCGGTTTCTGCGGGGCTCAGCCGGTTGGAGCGTTGATCCGCAGTACATGGCAGGCAGGGCGGGACAGACTCCATCAGTCCGTTGTTGGGACCGGATCGATTGCGCAGATGATCGGCCAGGCTCGGCTGGGCCGACGTACAAGAGACGCGCCCTTGCGGGTCAGCCGGCGATTCGAAACTGCCGACCGCCGTTCTCCGCTCGGATTGCGCTCGCCCACTGTAGACGGGCCGCGTGCGCCTGTGTCGCCGTCGGCGCATGGCCACTTACGAGCTCGAGAACCACGGCTGCGGCTGTCTCTTGTGCTTGTTCGTTGTTTGAAGCCCAACAGACAGCACGTAGATTGTCGGGACGAAGGAAGGCTTCGAGCGACGCTTGCAGCTCATCGAGTTCAGCTTCACACCGGTCGAGATCGCCGAGCGCGTCTGCCCACAGACGGAGGGTTCTTTCCGGCAGGTCGTGGGCGGCCTGTGCCTCATTGCGCGCCTCTCGAGAGGTTTTGAGTCTGCTGCCGACGTCACGAATCCGCTGTCCATCGAAGACTTCCACTCCCGCGATCACCGCAAGGGTCGTGGGAATCCAGTCCCAGCGCTTTTGACCTTTCTCGTCGACCTCGATGCGCTGAAATTCCGCCACGATCCGTCGGTTACCCGTCTTCGCCATGTCTTGTAACCGCCGACGAATTGCCTTGGGCCACAGGTCGCGAATACGGGCGAATTCGGAACGCAGGGCCCGGTGCCGACCGATCGCCTCATCGATGCGGGAGGTGAGAGCAGGATCCGCAAGATATCCCGCGAGCCGGCCGACTAGCTCGTCGATACGGAGCTCGCGGCGAACCCGTGCGCGCTCCGCTGTGAAAGTTCGATCGGCGCCGAAGTTCTTCGCCGCGCAATCGCCGCCGATATATCCCTCCGCGCCGTCTTTCCGGCGGGCAACCCAGCCGTGCCAGTGAACTTGGCCGCAGACGCTACCGTTCTTGACGAGCTGGCACTTGACCTGCTCGCTTTCCGGAAAGACGTACGCGCCGATAAGACTGCCGAACTCGGCGAGGTCGATGCCGCAGCGGGAGTCAAAGCTGTCTCGCGTCTCAACTTCTCGCCGACTGCGGAACTGCTGGGCACGACCAGTCATGGTGTTTTCTCAGGATAGTTCGATCAGGTTGACCAGCGCACGTTTGCTGGAGCCGCACGGTTCCTGTGCAGGCACGTCGGTCGGAAGATCACGGGTGTAATCAAGACTTCTCGGCTCACCGCCTCTCGGGGAGGTCGAATAGGGCTCGGTCATCGACCCGCTCGAGGGCCTCGTCCAGCCAGCCGCGTAGCTCGGTTTCCGGCAACCGCCCGTGCTCGACCCGGGCCAGCACGATCGCGCCGACGAGCACTTTTCGGCGGGTGTCTTCCTTGCGCGCTCGTCGCGAGTCGATCGCCCGTCGGCGCGCCTCCACGCGTTGCTGTTTCGCCTTGAGCTGCCTCAGCCGCCCCTCGAGAGCGCTGATGCGTTCGTCGAGCTTGGGCATGGTCACTGCCTCCACCTAAACCGTGGCGTTTGGATGCGCGTCGGTACGCCTTGTCCGTTTCCGATGGTGATGTCGGGTTCCTGTTGGTGTCTTTCGGGCCGAAGAGTTGCGGGTATCTAGCGTACTCGCACTGAGCGGCGTAGCCTAGCTGGCGGTGCCGTGGGAACAAGGGCGCACTTATGCAAACCCTCGAAGACTCGGGTTTGCGAGGGTGCCGGGTTTGGGCGCGTCAGCTTCGGTGAGGCTCTTGGACCTCGGGCAAGGATCACCCCGTCGGCGCGCTGTAGGTCAGCGGCCTTTGGCCGCCCACCCACAGCGGGTGGCCAAGAGCGGCCCCCGCGCCAAGAGGCACGCGGGCCTTGCGGCCGGGACGGCCGTGGCGAGTTTGGCGTTTCGAGCAGAGAGGAGCCCGGTCTAGTGGCCAGCTACCATCTCAGCGTCAAGTCTGTCAGTCGCAGCGCGGGTCGCAGCGCGACGGGCGCGGCCGCATATCGCGCGGCGGATCGCATTCACGATGAGCGCACCGGCGAGGTGTGGGATTTCCGGCGGAAGCGAGGGGTGGAATACCGCGAGATCCTCCTGCCGCCCGGGGCGCCTGCGTGGGCGGGCCAGCGGGAGGCGCTCTGGAATGCGGCCGAAGCCGCGGAGCGGCGGAAGAACTCGACTGTCGCGCGGGAATTCGAGATCGCGCTGCCGGCGGAGCTGAATCCGCGTGAGCGTCGGGAGCTCGCGATGCGTTTCGCGCGGGAGCTGGTCGGCCGGCATGGCTTCGTCGCTGATGTTTGTCTGCACAAGCCGGGGAGGGGAGGGGACCGGCGCAATCACCACGCGCACATTTTGTGCTCCACCCGGAGGCTGACGGCCGAGGGGTTCGAGGCGAAGACGCGTGAGCTCGATGACCTCAAACGGGGTCCGGCGGAGGTGACGCGTTGGCGGGCCCGCTGGGCGGAGATGCAGAATGAGCTGCTCGCCGCGCACGGGCACCCTGAGAGGGTCGATCACCGGAGTCTCGAGGCGCAGGGTCTCGAGCGCGCGCCGACGCATCACAAGGGTCCGGCCATTACCGCTCTGGAGCGGCGGGGCATCGAGACGCGGGTGGGGTGGCGGTTCCGGGAAGAGCGACGGCGTGAGGTCGCGGCTCGGCTCGAGCATGCGCTAGAACTCGGGCGGTTGGAGCGGGAAGCACGGGCGCTTGATCAGTCGATTGTTGCGCTGGACACCGATATCGCCGCGGCACTGCGCGCTCGAGAGGGAACAGGTTCGAGTGTGGAGCGGGCACGGGAGCGAGCGCGGAAAGCGTGGAAAGACTGGCGCTCGGAGCCGGATCGGGTGAAGAATAGGGGCCGGGACCGGGAGAACACCAACGAGCAAGAGCCCGCCCGGTCACGCAAACGGGACGGTCCGGATTACGAACCGTAAGCCGCCTCGATCAGGGACCTCAGGGGGAGGCCGTGGACGACGAGGAGATCAGGCTCGGTTTCCTGATGGAGGCCGCGCAGAGTCAACAGAAACTCGCCGAGGGTGCCCTCGAGACGCTCGAGCGGCATACGCGAGGTCTCGACGATATTGTCCGAAAAGAGATCCGTCGGACGCTGATCGAGGAGCTGCGTGCGGTCCACGATGAGAGTGAGCGCGCGGCCGAGGCGTTGAGACGAGTCCGGCGCGGCGCGAATCGCCACCGGCTCTGGTGGAGTGTCGTGATTCCGTCCGTGAGCGCCGCCATCGCGACGGCGATCGTCTGTTTGGTGCTGCTGAGGCACTAATCCAGTGACTTGGCACCACCTCACGCATGGAACGGATGGGTTGGTGCTCGCGTGGTTGCTGGTGGCGGTGCCGTTCTGGGTGGTGTTGTGGCAACGGCGAGCGCCGCTCGGGCGCTGGGTGTTGTCGCCGGTGATTGCAGCGGTTCTTGGGGTCGTCGCCGGCGTCGTTGAACTCATTCTGTATGGGATCCTGCACGCGCATGCGGGTCTCGCTGGCAATGGCGCGGGGGACATCGCGCTCAGCTTCGGATGCTTCCTCGTGGCCGGCTATGGGGGTGGACGGCTCGTGACCCGCACTTGGCCGGGTGAGGCGCACTTGCGGGGGACGGTCGTCACCGGTCGCTCGCCAGCGGCGTTGCGGGAGGACGGACTGACACTCGCTGGCGTCGCGGTGGCGGCGGAGGACGAGTGCAAACACTTCAAGCTCATCGGCACGACCGGGACCGGGAAGTCGACGGCGATTCGTGAGCTTCTTGATGGGGCGTTGCGGCGGGGGGACCGGGCGATCATTGCGGACCCGGACGGTGGATATCTGCAGCGCTTCCACCAGCCCTACCGCGGAGACGTGATCCTGAACCCCTTTCATCCGGACTCGCTGCGGTGGGATCCCTTGCGTGAGATTGAGAATGCCTATGACGTGGAGCAGCTGGTCGGCGCGCTGATTCCGGCGGGGGAAGAGGCCTCAGCTCGGGAATGGCGGGGCTACGCGCGGATGTTCATGACGGTGATCTTGAAGCATTGCCAGGCCGAATCGCGTGACGTGGCGGAGCTGTTACGCTTGCTGGTGGTGGCGACCAGCGAGGAATTGCGACCCATTGTGGCGGGTACGCCGGCTCAGCCGTTTCTGGAGCCGGATAGCGCTAAAATGTTCGGGTCGGTGCGCTCCGTTGCGGCTTCTGCGGTGGCGGCACTGGAGTATGTGCGGGATCAACGTGCGGAATCCTTCTCGGTCAGGCAATGGGTCCGTGGCGGACACGGCGTGCTCTTTCTGCCCTACCGGGCGGACCAGATCGCGGCGCTGCGGGGGCTGGTGGCCGCCTGGGTGCGCCTCGCCATCTTCGAGGCGATGTGCTGGCCTGAAGGGGACCAGAGGCTCTGGTTCGTGGTGGATGAGCTCGATGCGCTCGGTGCCATCGATGGGCTGAAGGACGCGCTGGCGCGGTTGCGGAAGTTCGGCGGCCGGTGCGTGCTCGGCTTCCAGTCCATTGCGCAGGTCTCGAGTACCTATGGGAAAGGGGAGGCGCACACGATCGTCGAGAACTGCGCCAATACGCTCATTCTGCGCTGCTCGGGAAGTGAAGGCGGAGGGACCGCGAAATTCGCTTCAGAGCTGATTGGGGATCGGGAAGTCCTGCGGGCCGAACACTCTCAAGGTCGAACTCACCCTTCGATCCTATCGAAGAACAGCGGCTCCAGGACGGAGGGCGTCAGCTATCGGCGGGTGAGAGAGCCGGCGGTAATGGCATCTCAGATCGAGCAGCTGCCCGATATGGCGGGCTATCTGAAGCTCGCTTCTCAGCCGTACTGGATGGCGGTCAGCATCGCGAGACCGGCGAGGGAACCGAGGATTGAGGATACGTAATTCAGACAGCGAGAAATCAGGCGATAACAACATTTATGCCACATGGGGAGGCGCACGATGGCGGTCGTAGCGGGTGAGATCACGAACATCTTCGTATTGTTGCTAGAGAACCGTTCCTTTGACCACATGCTGGGGTTCTCCAGCATTACCGGCACGGACGCGGTTACGGGTGGCGCAACGAAAGTGGAGGGACTCTCAGGAGAAGAGCGGAACAGTCATCGGGGTGCGTGGCATTACGTCCGCAGCCCGTTCCACGAGCCGATCCCGGTCGATCCGGCACATGAATTTCTCGACGTTCTGGAGCAGCTCTGCGGAACTCAGGCGGTTTACGCGCCTGGGAAGAACTACCCGAAAATCAACAATAGCGGCTTCGTGAGCGACTACGCTCATTCGCATAGCAAAGACGAGGGAAACGCTACACGAAACTATGGCCAGATCATGCATGGCTTCACCGCTGAACAGCTGCCGGTGCTGAATGCGTTGGCACGGAATTTCGCAGTCTGTGACGGCTGGCACGCGTCATTGCCAGGTCCGACGTTCCCGAATCGGCTCTTCGCGATGGGGGCTTCTTCGGCGGGTCTGGATCACAGCCCGGCGACCGCGGAATTGCTGACCTGGGAAACCTTTGACGGTTTCGTATTCCCCCACGGATCGATCTTTGATGCGCTGAAGGACCAATACGGGGAGGAAGCCTGGCGGATCTATGCCGGAAGCCGCTTTCCGCTGGTCTCCGCGCTGAAAGGCATCAGCTTGACCGACATTCGTGGTGTCGACCATCTGGCAAACGACCTGAGGGCGGGTGCTTATCCCTACCGTTTCACCTGGATTGAGCCCGACTATGGCGACATGGTTTTCGGTACGTTCCGTGGCGGGACATCACAGCACGCGATGGACAACGTCGCCGGCGGTGAGAAATTGATCAAGCAGGTTTATGAGGCCATTCGGAACTCGCCGCTATGGGAGTCGAGCCTTCTGATCGTGACGTGGGATGAGCATGGTGGATTCTACGACCATGTGGCGCCCGGAACGGTTGCGGCACCGGCGGATACGCGGGTTGGCTCGAAGTACAACAAGTATGGGTTCACTTTCAGGCAACTCGGCGTTCGTGTGCCCGCAGTGGTGGTCTCTCCGCGAATCGCCCGTGGCACCATTGATCATCGGCTCTATGACCATAGTTCCATCCCGAAGACGATCGAAATGGCATTCGGATTGAAATCTCTCACTCAAAGAGATGCTGCCGCCAATTCAGCCGGCGCGCTATTGACATTGCCTGCGGCCAGAAACGACACACAGGAGACTCTGCCCCAACCGGCGCCTACGGGAGAATTGGTGCCCCCTCCAACACAATCTGGAGAGGAGTCCGTCGATAGCGGCAATCTCCCCCTGTTTCTCCACGTCGCCATGCGTCATGAGCTTGCCATTTCTCATCCGGATCAAAAGCAAGCGATATTAGGGCGGGTACAAGCGATTAAGACGCGGGCACAGGCCGCTCAATATATTGGGGAAATTGCTTCACGGATAAGGTAGGGGCACGTAGCCGACACACTCTTTGCAGCCGCTACAAGCGTTTGCGGCCGTATGAGCGCAAAACGGTAACTTGCATCCCGTGAACGTATGTTCCCGGTTGCGCACCAGAATATGTACCTCGCCAAGAGGTCCGAGACAGATAAAAGGGGCTTGGGAGACAGACTCGATAATTCATAGCTAACGCAATTGACATCGGTCTCTGCTGTCGGTCGGCGCAGTGTTTAGCTGGCAGGAGTTCTGTTGTCGCGAATAAATGAACGTGCTCCTCGAACAGGGCGCCAGGCACCACAGTTACATTTGAACGCGTCGCAATTCGTAGACAGGAGAATCACTTCAGGAGTAAAGTGCCATCGGTCCTTGAGTGTTAGGATAATGAATGCCGGACACCGTTCCACTCAGGCGGCGTTATTGCACAGGGGTGTGAGCTAAGAGAGGTGGAACAGCCGGAAGGCGAAGAGGGGACTTGAACAATGTCCTATCGCATCCTCTCCCTCGATGGCGGGGGCACCTGGGCGCTCATTCAGGTTAAGGCGTTGATGGCGCTGTACAGCGCCACGACCCCGGGCCATCGTGTGCTACAGGACTTCGATCTTGCCGTCGCGAATTCGGGCGGTAGCATCGTTCTCGGTGCTCTGATCGAGAATCTCACACTCGAGCAAATCCTCGCATTCTTTGAGAGCGATCGGCAGCGTCGCGCCGTGTTTTCGCCCACCAAGGAGTGGGGCGATCGCATCCTTTCTGATCTCACTGGTTTGGGGCCGAAATACAGCGCCAAAGCCAAGCTCGTCGCGCTGCAAAGCGCTCTGCCCAATCGAGGAAATTTGCCGCTCGTACAGGCTGCGGCCGGAATTCGTCGCCCGGGTGCGGCACAGGATCTGCATGTTCTGATCGTGAGCTTCGATTACGATCGTGACCGGGCACGGTTTTTCCGGTCAGCTCCAGCCGGAACGGCCCAGACGCCCAATTGGGGACAGGGCGCCCCCGCTGATGTCACGCTTGCTGACGCGATTCACGCCTCGAGTAATGCGCCGGTCAACTATTTCGATGCACCGGCGCGGTGGGCCCATGGCCCGGGTCGATACTGGGACGGTGCGATCACGGGGTGCAATAACCCTATTGTTGCGGGTGTGACCGAAGCGATCGTGCTTCGGCAGGCAGATGCTGCGCCCGCTGACGTGGTTGCGCTATCGATCGGCACCGCTACTGTGGCGCGACCCTGGCCCAAACCGGGCGAGGAGCCTTCCGTGCTTGTTCAGTCTCCATCAGAAACCGGTTTAGTCCACGATGTCGTGAAGCTATTGGGAGCGATTCTCGACGATCCGCCAGACATTGCGACATTCCTGGCCTACGTCATGACGGGCGGACCCTGGAATACAAAGATCGACCCGAGGAGAGGCCGTATCGTTCGCATGAATCCTCTCATAAGCCCAGTGCGGAACGGAGCGGACTGGGAGCCTCCACAGGGCATGAGTCTCGACCAGTTCGATTATCTTGCAAAGCTTGGCATGGACGCGATCGAGCAGTCCGAGGTCGATGCCATTGGTGCCTTTGCAAAACTGTGGTTGGACAGCCGTGTTCCGAACCAACCGGTACGGATGGACCCGGACGATCTGACGCTTGAGATCGGCGATGCGTGGTTTCATGAGGCGGTCGCCTGGTGGAACCGAATTCGATAAGGCAGGTCATATGCGCGCGTTCAGCATTCTTATGGTTTCCGCCGGGCTGCTGCTGCTGGTGGAGGCTATGCAGCCGTCTCGTGCCCAGGGTGCCACACCTGTCACGTTCACCGGAAGCGTAATCACTCCTTATCCGGACGGCGCGAGTGCTGTCGGCGTACGAGTTGAACCGACGAATGAGGTCGTAAATGTTCAGTGCAAGGCAGAGATGTGTCCCGCTGGCGTACTCCACGCAAGGCCGGGTGACGTGATTACAGTCGACGCGGAACAGGTAGGCCAGGTGACTTCACTGACCAAGATGGTGCGCATCGAGAGACCGGTCGGGGTGTGGCGCCGATGCGTCGCGTTCGGCGGAAGTTTGGTATTTCTGTATCTACTTACGGAATTTGCAGCTCGGTGGGGCTCATGGAAATTTCTTATAGGCGCGGATAATCGATATAGCAATTCCCAGTGCCAGATGGCCCTCTGGTTTGGTGCTGTGGCGACAATGTATCTTGGAACTCTCGTCCTGCGGGTTGCTGTTCTTGGCTGGGACTACCTCGGTGGCATCGGAATCACCGCCAACCTTGCGGCACTCACTGGTCTGAGTGCCCTGTCGTTCGGGGGTGCGAAGGCAATAACGATGTCGAAGATCGAGAGTGCCGCACAGGCGGGTCTTCCGCCTGTGAAGGTGCCCGCAGCGCGGGCCAATTTACGCACGGATCTCTTTCTAAATGATAACGGACGGGCAGATTTCGGGGACTTTCAAATGATCTTGATCACCATTGCCGCAGTCGCGATATTCGTGGGTCAAGCGTTCCACACGGCCGGGATGCTCGTCATGAGCCAGCACATGACACTTCCACATGTAGATTCGAGTCTGTTGGCGGGATTTGGGATTGGCCAGGGCGCCTACCTCGTGAAGAAGGCAGCGCTAAAGGCAGGCGATGGGTAATCTTCGACTTTGGGGGCGCAATGGACGAAGAGAACGGTTCGAATAGGCCGAATCGAGCGGAACAGCGGCCAAATCTTGTGGAGTGGGGATTGAAGACTCTGCGCTATTTGGGCGGTGTAAGTATCATCGTCTCGAAGGGCTGTCTGCGACTTCTCTTTGTGCTGCTAGCAGTCGGTGTTGGTATCGGGGCGGCCGCCATTGCTGTTGCGTGGGTGAGGCGGACGGAGCAACTGCCGGCGTTGGTCGGCATAGCGATTGGGGCGACGACGATTCTTGCAGTTATGCGAGGCCTACTGGATTCGTTGGCAGCTGCAATCGATTACGTCTTGAAGCAGAGCGGGGCGTCAATCCCAAAATTGATGGTGCAGGTGGCCTTCGCGACGCTCGGACTTGGCTTCGTGTATTCGATTCCACAAGTCCGAAATGTGACGCTGCACGTAGACGGACCGTTTCCGCCGATTGTTTTTGATGACGGGAACAGTCTGTTTACCTCCTACGTGGTTTTTAAAGAAGGGAACGCACATCTGAGTGGAAGCCAGACGATCTTATTGCACGATCTTGTGAATGCGCTCGTGGCGTGTATTGGCAGCTCCAATGATAAGGTGACTATTTTTATCCGCGGATTTGCAAGCAGCTCGGGACCAGACAGGGAGAATGCGCACTTGTATCAACGCCGAGCGGAATCGGTACGAGAGCTAATGTATAAGTTTGCCAGCCAAAATGCAGGGAAGAGATGGAATCGGCTGAGAGCGCTACTGGAAATAGAAGTGACAAAATGGTCGTCATTACCGGTGATGGAGGAGCGGCGCTTATTTACTGATACAGTTAACGACGGACGCTACTCCAGGGATGCGGGTCGGCTGAATCGACGAGTTGAGATCCGGGTTGAGCGTGCCGGGGCTTGTTATGGGGGCGCAGAAAAATCTGCTGGGATAGGATGAATTGAACGGGAGCGTCTTGGGGGGCGGCTCGAGGCACCTTGTTCTAAATTGAACGAATAACGTGCCAGTCGTAGTCAGGTGTGCAATGTGCGCGACTAGATTAGTATTCTTTCGATTTCATCTAAGCTGATCTGGTCGTCGCGTCGATCGTAGAGACCAGTGGTGCGCGAGCTTTCGTGAGCAGCCATTTGCTGGGCGATTTCGAGCTTACCACCGTTCCTTAGGTATTCCGTAATGCCAGTCGCGCGGAACGAGTGATTGCCGATCCGGGTCCAGATTCCAGCGGCACGAGCCCGTCGCACAATCATGCGATAGGCATCGGGTTGACTCATTGGCTCAGTGGAAAGGTGACGGCTCCGACCGCGGACCGTGCGGAATAGATAGGCTTTGGCGTCGCCGGCCAGACCCGCTCCGTCGATGTAGGAATGTAGATATGCATCAAGGATGTGATGGCAGGGCATTTCGTGGCGCTTGCCTCCTTTCTCGTGCAGCCGCACCCAGGTCCGCCGACCTTGCACATAGATATCCTCGACGCGCATATTGAGCGCGGCGCCCACTCGGGCGAAGGTATAGACCATGAGGGCGATCAGCGCCCGGTCTCGAAGACCGATGGGGGAGGAGGGATCGATCGAGTCGAGTAGCATTCGGGCTTCCTCGGCTGTGAGGACGGGCGTCCTGCCCTTCTTTACCTTGTGCTTTGGGCCTCTTACCGAGCTTGCAGGATTAACGACCAGCACGTGGCCTACGACCAGCCAGTCGAACAGCATTCGGATGCCAGCGAGGTGGAGCTTCACGGATGGGGCTGCTAGTGTCTCCTGCAGGCCTTCGATGTACGCTGCCACATGAACAGGCTCGATGTCGCGGAGTTCCCGCAGGCCCTGGCGATCGCACCAGTTCGCGAATTCCGCGGCGGCTCGAGCATAGGCGCGGCGTGTATTGGGATTGCGGATGTTCGCGGTGAAAAATTCGATGAACCGCCGGCTCGCGGCTTCATCCGGTGCGAAGAGGGTGGGCAGTGATCCGCGAGCTGCGGCTGAGATCACCCTATTCATTGCGGGAGTTCCCCGAAGAGCTTGTCCAAGACGTCGTCCAGTGTCTCAAGTCGCGTGAATCGTTTGTGTGGAACCAGTCGATGATTGGGTCGCTCGGGGCGAACACCGGATTTGTTGTGGGCCGCACGCTTCGGAATTTTGAGCGGATCGATCGACGGGAGTGCCTGACCCGGGCACTCTCCAAACCAAAAGAATGGCCCCATGTCTAAACCATCGTTCACGTGGATCCACAGCACGCAGCCGCTGAGCTTGGTTCCGAGTGCCAGGGACACCGAAACGCTCGTCGGCCCTCGTGACGTTCCCGTCTTTAGCTGCAGGTGGCGCACAATGTGGCCGCGTGCCATCACCAAGTCATAGCCGTGGCTGTCGAATTCGGACCGGAGAAGCTCGACGTCAGTAACACCGCGGCGCCATAGGAGCCGAAGCAGCTCCCCGACGAATACGTGCTCTACGATCCGCTCTCGAAGCAAGGAGTGCGTGCTGTTTCGGTTTGCCACCTGCTCACCCACTTTGGTCAAATAGGTATGATAACGTCCTTTATCATACATGAAGTTGGACCCAAAGGGTGCATTTGGTTGGGTGGCGACTAGGTCCCGTCAGTAGGATCGGCCCCGCCTTGGTTTTCGGTGCAATGAGATTGAATCCACCTACAGATCCGCCGGCGAATTCGTCCGGCGCAAGACGACTTCTTTGCAGAGAGCGGACTCGCCTTGCCGGGCACGATCCTGAACTCGAGCCACGTCCCCAGGAACCAACTGAACGTTGCCGGGACAATCCAGATTACTACGAGGGTGAAAAAGCGGATCGTCGTGTCCGCTTCATACAGCGCCGTGGCCAAGATGACCTCCATCAGAATGATCAGGAAGGCGTTGCCATGCTCCCGGAGGTGCCGGTAGGACTCGATGTACTCCCTAATCCACAGCTCGCCCCACGGTTTGTCGGTTAAGCGCTTGGCGCGCCGCTCTGCTAATCCAACATAGAGACGGCGCACAGTGTCGAGCCGTCCCCATGGGAGACCTGCAATCTGAAGCAGCATGATGGTGCCGTATGGCACGTATAACCACCACCATGTACAGGAGCCACCCCGAAAGCTGGAGGGTGCCATTGTGCCGTAGCGTAGAGCAAACCAACTGAGTAGGACGATTGCTGCTATGGGTATGAGGCGAATCACCCACCACCATCCCTCTTGCTGAGAGAGACGGAACCGCAACCCATGCATCAAAAGTATGGGGGCACTGGCGATGTAGCAGTAAGCGAGGCCCGCGGTACCGAGCGCTGCAATGGCGGCCGCGAAATTCAGCCAATCGTGGGGTGCTGCCGGAAACGTGTGCGGAAAAGATGGCAGCACATCTGAATCCCCGACCCATAGCGCTACGAGCAGGCCAGCGCCGACGATCGCACCGACGAAGTACCGGAGATAATAGTAATTCCAGGGGGCTGGAACTCCCTTTCCAGGACTGTCCGGCGCACGGCATGCGTTGTCTGTCATCGGAGCCCCCAATTAGTTATTTTTCACTTGGCAGTAATCATGCTGGGTTCGATGCGGGAGGTGATTCCGTCACGCCATCACTTGGTTTGGTGGGAGCATTTACCGGTTGCGCGGCCTGAGACTCTGAATGCGCATTGACGGGTGCTGCCGGCACCGATGGTGGCGGTTCAGGGACGCGAGACTGAGTTTGGCTTCTGCTGAAGGCTTCGAAGTACTTGGGGTCGAATTCACCAGACGAGGTAATTCGCGCGACAGGGACAACTTTCTTGAATTGCCCCCAATCTTTTTGGTCCAGCTGATTAAGAAGCAGCGTGTATGAGGTGGGGAGATAGACTCGCCGCTCATCGGTGCGATAGCCACTGAACACGGGAAGAATTTCCAGGTAGGCATCCCGAGAACTCGGATCCCCCGGAATCCAGTCAATGTAGCCGCAATACACTTTGTTGTCATCGAGCGTGACCATCACCATCTTTCCTCGGCGGGTGGCGCGATAGAAGAGGCGCTCGAGAGAATTGTTTACCCGGTTTCGAAACAGGTACAGTTCGACTGCGGAGCGCGGGTACACAAGATTCGCCGCCACAGCGAAAAGAGGTCCAAGAAGAGCGCTGATGAGGGAGGTGCCCAGTTCAGCGCTCGGAATCTGGTGTAGCGTCGGCTGGGAGAACTGCTTCCACCAAGTTTTGAGCTCCTCCGGATAAAACGCTGCTGAGGCGATGACTGTAACGAACAGAAGGCCAACCAGGGGCACGCGAAGCATCATCGAGGCCGGTGCGACACGGATCTTGTGAGCCCACCAGAAGGATCCGTAGAAGAGTGCCGCGAATTCAAAGACCCAGGTCGTCCAAAGCGGAACCATGCCCATATTCATCCCTTTGGCGGATGTCAGGGGCCACATCATGAATGCCGCCCATACCGCAAGTGCAAGGAGCGCGGCTCCGAACACGAGCTGACGCTTGGGTCGTCGATATGCAGGATCGGAGCGGCGCTGGACGCGATCGGTCAGGTAATGCACCAGCAGGCCGAACACCATTGCGGCTAGAAGCGGCAGCAGGAGGATGTCGAGAAGTGGAACGGCGAGCGCATCGGCGCCGGCGCTCGCGTACTTGCAGAGCATCACTGCCAGACGGGCAATGACCAGGAGTGTCATCCCCGCGGCGGCGAGCCAGAACGAGAGCGTCGCAACGCCCTGCTGTGCAATGAAGTAGGCGGTGCGGCGAAAAAGTGCGAGAAACAGGAAGCCGCCGACTAGTGTCCTGATTCAATAATTCGTCGAACGTTTATGCGCCCTCGATGTCCAAAGGTAGACTGGATTTCGAGGGAGATGCGATGCGACGTGGCCCGAAGCTCAAGCCCATTGTGTTGACGGTGGAAGAGAACGAACGACTGCTCGAGTGGACGCGGCGGCACAGCACGTCGCAGGCCCTCGCGCTGCGGGCGCGGATCGTGCTGGCCTGCCAGCACGATGGCTCCAACCGGGAGATCGGCCGGCAGTTGCGGGTGACGGCGCAGACGGTCGGCAAGTGGCGTACTCGCTTCCAGCGCTCGCGATTGGACGGTCTGCTGGATGAGCCGCGACCCGGAGCCCCTCGCACCATCAGCGATAGCCAAGTCGAGCGCGTGATCGCCAAGACGCTGCACGAGAAGCCGCGGGAGGCCACGCACTGGAGCAGCCGGATGATGGCCAAGGCCTCGGGACTGTCGCAGAGCGCGGTGGTGCGCATCTGGCAC
>JAKBCR010000267.1 GCA_021807675.1 Pseudomonadota bacterium
CCTTCGAGTTCCTCGAGCAGGCCGCCAACATCATCGTGGTCGGTCCAAACGGGCTCGGCAAGAGCATGATCGCGAAGAACCTGCTGCACCAGGCGCTGCTGCGCGGCCACACGGCGCGCTTCACCGCCGCCTCCGACATGCTGCACGATCTTGCCGCCCAGGACAGCTCCACGCAACTCGCCCGACGGCTGCGCCGCTACACCGCTCCCGCGTTGCTCTGTTGCGATGAGGTTGGATATTTGGCCTACGACACCCGCTATGCCGACCTGCTCTTCGAGGTCGTCACACGCCGCTATCAGCTGCGCCGGCCATTGATCTTGACCACGAACAGGATGTTTACCGAATGGAACCAGGTCTTCCCCAATGCCACCTGCGTGGTCGCCCTCATCGACCGCCTGGTGCATAGGTCCGAGATCCTCTCGATCGACGGGGAGAGCTACCGCCTCAAGGAGGCAAAGGAACGGGCCGCCAAACGTGCCGCCGCGCGTGCCGCCGCCAAGAAATCCCGCACCGCGAGCCGTTAGCCATGGAACCGAATGACCTGCCGATCGTCTGCTTGCCCCTTGGACTCTGCGCCGAGGACGCCGAAACACTCATCGCCTTCCTCTACCAGCTCACCGAGGCACTCGAGCGCCACTACTCCGGACTGCTCATCAACCGCGCCCACCAGCTCGCGTCCTCCTGCCCGCCGCCGCCGACAAGCACTCGGAGCGACGACACGCCGTTCTGAGCCGTACCGCGACGCCTCCCGGGAACCGCCTTCGCCGGCGATCCTGATGTCGCTCACAGCCAATCCGCCTCTCAACCCCAAAATCACGCGGTTTTGCGTCCCCGCCAACAAGGATGCTCCCTAACTCTGAAAACACGGGCGGCGCACTCATACTGGTCTGCGATGGCGAGACGCCCAAAGCCCTCGTCACAAAGAAATAGCGGATGACACCTGCTCGTCCGACAAGGCGCTGCAGCCCGGCGTGAGACGGCTGACGCGCTACCAGCGGACGTTCACCCATCGCGCGCGTCTCCAGTGCCGCCCATCGCAGCCCGGGGACGTTCTGCCAAAAAGGAATCTACGCGGCCGCCTGCACCGACTGCGCCGTTACTATTCCCGCTGGGAGCGGTACTGAGCTGCCTGTCAGATCATTCGCCCACTGCTCAAGCGCCCGACGCATCTCCCTCACGTACCCGTACCGATTGTAGATTGCAGTCACGGTGCCGTCCGAGTGACCGAGCACGCGCTTGACCAGCTTTTCTCCCTCGTCACCGAGGGCCTCGGCGAGACGCGTTGCGACCGTGCGACGAAGATCATGCGAAGTGAACTTCTTCGGAAAGCTCGCCCCGGTAATGGCGACGATCGCTTCACGGAGCCGTGTCCGATAATATTTTGAGATTCCCTGGATAGGCGCCCGCCCGCGGGTGCTCGAGAGCAGATACTCGCCATGGTGAGGCTTTGGAATCCGCTTCAGAATCTCCATCGCCTTGGGGACGAGCGGCACGACGTGCACGTGATTGGTCTTGTATGCGTCGGCGGGGATGACCATCAGCGCCTCCTTCGTGTCGATCCACGCCGCACGCGCTGAGGCCCGTTCATCCAGGCGACACCCGGTGAGCAGCATGAGCTGCACGTGCGTGCCGAAGGGATACCCGGTAAGTTCCGCTGCTTTCCAGACTACGCGTGCTTCATCCAGTGACAGCACGACGTCCCCCTGTCGCTTCTTGGGCAAATTCCGGCTGATCTTGCTTGCCGGATTGTCTTTGCGCTTGAGCTTATCTTCCTCGATGGCCCAGGAGTACATGTGACGCAGGACGCCCATGGCGGTCCGTGCAGCCTCGACACCACCGATGCCGCCTCCGCGTTCCCCTTTTGGCCGCTCCCGCTTGAGGCGGGCCGACTCCATCACCTTCCACACTTGCTCACGCGTGAGCAGCTCAGCCAGGATGTTGCCCACGAGCGGATTGATGTGGGTGGTGAAGGCTATCTCGTACTTGCAGGCGGAATCGAGCTCTCTCGAGTGCACATAGTGCGTGAGAAAATCCTTCGCGAGCCCAGCAACGGTCGGACTACCCGCCGTGTCACCATCTTTCAACGCCTGCTTCGGGTTAATTCCTCGCCGCGCCTGATCGAGAACATGATTTGCCCGTGCACGTGCGGCCTGGGGGTGATCACGGGATAGTTGCCGAGACTCACGCGGAGCTTCTTTCCCAGGAGGGGCTTGCCATGCTCATTCGTCCCGCCCTCGCCGACCACACGAACGAGCAATGTCCAATTGGCGGCACCACCCGGGAAGAGCCGGATCGACAGGCCCGGGACGGAACCGTCCACAATGAATTCCTGCGCGGTGCGTCGGTGTTTCACGAGCACCTTGAGCTGTGCGTCGGACAGCCGTTTTTGGGGTTCCACTTTGGCGCTCCTGAGGTTCCAGAAAGGGTTCCACTTTCGACCGGAATCCGGCAGATTTCGGAATACCCCATCGGACGCTACAACACCATAACATTCTGTTTCCATTACCTTATTGGTGCTCAGCGGCTCTCTCTGGAACCTGGATTTATCCTTTCGGGACGTAGGTGTCGCAGGTTCAAATCCCCTCACCCCGACCAGTCCAGGGAAGGCCGCTGAGCGCCGGCTAGTGCTCCGCTAGTGCTCCCTGCACAACCATCCCAGCCGGCGAGCTATTTGCCTTTCTCGCCATCATCGGGCTCAACGCGACCGTGGCCGAGCTCCGCAAGTAGGCGTTGGGATCGTGCATGAGGGCACCGTCCGGAAGGTCGCGGTGCAGCGCGCCGAGATCGCCGGCGATGCGCCGCGCGTAGAAACCGGGCAACCGGTCGCTCTCGCCCTCCATGAATCGACGCACGTCCGGGTCGTCGTCAAGGAGCCGCCGGATGTTGGTGTGATATTGAATCCGGCCCCAGCCCTCGGACGAGATGGCACGAACCACGTTCATCCACCGGGGGATTGCGCCGCCATTCGCGACCAGTCGCCGCGCAATGGCCTTGTAGGAAAAGGAGTACTCCGATAGATCGACCAGGCGGTCATAGAACTCCGGCCAGGAGTAGTTCCGGGGCACCACGTTCATGGCGTGATTGTTGTTCAGCAATGCGAACGGAAACGGCAGCACCCGACCGGCTCGCTGGTACTCCAGGTTGAGCGGTGCCGCTCGGCCGAAAGCCGTGAGGAGCGAGTAGGCCGGGAAGACCCCGGGTGTCAGGTCCAGAAACCGCTTGGTGAGCTCGAACGGCTCGGCCCCCTCGTCGCTGTCGAGCCCCAACACGAAGTTGGTCTGCACGTACGGTACATACCGGAGGATGAGGTTCACGTGCTCCGAGATCTGCTTGACTCTCTCGAGGCCCGTCCGGCGCGTCTTCGACTTGTTGCCCAGGTCGTACCACGACTCGATGCCCGGCAGCAGCGCCTGAAAGCCGTTCCGCCTGAGCCGCTGAAGATGGGGCTCCGACAGGAGCGACAGGGAGCTCTCGGCAATGTGCCGCATCCGCCCGGGCGGCACCGCAGCCTCAATGGCGTTCATGTAGTCATCGAAGCGCACGCCGAAATTGGGGTCGTGCCAGGCCACTATGGGACGCCGCACCTGGCGGAGCAGGAATCGCAGATCCTCAGTCAGCTGCTCGAAGCCGAGCGGTTGATACTTGACCGTCGAATCGATGCAGAAGCTGCAGGTGTACGGACAGCCAAGGCTGCCGATCATCGGCACGAATTTGATCGTGGGCGCCTTCTTCAGGGTCGCAGCCACATACTTCCAGCGGGCCTCGAGCGGCGGCAGCTCCGAAGGCTGCCCCCCGGCGGTGATCAGCCGCCCTACTGGACGATACGGGGCGCAGTCGTCCAGGACCTCCTTGACAACCGCCCGGTCGGTAAAACCGAGCACGTAGTCGAAGTACTGGAGCGCATCCTCGGGATAGCAGCGCGCATGCGGGCCGCCCAGGACGGTGATCGTGCCGAGCCGCCGATAGCGGTTGCTCAGTGCATACGCCAGCTGGGCTGACTGCGTGAACGCACCGATGAACAGCAGATCGAGGTCGTCGGGGAACGCCGCCAGGAGGTCTTCTCCCCCGGTGTAGCAGACGAAGGTCACCCGGTGGCCCGCCTCCTCGCACCAAACACCCAGCACCTGGGGCATGATGCTCGCGAGATTGGCGTTCATGATCCGGCCATATAGCGCGTTGCGCGCGCTCTTGGTGGCCAGGTCGAGAATGCCGATCCGAAGGCGGTGGTGGGCGCGGGCGTGTGCCATCGAGTCTCCTGACTCCAGGAGGTGGAGACGCTCGATACACTGACCCCAGGAAGTCGGTGCGGGGTGATCGGCGTTTTTGGGTCAACCCTTCGGCTTTCGCCGGGTACGCATGGAAGCTACTCTGTAACGCTCCAGGCTGTCAACACCGGGCCCGCAGGGGTGCCGCCGTCAGCCTCTTTGACCGGCGAGGCGGATTCCCACAGAGTTCCCGTCCCCCAGTCGGGTACAAGCGCGAGCCCACTGACGCGGCGGCCGATCCTCGACGACGCATTCGAAATGCCGGCAGCGGCAATCGAAGCGCGACAGGAGCCCCGTTGCCCTTGGGGCCACGTGAGCCGCCTCGTAGTCGGCACCGGCGAAAGCGCTGATCGACTCGAGCGATTCGAATCGCCTCAGGGTGGTGAATTCCACCTCCCCGCCGGCGATGCTCCGCCGCAGAACCGAGGCGGCGTGGTAGCCCTTGATGGAGTGGATTAACGGCAGAAATTGCGCTCGCAGGAACTCCTCATAAAGGTCCCGCAGTTGCCGAATTCGCTGCCCAGCCTCGCCAGATTCGAACGGTCATCGCTGCCTCCGAGTCATTGATTCAGGTCTTCGCGCGCATGTTCGAGCGCTGCGGTAAGGCTGACCCGTCAATCGACGCCGGGCCGCACGACAGGACGCGGTTCACAAGGTTGCCGCGGTCGCGCGGGCGCGTCACCTCGATGAGTTGCGTCTGGAGGAATTTGCGGCTGTCGCGGACCTGAATGTTTTCCAGTTAGGCAGGCTATTCGAGCGCGTAGCCGGGCTGACACCCCATGGATACCTCGTTAAGCCCCGCTCGATGACGCGCGCAGGCATCTGCGGAACGGAATGTCGGTCGCGGAAGCCGCGATGGCGGCGGGCTTTTGCGATCAGAGCGCTCCGACCAACCACTTCCGGCGGTCGTACGGAATCACCCCCAGGCAATATGCGGTAGCGGTGCGTTGCTGAATCAGCTCACGCGGATTCGAACCCGCACCACAGGAAGAGCGCAAATCGCCTCACCCCGACCCTTCCTGGGAAGGCCACCGAGATCCGCTGAGGTCCCGGGGCTGCTCGCCCGCCTACGGAAAAATCAACTTGTATTTCCGCAGATCTTCCTGAAAGGCGTTGCAGCGAGCCAGCTCTTCGCGCAGAGTCGGTCTTCCCCGCGCGTAGTCGAAAGCTGCCGACCATCTCTGGATGCGGCTCAATGCCGCTACCACAGGTTGCGCCTCTCGATGGAGGCTCAGTGCCTTCAGAGGCAGCAG
>JAKBCR010000051.1 GCA_021807675.1 Pseudomonadota bacterium
CGTCGAGCCTACGAGCCACGCCAGACCGTACGCCGCGGTGAAAATGCCGTATGCCGTTCCGAGGCGGACTCCCGGCACCATATCGGCGACCGCGGCGCGCAAAGTCGATCCGTGGATGCCCATCACGGCACCCCATACGGCCGCTCCGATCCATATCCAGGTGGAATGCCTGGAAAACGACAGCAGGGGCACGGCTATGGTAAGCGGAATGGCGATCACCAGCGCGCGCAGGCCGAGCCTGTCATAGAGCCGGCCGCTGCCGAGGGCCGCCAGAGCGGCGGCGGCCATCGCCACCGAGTAGGTGACCGGAATCAGCGCCCGGGGCAGAATGTGGCGGACCTGCATGTGAAAAGAGAGGACGCCGAACGTGGTGAACCCGGCCATCGAGGCGGCGGTGAATGCGCAGTAATGCCAGAAGCGCTTGGGAAGCGCGGCGGCGGATCCGCCAGGTCGGGGCTTGAAGTCGGCGTGCGCCTTCTCATAGAGGTTGGGTCGCGGCACCGCGCGGCGAAGCCAGATGAGCGCGAGCACCGCCAGCGCTCCCGGGACGGCCAGAGTCAGGAAGGCTGCCCGATATCCCGAAAGCATGATCATTCCGGCCACGAGCAACGGACCGAGGAGGGCGCCCGACTGATCGAGGGCCTCATGCGCGGCGAAGGCGATGCCGCGACCCATATCGGTGCTGGCCTGCGCGAGCATGATGTCGCGCGCGGGTGTGCGCACCGCCTTTCCGAACCGCTCGGCGATGACCAGGGCGGCGGCCGGCCACAGGGTTTGCGTGACGGCCAACAGCGGCACCGCAATGACGGTGATCAGGTATCCCCCGATCGAAAGTGCCCAGTGCCGCTGCGTGCGGTCCGAGATCGGCCCGGTGGCGAGTCGCAAGACCAAGGCCATCGCTTCACCGACGCCGGTCACTGCGCCGACCAGCGCTGCGGAGGCTCCCAGCGTGGCCAGGTAGGGTCCTACGATCGCGCGGGCGCCCTGATAGACGAAGTCGGCAAACATGCTGACTACACCGAAGCCCAGCACGAACTGCATCGGGGTCAGGCGATTGGACGACACGGGCCCTGCGGAGCGATCGGTCACCGGAAGTCCTTGGTCAAAGCGCTCATTGTAGTGGAACCGGCAGGCTGCCCGACCCTCGCCGCAGGCCCCGCGGCCCCTCGGCGCCGATCGAGCGGATCGGCACGCGGCAGGTCCCTCGGAAAACGCTCAGACCCGGCGTCACCGCAACCGGGGCGGCTCAGTTCGAGGCTTTGCGTAGTGTCTTGTACGGATGGCCGACCGCTTCTCGCGGATTAAGCTTCAGCAAGTGAGGCATTCCCGATGGAGCAAACTGTGAGCAGGCACACCGGTCGGACTGCCAAGGCTGTTGGCGAAATGGGCGACCTCCTGACTCTGCCCGGAATGAATCCGGAGCGCGTTCAGCGTCTCATGGACCGGCTGCAGGTGAGCAATCGCGCCGAGCTGAAACGAGCTCTCGCTGCGGGAAAGGTCGTGGGGCTGGAAGGTTTCAGCCGTGAGCTGAAGTCGCGGCTGCAGGCGGCACTGGCGGCCGAGCCGGACGGTTCCTGAGGAATATCGCGAGCCAGGGGTCGAATCGCCCTGTGCGGGCTGAGCGAGGCATTTGCACGCCGATGGCCGCTTCCGCCATATTAGGGGCAGTTGCAGACCGAGAGTGGGGCGTGCGGATATGGGCGATACCAAGACTCTCGCGGAGCTTGCGGACAAGCAGGCGATCAGCGAGCTGATCTACCGCTACTGCCGCGCGGTGGATCGTCTGGATGTGCCGCTCGGCCATTCCATCTGGCATGCGGATGCGTGGGCCGACTACGGGGAGTTCTATCAGGGCCCCGGCAGGGGCGTGATCGACCGGATCTGTGCTCAGCATCTTCGCGCGCAGCAGCACTCCCACCAGGTGACCAACATCCTCATCGACCTCGACGGCGACCGGGCAGGGAGCGAGGCCTATTGCCTCGCGGGGCTGCGTATCGAGCGTGAGGGAGTCCGGTCGCAGATGACCGTCTGGAGCCGCTATCTCGATACCTGGGAAAGACGGGATGGCCATTGGGGCTTGACGCGTCGCGTGACCGTGCGGGATTTCGATGAGATTCGCGAAGTGAGGGAAATGCAGCGTGATGCGCGCGGTAGCCGTGACCGCAATGATCCTTCCTACGCGGTCCTGCGAGCCTGCCAGTGAGCGGCCTGCGCCCTGACCCGGTGAGGCCGCGAGCATCATGAAGGCCGCCTATATCGTGAACGGTACCGTGCAAGTGGGCACGATCGACGACCCGGTCCCGGGCAAGGGACAAGCCCTGGTGCGCACGCATAGCTGCGGACTGTGCGCATCGGATGCCCATTTCCTGCACGCGGGACAGAACATCGTCGATCTGTCGCGAAAGCATGGCGGTCCTTACGCGGCGCTCGACCGCTCGCGGCCCTTCGTGCCCGGCCACGAGTATGTCGGAGAAGTGATCGACTATGGCCCTGGCAGCGGTCGCCCGGTGAGGCCGGGGCGTAAAGTCACCTCGATTCCGATCATGCGCCAGTCCGGCGCTCATGCCGTGATCGGGTTCAGCCACGACTGTCCCGGCGGTTTCGGCGAGTACATGCTGCTCGATGAGGACATGTTGCTGGAGGTGCCGGCGGGTCTCGATGATGACCTGGCGGCCATGACAGAGCCTCTGGCGGTCGGCCTCGAGCATGCGCGACGCGGAAGACCGACGAAAGGCGATTCCGCCCTCGTCATCGGTTGCGGCGCGATCGGCCTCGGTGTGATTGCCGGCCTCAAGCTGTCGGGGATCGCGCCCATCGTCGCCGCCGATTTCCATGGCCCGCGGCGCGCGCAGGCTTTGCGCATGGGGGCCGACATCGCCATCGACCCGAGGGAGAGCTCCCCTTATGCCCCGCTGCCGGACATCGCAAACCGTCGTCCGAGCATAATCTACGAATGCGTCGGACGGCCGGGACTGCTGCAACAGATCATCGCCGGCGCGGCTTTCGACGCCCGCATCGTCATGGGCGGCTATTGCATGGAGGCCGAGCAGATCCATGTATTCGCCGCCCAGAACAAGCGGCTCAACATCCAGTTTGCCGCCGGGGAGGAGCCGCAGGACATGCGCCAGGCCCTCGAATCCATCGCCGAGGGCGGCATCGATGTGGTGCCCTGGCTCGGCGCGCGCATCGGTCTCGGCGGCATCGCTCGCGCGCTGGCGGAGATGTCCGATCCACTCGCACCCGTTCGCACGGTCGTCGATCCACGGCGGGCATAGCGAGGGAGCGCCCGCGATCGGCGAGTGCCGGTACGCTGCGCAGCCAGGCGAGGACGTATCCCGCGCCCCGTTGATCCTACCGTCGGGGCGCCGTTGGATCGGAGCAATTTGTCCGCTCGCGTTTTCCCTTGAGCCGCCAACGTTGCACGGCGACCACCGCCCATACGGCCTCGACGATTCCGAAAGGCCATGCGCCTTGCAGGAACCCGTATACCGAGCCGAGCGCGCATGCCATTGCGAAACCCAGGACGCACAGCGGGTTGCGCTCTTCGAGCGCGTAAAAGACCAACATCGCGGTCACGGCGACGAGGCCGAATAGCGTGAGCGCGCTCAAGGAGCCAGCCGGGAGCTCACGAAGGGCTCATCTTCGCCGCCCGCATCGCTCGGGCATCTCAGGCGCAGTGACAGGTGCCATTGCCGTCATCCAGGCAGTCCCCGCCTTCGATCTGAACCGTTGCATGCGCGGTGCAGTGGTGCTCGCGCAGACGACGAACGATCCCCTGCAAGGCGGCCTGCTGATCGGCACGCGGGTCTACCGTCGCGTGCAGGGTGACGACAGGGGCCTCGCCGGTAAGAGACCAGACGTGCAGATGGTGAACGTCCTTGACGCCGCTAACCTGGGCCAGGTCCTGCGCGAGACCTTCCACGTCCAGGGTCGACGGCGTCCCTTGCAGCAGGACGTGCCCGGCTTCGCGCGCAAGCCCCCAGCCTGAGCGCAGAATCAGCAGCGACACCAAGATGGAGAGGATCGGGTCCGCGACCATCCACCCCAAGCCTAGGATCAGGAGCGCGGCACCCGTGGCCGCCGCCGAGCCCAGCAGATCGCCAAATACATGGGCGCGGGCGCCTCGCTCGTTGAGTGAGCTGGCGCCGGAGAGGGTGATGAACGCAGCGAGATTGGCTATGCCGCCGATCAATGCAACGACCAACATCAGTTGGCCGTCTACGGCCGGTGGCGCGATCAGACGCCGGAATGCCTCGACCATCACCCATGCCGTGAGGGCGAGCAGCATCAGGCCATTGGTGTAGGCCGCGAGCGTCTGGTATCTGGCGGATCCGTAGGTATGCTGCGGGTCGGCCGGTCGCTGGCTGGCACGAATGGCAAGGATGGCGAGCAGGAGCGAGCCGCAGTCCGCCAGCATGTGACCCGCTTCCGCCAGCAGCGCGATAGAGTTGGCGAGCCACCCGCCTGCCGCTTCGGTCGCGGTGAAAACCAAGAGGATGCCGAGCGTCAGCAGCAGGCGGCGCTCACTCGCGCCGGAGGTATGCTCATGCCCGCGGCTATGGTCGTGGCCATGGCTGTGATCATGCTCATGGCTGTGATCGTGCCCACGGCCATCGTCATGCTCATGCTGGCGTCCATGGGCACGCCCGTGGCCCCCGCCGTCGGCAGGATGCGAAGGATTACGTGCCACCAGGCTTGGTACTCCGGAGCTCACTTGAATTGATCTTCACCGGGGCCTATCGTAAAAGCTCCAGTTGCTAGAGCTTCAACCGTGGCCGACGTCTCCATGCCCATCGGCAAGCTGGCCCGCAGCGTCGGCTGCAAGGTCCAGACGATTCGCTATTACGAGCAGATCGGGCTCCTGCCGGCACCGATCCGCACCGCTGGCGATCAGCGCCGCTATGGCGAAGCGCACCGGCAGAAGCTGGGCTTCATCCGCCATGCGCGCGAGCTCGGGTTCCCGCTGCCGGCGATCCGCGAGCTGCTGGCCCTGTCGGACCAGCAGGAGTCCGACTGTGCCGGTGCCGATAGGATCGCGCGGCGGCAGCTCGAGGCGGTAAACCGCCGCATTGCGATGCTGACCAGCCTGCGCGCGGAACTCGAGCGGATGCTGGCCCACGGTGGCGGCAAGCGCATCCGTGACTGCCGCGTAATTGCTACTTTGGCCGATCATGGGCTCTGCAGCCAGGCGCATCACGCGCAAACCGCAGACGCCTAAAGTCGCAGGCTCCCCGGGGCCGCAGCGAGCAGGATGCGACTCCGGTCGGCAGACCGGGTTGGATCGGCGTCAGCCCGAGGCCTTGAGACCGGAGGTCTTGGGACTCGAGGCGTCGAGAGCCGGGGCGTTGAGAAACCGGGAGGAGTGGAGCCACTTGGGATCGGGGTAGTACCCGACCAGCACGGTGCCACCGCGGATGAGATTCACGATGGCGCTCTCCACCTTGCGGCTGACGGCGAAGCAACCCCAACTGCGACCCATGCGGCCGTGATCCTGGGCGAACGTCTTGCTGACGTACCAGGCGCTGTGCATCACGATGTCGCGACTGTAGGCCGCGCCGTTGAACTCCGGATCCAATCCATGGACGCGCAGCGAGTATCCGTGATCACCGTAGTAGGTATTGCCGGTCAGGTACACCCCGAGGCTGCTCGCGTCCGTGCCGGGCCTGTTGGAGAAACGGGTTGCGTATTTGAGTCCGCTGCCCTTGCCGTGCGCCACATAGGTGTAGAAGAGCACCTTTCCGGTCTGTACGTCGGCGACGGCCAGGCGCCTCCTGTTGGATGGCAGAGAGTAATCGACGATCGTGACGAGTGGCTTGTCGGTCAGATGCCGTTGCCGGGCGTGCCAATAGGCGTCAACCGCGGTCGAGATGGCTCTGATGCTGATATTGGGAGCTTGCGCATGGATCGTTTCGGTAAGCGGCTGTGAAGCGACGGCTGCCCATGACCCGGCGTGAGCCCATGGCGCGGCGAGGAAGATCGCGACAGGCGCCAAAGTGGCCGATCGCAGAGCCCTGGCTCGCCGGAGCGCGATCGTGGACCTGCGCGCATCGCTCATCGGAATTCCGGGTCTTTGGAAGGGAGGGAGGCGGGGGAGTATGACACGGAACGGGTACGTAGTTTCGCTGATCGTCCCCGCCGCGGCCCCGGGAGGAGCATGGCCCCTCAATTGAATACGTTCCGGAACCCGAAGCCGCGGAGGGGGGGCTCCGCGATTCATCCCGATGTCGTCAAGCTCGGCATCGTCAGCCTGCTGACAGACGTCAGCTCGGAGATGATCTTCTCGGTGTTCGCCGTATTTCTCACGACGGTCGCCGGAGCATCCGCCGTAGCGCTCGGCGCGATCGAGGGTCTGGCGGACCTCTCCTCCTGCTCGCTCGACTATCTCGCCGGGTGGCTTTCCGACCACACCGGACGGCGCAAGCCGTTGGCCTTGCTCGGCTACGGGTTGTCGGCCCTCGCGAAGGCGACGCTCCTGATTGCCGCATCGGCGCCCGTCCTCGGCGCATTCCGCGTCATCGAGCGGCTGGGCAAGAGCTTGCGGGGGCCGCCACGAGATGCGTGGCTCTCGGCCGTCGCCGAACCGAGTGTCCGCGGCTATTCGTTCGGGGTACACAAAGCGCTCGACAAGGCCGGCGCGGTCCTGGGGCCGCTCATCGCCTATGGTCTCCTCTGTCGGCTTGGTGAGACGCCGGCTACCTATCGCGAGCTGTTTCGAATTGCCGTGATTCCGGCGGCCCTTGCCGTCGTCTTGCTGGCCCGATTACCGGACCGGCCCGGCGCGCGCGAGGAGCGAGAGCGCTTCGTCGCGTCGTGGCGAACCTTGAGCGCAGGCTTCAAGCGCTACCTGATCGCAGCCGGAGTGTTCTCGTTGGGATACTTCAGCTTCGGGTTCCTGCTGCTGCGCGCATATGACATGGGCTTCTCGGTAGGGGATACCATTCTTCTCTATGCGCTCTTCAACAGCACGTTTGTCATTGCGGCGCCGGCCGCCGGCAAGCTCGGCGACCTGTTCGGCCGGACCCGGATTGTCGTAGCGAGCTATCTGCTTTATCTCGCCGTGAGCCTCGGCTTCGCCAGCGCCACCGCCAAGTGGCACATCGTCGCGCTCTTTCTGGTGTACGGGGTGTTCTTCGCCATCGACGAGGCTCAGAGCAAGGCGTTCATCGCCGACCTGCAGCCGCAGCGGCGAGCCACGGCAATCGGGGCATACAACTTCCTGACCGGAGCGCTCTACCTGACCGCATCTGTGATGGCCGGCGCGCTATGGGCACTGAATCCTGGTATCGCATTCGTCTTCGCGGCGTCCACGTCAGCTGCGGCAGCCCTCATCTTGCTCAGCCTCCGGCCGGCGCATCAGTGAGACCCTTCGTGCTCGCATGGGCTCCCGGGCTCGACGATCCCCTCGTCAAGCCGGTGGACCTCGAAGCGCTCGCGCGCACTCTGGCGGGGACATTCCCCAGGGGGAATGAAGCGCCGCTATAGCAGCGCCTGCACGGCCCGCGTGATGCCCGCGGGATCGAGACCCTGATGCCCCATTTGCTGCCACAGCCCGCCCGAGCCTTCTCGCTGGGTGCCGATATGATCGTAGCGGCCCTTGAAGCCGGCCTTCAGCAGATAGCTCCCGAAGCGGCTGCCGAGACCGGTGCGCACGTTCCAGCCCTCGGCGACCAGCACGAAGGAGGCGCTCGCGAGCCGGCGCATCATTTCCGGATCCACCCCGTTCACGGTCGGCTTGTTGATGAGCCCCACGGTGATGCCCTTCGCCGCCAGCTCGATGACCGTATCGAGAGCGCGGTAAACGGTCTCGCCCACGGCTACGATGTAGCCGCCCCCGGGAGGTGCGGCGCGCACGATGTAGTCCTTGCCGGGCTCGAAGGACTTTCCCTGGTAGAGGGGCTTGCCGTCGGTGTCGAGGATGTCCGGCACGGGCGCGCGGGTCGTGAAGACGAATCTCAGCCCGGGATCGCTGAAAATGCGCTTGATGCACGCCGCGAACTGGTGCTGGTCGACCGGAAAATAGAGCCGCGTCGTATCCTCGCCGTGGACGGGTGTGACCCCGCCGTCGGCGAACATGCTGTTGATGCCGAAGTGGCAGGTGTTGTCGGCCATGTCGTCGACGCCACTGTGGCTGAAATGCGCCAGCACGTTCGAGAAGTTGAGCCGGGCCATCGTGATCTCGCTCACGCACATCTCGAGAAAAGCGCTGAACGTGGCGAAGATGCCCTGCTGACCGGGCCGTGAGCCGAAGCCCGCGGCCGCCGAATAGTTGCCCCGCTCCATGATGCCGCCGCGAACGAACACCTCCGGATGCTTCTTGCGGACGTGGTGCAGCCCGCAGGAGCCCTCGAGGTCGTTGTCGAAGACTTTGACGCTGGCGAGGCGCTGGGTCTCGCTCATCTCATCGAGGATCTCGTTCAGGACCTTGCCGAAATCGTCCCGGTTCTTGCCGGCGCCTGAGGAGCCGCGGTAGGTGAGCGGGCTCTTCTCGGGGCGCGCCGCCTTCAGCATTGCGATCGCCTGCTCGTAGCCGCCCCGCGAGTCGAGGTAACGGATCGCGGTCTCGGCCTTCAACACTTCGTGCGCGTGGGGACTGCCCTCGGCTCCGGCGATGCCCGGCGCCATCGGGCGCTTGATCACGACCCCGTGCGGAAGCGCGTCGGAGAATGCGCGCGCGAGATCCACGTACAGTGCATCGAGGTCCTCGCCGAGGGTGGTCGCGATGCTCAACCCATAGCCTGCGAGGGTGCGGCTCAGGTCGTAGCCGACCATGTACTCCTGAGGATGACCGGCGATCGTGACGTTGTTGTCGTCGACGAGCACTTTGATGTTGAGATCCTTACCGACGGTCAGGCGCGCCGCTTCGGCGTTGTCCCCCTCCATCTGACTGCCGTCCGAGCCGAGCAGGATGACGGCCTTGCCCGGGTTCGCCATGGCGACGCCGTTGCAGAACGCCCACAGGTGCCCGAGCCGGCCCGAGCTGAACTCGACCCCCGGCGTCAGCATCTTCTCCGGGTGGCCGGGCAGGCCGCTCTCGAACTCCCGATAGTGCAGCAGCCGCTCGGCGGCCATCGCTCCGTCGAGAACCGAGAGCAGATACTGGGTCGCGACGCGGTGGCCGGCCTCGTCGTAGAAGATCGGCACGATTGGCGCCCCGTTCGCAATGAACGCGCGAATGATCATGACCTCGGGGACCGTATCGTAGGCTCCGCCCGTGTGCCCGGAGAGGCCCTTGGCTCCGGCAAGGGCCGTGAAGAACACGATCGCGTCGCGGCAGAGCTGGATGTTGTGGCGCAGATCAGCCCTTTGCGCATCGGTCAGTGCGCTCAGCCTCGGATCGAGCTTCAGCGGCCGCAGCTGTCCGAGATCGATCGGGAATTTTTCTGCTGCCATATGTCGCCCTGCCTCTAGATTTGCGTGGTCCGGACGGAAATACTAGCGCATGAGACGTACCGGAATGTGCGGGATGCAGCCGGATCGGTCGGCGATCGATCGGAGCTCGGCGGGCGACGGCTTGACCTTCCAGTGGGGGGAGGCGCTATATAGATTCCAGTGAACTGGAAGGGGTGTCTCGATGGGTGCAGAAATCTCGAACGAAACCGCTGGCCCCGTGGTGCTCGCGATCTCGGGAATGACCTGCAGCGGCTGCGTGGGAGCGGTCACCCGCGCACTGTCCCGCGTTCCTGGCGTACGGGAGGCCCGAGTGGATCTGGCGAGCGGCCGCGCGACCGTGACGGGAACGGCTCGTGCGCAGGACCTGATTCGCGCGGTGGAAGGCGCCGGCTTCTCCGGCGGGCTCGCCTGACGGTGAGGCTCGAGGAGGGCACCGTGAGCACGCCGGAGGCGGCTACCGTGGTGGAGCGGGCGCGCGTTGCCACGCGGCACCCGGGACCCGATCCCTCGCAAGCGCCTCGTGAGCGGCGCGAGCTCTCCATTTCCGGGATGACCTGCGCCACTTGCGCACTGCGGGTCGAGCGGGCGCTCGCGGCCGTGCCGAGCGTCACGCGCGCCGAGGTGAATCTCGCGATACATCGCGGCTCGGTGGAAGGCATCGCCGGAGCGCTGCGGCCTGCCGATCTCATTGCCGCCGTCCGGCGCGCCGGGTACGAGGCTGAGCTCCTCACGGGCGAGGTGGAGCAAGACCGCGAGATCGCCGCCGCCGAGGCACGGCGGATGCAGAGTGAAAGCCGGCGCCTTCTGGTGGCCGTCGCGCTGAGCGTTCCGCTTCTCATTCCCATGCTCGGCATCCTGCTGCCAGGATGGCTGCAGCTCGCTCTCGCGACCCCCGTCCAGTTTCTCATCGGAGCCCGGTTCTACGCTGGCGCCTGGAAGTCGGTTCGAGCGCGCATGGGCAACATGGATCTGCTGGTGGCGCTCGGCACCTCCGCAGCGTACTTCTACAGCCTCTATCTCCTGCTCGCGCGCACCGCCGCAGCCCACCTTTACTTCGATTCCGCGGCCGTGGTGATCACGCTGGTCACGGTGGGCAAGTGGCTGGAAGAGCGTGCCAAGCGCTCGACGACGTCGCAGATCAGAGCGCTGATGTCACTGCGGCCGGAGCGGGCACGCGTCGAGCGCGACGGCGAGGAGATCGACATTCCCGCGAGTGCCGTGGCCGTCGGCGATGTCGTGGTGGTACGGCCTGGCGAGCGGCTTGCGGTCGACGGCACAGTGATCGGTGGGCACAGCGCAGTCGACGAGAGCCTGCTGACGGGCGAAAGCCTCCCGGTCGCCAAGGCGACGGGTGACCGCGTGACCGGAGGCGCCATCAATGGCAGCGGGCTCTTGCGCATCCAGACGACGGCGGTCGGGGACAAGTCGACACTGTCGCGGATCATTGCTCTCGTCGAAGGCGCGCAGTCGAAGAAAGCCCCTGTGCAACGTCTCGTCGACCGGGTGGCTGGGGTCTTCGTACCCGTGGTCCTGGCCCTCTCGCTGGCGACGCTCCTGGGATGGTGGCTGCTCGCTGGCGACTTCGCGACCGGACTGATAGCTGCTGTGTCGGTGTTGGTCATCGCCTGCCCGTGCTCGCTCGGCCTCGCTACCCCCACGGCGCTCATGGTCGGCACGGGCGTGGCGGCCAGGGCTGGCATTCTCATTCGCGACGCTGAGGCGCTCGAGCGCGCATACCGTCTCGACACGGTCGTTCTGGACAAGACCGGGACAGTGACTGAGGGCACGCCGAAGGTCACGGAAGTCATCCCGAACGGTGTCTCGGAGCGCGATCTGATGCAGCTGACCGCGACGGTACAGGCAGGCAGTGAGCATCCGCTGGCGCGCGCGGTTCTCGCGCGCGCCCATGAGCTCAGGTCAGGCGGGACGGACGCTTCCCGCCCGGCGCTCGAGGACTTCGAGAGCCAAGCGGGAATGGGCGTGATCGCCCGCGTCGGCGGAAAGCGGTGCGTGATCGGTAACCGCCGTCTGATGGAGAAGCATGGCGTTCGCGTCGAGGACGGCGAGTCACGAGCGGCACGGCTGGAGGCGCAGGGGCGCACGGTGATGTGGATCGCGGTTCTCGATCCGGAGCCGGCGTGGTTGGGGTTGATCGGTGTGGCGGATCCGATCAAACCGGAAGCGGCCGCGGCGCTGCGACATCTCGAACACATTGGAATCGAGACCGTGCTCCTGACCGGAGATAACGAGCGAACCGCCGCGGCGGTGGGCGCGCAGCTGGGTATTCGCCGGGTTCTCGCCGGCGTGCTGCCTGAAGAGAAGGCTGCCGAGGTGCGGCGTCTTCAGGCGCAGGGCCGACAGGTCGGGATGATGGGCGACGGCGTCAACGATGCGCCGGCGCTCGCCGCTGCGGATGTCGGCTTCGCGGTGGGTACGGGGACGGATGTCGCCATGCAGACGGCGGGCGTGACACTGATGCGAGGCGATCTCCGGCTCTTGGGCGATGCCATCGCGGTGAGTCGAGCCACTTACCGCAAAATCCGCCAGGGACTCTTCTGGGCGTTCATCTACAACGTCATCGGTCTGCCGGCGGCGGCATTCGGGCTCCTGAGCCCTGTGATCGCCGGTGCGGCCATGGCGCTGTCCTCCGTGAGCGTCGTGTCGAACGCCCTGCTGCTGCGGCGCTGGCGTCCGGCCGCCGCGCGCAGACATTGATGAAAGACAAGGAACTCGTCACGATCGGGCAAGCCTCGGCGAGCTCGGGTGTGCCGCCGAAGACCATCCGCTTCTACGAGGAGCGGGGTCTCATCAAGCCTGCCGAGCGCCTCGCCAATGGCTACCGCGCCTACGATGAGAGGGGCGTGCAGACGCTGTGCTTCATCCGCCGCGCGCGAGATCTCGGTTTCTCGCTTCAGGAGATCGACACGCTGCTCGCTCTCTATCGAAACCGACGGCGCGCGAGCGAGGAGGTGAAGCGTCTCGCGCTTGCGCACGTCGCGGAGCTCGATCAAAAGCTCGCCGAGCTCTCGCGCATCCGCGACACAGTCGCCGAGCTCGCCCGGCGCTGCCGCGGAGATCAGCGCCCGGAATGCCCGATCCTGGAAGACCTCGAGCGCTCGCGGTCCTGACGGCAGGTGTGGTCTGCAGCCGACAGCCGTGGTGGCGTCGCCGGACGTCCGGGGTGGCCGGACGGGCGGCAATTTGGCCCTTTTTGACGAAATGTGGCCGCATTCAGCTCTGGAGATCTGCTACCGTGGCGTCAAACCAACAGTTCCGACCCGTCGAGTCCGAACCGCGCCGGCGCTGAATTTGCGGACAGCGAAGGGACGCGGATGCCCCTTGCGAAGGGGCTGGCGTTGGAGCCGGCGGAAAAAATAATCCAACCGGGGGAGAGTCAGCGTGCATCGATCAGTGAAATGCGGGTTGTGCGTGGCGATCACCGCGGCCCTCGGCGGCGCATTTTCGACCGCTGTCTGGGCGCAATCCGCCGCGGGCACCTCCCCGGCCGGGGGCTTGGCGGAAGTCGTCGTGACCGCAACGCGCAGGCAGGAGCCGGCGCAACGCGTGCCGATCTCGATCACCGTCTTCAACCAGCGGCAGCTGGAGAACCACGACATCGTGAATCCCGGTGATCTCGCCGCCTACACGCCGTCGCTGTCGGTCAACGAGCAGTTCGGCAGCCAGAATGCGAGCTTCGCGATCCGCGGGTTCGTGCAGGATCTGGGCACCGCGCCATCGGTCGGCACGTTCTTCGCCGGTGTGGTCGAGCCGCGCGGCCCGAACAACGCCGATACGGCCGGCGACATGGCCCCGCCGGGGACCTTCTTCGACCTGCAGAACGTACAGGTGCTCAAGGGCCCCCAAGGGACTTTGTTTGGCCTCAACACGACCGGCGGCGACGTTCTGATCGTCCCGCGCAGACCGACCTCGCGGTTCGGCGGCTACGTCCAGGTCTCGTTCGGCAATTACGGCATGAAGGCCGTTCAGGCGGTTCTCAACCTGCCGGTGAGTCGCCGACTCAAGCTGCGCCTCGGGGTCAATCACGAGAGCCGCAACGGCTATCTCAAGAATACTTCCGGGATAGGCCCGAATAACTTCGAGGACGTCGATTTCACCGCCGTCCGCGCCAGCGCGCTGCTCGATGTGACCGACGACCTTCGCAACTATACGATATTCACCTACAGCAGGTCCGACACGAACGGCTTTCTCGACAAGCTGATCGCCTGTGATCCCACCTTGGGGCTCGGCTCCTTCGCCTGCGCCCAGCTTGCGAAAGAGGCTGCTGCGCACAACGGTTTCTACGATATTGGACAGAACGCGCCGGCGTCTTATTCCAGGCTGACACAGTGGCAGCTCATCAACAGGACCACCTGGCGGGTGAGCGACCGGCTTACCGTCAGGAACATCGCGAGCTACGCGCAGCTGCGCGACCTCCTGAGCGAGTCGCTGTTCGCCACGAATTTCACGACGCCGGCCATACCAGGGCTCTATCCGAGCTATAACATCGATTTCGCGCATCCCGAGCCGCCGCCGGGCGCCTCGACCGCGAACGAGAACACCTACACGGAGGAGCTGCACTTGCAGGGCAATGGCTTGGGCCAGCGTCTCCTGTGGCAGGCGGGCCTTTATTTCGAGGGCAGCGATCCGCTCGGCCGCGAAGGCGTCCAGTCGGATATCCTGGGCGCGTGCTCGAATGTCTCGACGTTTCAATGCTGGGACCCGGTCGGGTTTCTCAGCTCCCTGCAATTCCACGTGCCCGTGCACGTGGCGTCGGCGAACTACTACGAAGGCTACACCTCCTTCCGCGACTATGCCGGGTACGGGCAGGCGAGCTACAAGCTGACGAACGAGCTCAGGCTGACTGGCGGATTCCGCTACACCTGGGATCACGAGACCAATTCGAATACGGGGGTGGCATACTCGGACTTTCCCTATTTCCCGACGACGGTCGATCCGGCGACCCTGACGCAATCGTGCAGCTTCATCGCCGTCAACACCGCCGCCGAGCGGTGCCCCACGCACTATTCTCTCAGCAGCCATGCGCCCACCTGGCTGATCGACCTGGACTACACGCCGACCGGGAACATCCTGGCCTATGTCAAGTATGCCCGCGGCTACCGCGCCGCGGTGATCAATCCCAATGTCGGCCCGCCCTACAATCTTACGAAGCCCGAGAAGGTGGACACGTACGAGATCGGCGCGAAGACGAGCTTCCGCTCGCCGGTGCCGGTCATCTTCAACGTGGCGCTGTTCGACAACGAATTCACCGATCAGCAGATTCAGGTGGGTTTCGTAGCGAACAACAATGCTCCCGTCTCACCCACCGCCGTTCCCCTCAATGCGGGCAAGTCGCGCATCTACGGGGCGGAAGCGCAACTGACCTTCATCCCCTTCAAGGGCATGACGGTCGCGGGGGGCTACACCTATCTCAACGCGCGCATCCTCTCGGTCCCGAGCTTTCCAACTTTCTCCAACTCGGCCTACGTGGTGTCGGGTCCGCCGGTCGCGGGCGACAGGCTGACGTTGACGCCGACGAACAAGGCCACGGTCACCGCTTCCTATGCCTTGCCTTTGAATCCGAGCATCGGCCGGGTGACCGTCGGGACGACCTACACCTACACCAGCAGCGTGGTGACCAACTACATCGACAGCAAGCTCGTGGGAACGCCCTTCACCGGCCTCAGTATCCTGCCCGGTTACGGGCTGCTTGACTTGAATGCCAATTGGGATTCGGTCGCAGGGACGCCGATCGACCTGTCCTTGTTTGCGACGAACGTGACGGGAAAGCAGTACTACACATTCATCCCGGGGCTTGCGCAAGGGACCGGGTTCGAAGTGGCGGGCATCGGGGAGCCCACGATGTACGGTCTTCGAGTCCGATACCGGTTCGGGGGTTAGTACGGCATTCACGCCCGGCGGCGAGTTCCTGTGGCCACCCCGCGCACCTTCGCCGAACCCTGTCCGACTTGGTATGATCCGCCCGAGGCACCGGGCCGGACCTTCTGCCCGGCGCGGGATCGGTGGGGGGATCCGCGTGGGTCGCCCCAGGCATTCGCAGCACTTGAAAGATGTCCTGCACAGCCGACGACCTGCCGCTCGAGTGGTCGACGTTTCGGTCCTTGGCGCCGCCGGCGGCGTGCTCGGCTGAGACGGCCATCCTGCTGCCTGCCTCGGCCAAGGGCGCCGCATGTCAGCCGGGATCGCTGCACTACGCTGAATGCAACGCCGACGGACCTTGGCATTTCCACGATATGCATCAGCTCTCCTATGCCTTCGACGGCGCCATGGAGCTCGAGAGCGCCCGCGGCCGCAACCTGGTGCCGCGCCAGCTCGCCGCGTGGATTCCGGCGGGCGTTCCCCATCGAGTGAGCTTTCGCGGCGTGCGCTGGATTTCGGTCTTCCTTCCCGCTCGGATGCTGCCTGATCGCGACAGGCGGGTGCGCGCCATCACGGTCTGCACGCTCATGCGCGAGATGATGCGGGAAGCGATTCGCTGGCCCATCTGCGGCGCGGAGTCTCCCCTGCGAGCGGCGTTCTTCGAGGCCATGGCGCAGCTGTGCGGAGAGTGGATCACCCGCGAGGCGGACCTTTTTCTGCCCGCCTGCAACGATGCTCGCGTGAAGCGCGCGCTGGGCTATACGAACCGGCGCATGGACTGGACTCTGGCGGAAGTCTGCCGTCATGCAGGGATCTCGGTGCGCTCGCTCCGCCGACACTTGAAGGCCGAGACGGGCATGACCTGGGAGGAATACCGGTACCGGAGTCGCTTGGTGCAAGCGATCTCGGCGCTCGCTGAGACGGAGACGCCGATCGCGGACATTGCGACCCGGTGCGGCTTTGGCAATCCTTCGTCCTTCGCCAAGGTGTTTCGGCTGCAGATGGGGGAAACCCCACGGCAGTATCGCAATCGCGTCTCGAGTCTCGCCTCGGATGACGTGCCGGCCGCCTACCCGATGCGACACGCTGACCGGATAAACGGATTTCACCCCCACGAGCGAGGTGCCCGAAAATGGGGCTGATGGGACCCGCTGCCCTCAAGTCACCGTTGTCGACGCGCAGCGCGCAAGCGTGCTAGGATTCCCGGCCCGGCGCAGGGTGGTCATTTCCGCAAGGGCTCCTCGCGACCCAGCGCCCGGTATCCCGCGGCGCGCCCGTAGCTCAGTTGGATAGAGCGCATGGCTACGAACCATGAGGTCGGGAGTTCGAATCTCTCCGGGCGCGCCAATATTTCCCCGTACGATCAAGGGTCGAGCTCGACCGGGACTTCGGCGAGGCTACGGCCTCTTCATCGGTTCGCGGATTCCATGAGAGGTACCACATGAGCGCCAATTTTGCGGATTGGGTGGGGATCTGCGAAACGAAAGCCCGCTATTGCCGCTGCTTGGACAGCAAAGACTGGGCAGGGTATGCCGACGTCTACACCGACGATCTGGTTCTCGACACGACGCCTGCCGGCGGCTACAGGGTCGATGGCCGCGCCGAGGCGATCCGCGCAGTTCGCTCCTCGATCGAAACCGCCAAGACGGCGCATCAGGTGCACAACCCTGAAATCACCTTCGCGGCGGATGGACAAAGCGCAGATGTGATCTGGGCCATGAGCGACCGCGTCATCTGGGGCGAGGACCGCATCGCCGCCATGGGCGATCTCGGTCATACCGGCTACGGCCATTATCGCGAGCATTACGTGAAGTGCTCGGACGGCAAATGGCGCATCAAGCGCCTGCAGCTAAGCTACCTGACCTTCGACAAGGTCCCGCTGCCGAAATGACCGGGGCGGCGAGCGCGGTGCTGGCGAAAGGCGCCTATGGCTTCAACGGCGAGGTCGTCATCGTCACCGGCGCCGGCAGGGGTATCGGCGTGGGCATCGCCGATGTGCTCGCCGAAGCCGGCGCGACAGTGATCGTCGCCGACATCAGCGTCGGTATGGCGCGGGAGCGCGCCGACACACTGCGCATGGCGGGCCATTTGGCCGACCACGTGCAGATCGACGTCGCAGACGAGGCCTCGATCGTGCGCGCCCATGCGCAGGTCGTAGCCAAGCATGGTGCGCCCTGGGGGCTGGTCAACAACGCGGGCATTCTGGATCGCCAATTGCTGCTGGAGGCCACGGCGGCGGAATGGGACCGCGTCAATGCGGTCAATTCCAGGGGCGTCTTCCTGCTGATGCGCGAAGCCTCGAGGGCGATGGTCGAAGCCGACCGCGGCGGCCGGATCGTCAATATCGCCTCCGCAGCACTGATCGGGTCGTTGACTTACGGCCACACGATCTACGCTGCCTCGAAGGCGGCGCTCATGGGGCTGATGCGCGCCGCCGCCTTCGAGCTCGCTGCGCACCGGATCACCGTGAATACGATCATGGCCGGGGGCGTGGCGACGCCCGGCGCGATCCAGTCGAAGGGGCCCGCGCCCGAAGGTCCGGCGCGGCGTCGGCCGCCGTTGGGCATGTGCACGCCCCGCGACATCGGCTTGGCCACGCTCTTCCTGGCATCACCCCTTGCGGGCGCGCTCACCAATCAAGGCATCGCCGTTGACGGCGGTTGGTCGGTCACCTGAAGCAGTGCATTCTCGCGCGTGACGCGCAAAGGTCAGCCTTGGACAAAGGTCGAGCCGGATTGCGGCGGTGCGCCACTTCAATCTTCCGTGATATTCCTTGGGCGTGAGCCGCACGGGGTGACATAATTCCCCGCCTCATGCTGCACCGCTCATCGCCTTCCCGCGCCGGGATCCTCTCCCTGCTCCTTTTCGCAGCGGCTGCGCTCGCCTCGCTGCCAGCGCACGCTCAGTGGCACGCGCTCCAGACGCTCGAGCGCCGCGGGGCGCTCGTCTCGGCCGCGGCCGTCGATCTCGATGACGGCAATCATGTCATCGAGCAGCTCAACGCGATGCGACGCCTCACTCCGGCCTCGCTCACGAAGCTCGCCACTGCGGCGCTCGCGTTGCAAACCTGGACGCCGGCCAAGATGTTCGAGACGCATTTGCTCGCCAATGCGCCCATTGTCGGCGCCCGGATGACCGGCGATCTCATCCTCCAGGGCGCGGGCGATCCCTCGCTCGACGATGAGTCGCTTTGGCAGCTGGCTGCGCAGGTCCGCGGCGCGGGTGTGCGTTACGTGAGCGGAGATCTGTTCGTCGACCCGGCACCGTTCGGTGTCGTGAGCTGCGGGACCCAGGATCGCTGCTACGCGCTCCAGCGCAGTGATACGGCCTACAACGCGCCCCTGGCCTCCGTCGGTGTCGACTTCGGCAACTGGTGTGTCGTCGTTCGCCCGACCGCCTCCGGCAGGGCCGCGCTCGTGCGCGGCTGTGGTGTTACGCGGTTGCCGATACCGGTCCAGGGCGTCATCCGTACGGTGGGGCGTCGCGACAGGCAGACCTTCTGGGTGGAGAGGCGCACCACCGGTCCCGGCGAGGACATGCTGCAGATCGGGGGTGACATCCCGCTCGGGGACGACCAGACGGTGTACCGCTCCATGTCCAATCCGCTGGTCGGAGTCGGTCTACTGCTCAAGGAAACTCTACGCGAGATCGGTGTCGAAGTCGCCGGACCGGTGGTCGTTCGCGCCAGCCGTCCGCCGCCGTACAGCTACGTGCTGGGCGATGTCGAGGGGCTGAGCTTGCAGGAGCAGTTGGGGCGCATGCTCCGGTTTTCCAATAACTACATCGCCGACGTCCTCACCATGGACATGGCCTCGAGCGTCGATGACCATCCGCCACTAGCGCTGGCATCGGCTGGCCGGCTGCTGTCGGATTTCGTCCAGCAGGTGGAGGCGCACGATCGTCCCGTATCCCAGGTCCCGCCGCCGATTTACAGCGGCAGTGGCCTCACCACCGACAACCGCCTGTCCGCCGAGGATCTCGTGCGGCTTCTTACCTACGAGTATCACGACGCGCGCCTCTTCCCCGCGTTCTATGGCGGACTGGTTGTGCCGCGTGATGCCCCATTCGTCTTCCTACGCCAGGGCGATCCGGCTTGGCTCGACCGGGTGGCACTGAAGACCGGCACACTGGATGACCCGCGCTCCGTTTGCGGAATCGCCGGGTATCTGCGCAAGCGCAATGGCGGCTGGATCGCGTTTGCGGCGATCGTCAACGGCGGCCCGAGGTGGAAGCACGTGCCGCTTTATCAGGCGATCGGGGCAGAGCGGGCCGACGTCGAGTCGTTGCTCAGAAGATACTAGTTCCCCATCGACTCATGTCGACCCCGAAAACATGAAGCGACAAGAGGGCATGACTCAGGCACAGGGACGTGCCCCGCCGCCGCAGGTGGCGGAGCCTCGAGCAAAAAACCGCGCTTTTTGCTCGAGGCGCGCTGGGGCGGCCAGGAGCCCGGATCCAGCATCCTATCTGATAGAACTCCTCGAAGAGGCGCCCGTGCCCATCGGCCGCGATGCCTCGGCCCGTGTCGCCGACCTCCAGTCGCGCCTCGCCCGAGACATGCGAGAGCGTCACGCCCACTTGACCCCGCTCGGTGTACTTGATGGCATTATCGAGCAGATTACGCACCATGCGCCCGATCGCGCCAGCATCGCCGATCAACTCCACGGGCGCCAATTGGGAGGTGAGCGCGAGGCCCTTCGCGGCCGCAATGGGCGCGAATTCCGCGCACACGCCCGCCACCAGCCGATCGAGCGCGAACGGCTCGTGCTGCAGGCGGTAGCCGCCGCTCGAGAGGCGCGACAGGTCGAACAGCTCGCCCAGGATCTCCCCGAGCGCCCGCACCAGAGAATCGATGTTGTGCCCGGCCTCCTGCAGTGTCTGGGCCGCTCGGGCTGGCCAGCAGCACCGCGCTGTAGGCGGACAGCGCGTGCAGGGGGTGGCGCAGATCGTGGCTCACGGCCGCCACCTCCTGCATCTCCTGATTGCGCCGCTCGAGCTGGCCCAGCGCCTCATCGCGCTGGCGGCGAATGTCGATGGAGCGTCGCAGCAGCCGCTTGCTGTCCGCCGACACACCGATGAGGAACAGCCAGTATACGGCGGTGAGGGCGATCGCCACCGGCGCTTTGTCCGGATGCGTCATACTCCAGGCCGTGGCGGCATCGATCAACACCAGGGAGGAGTAGGCGGCCAACATGCGCTTGGAGGACACTGCGACGGCGATACCCGCGCCGGCAACGGTATACAGCGTCGTCTCCAGGAGTGCCTGCGAGAGCAGCGGAATGTGCGGCAGGAACAGCACGGCCGCCGAGCCGGTCGCGAGCCCCGCGGCCCCGTCCAGCGCGACAAACACTTGATGGAGACGCTGCGGCGGGTCGGCAGGGAGGCGCGCCAGCGCCCCCCGCGCCGTCGCGGCGCGGGCGCACTCGACTCCGAGGGCAACCGCCGCCCAGGCGAGGAATACGGACCATGCGATGTCGGGCAGAACGATCCAACCGATCGCACCGATCAGCGCCAGCTCGAATACCGGCATGCGCAGCAGAATGCGCGCGTGCAGAGGCAGCAGCTCGTCACGCAGCTCCGCGCGCTGTCCGCGATCGGTGCGCGCGCGCTCGCGCATCTGCGCGCAGGCGCAGCCGGCTGGCCTTGATGATCGCCTCGGTACGATTGTGGACCTCGAGGAGGCGGAAGATGTCGGAGAGGTATTCCTTGACGGTGTGCTCGGAGATCGCCAGTACTCGCGCGATCAACTTGGTCGAGAGGCCCCGGTTGAGGCCCGCGAGCACATCCTGCCGGCGTGGCGTCAGGGCGCGCGCGGGGTACGAGGCGCCGCCCTCGGTCTGGACGCTGCGCGGCAGGAACACCTCGCCATCGAGCACGCGCCGCAGGGCGAGCGTCAGCACGTCCGGTGGGGAGCTCTTGGCGATATAACTCATGGCGCCCGCCTCGATGCACGCGCGAATCGTGACCGGATCATCCGCCGCCGAGACGATCACGACGGCGGCATCGGGCGCGCACTGCCTGATCCGGCCGATGGCCGGCAGTCCCTGAATCCTGTTTCAGGTCCAGATCGAGTAGACAGACCCGCACATCCTCATGGTCGCGCGCCTGCGCCAGGGCGGCCTCGATGCTCGCGGCTTCGCGGAATCGGACCTCCGGACGGAGCGAGGCGAGCAGCAGCCGCAAGCCGGCCCGAAACAAGGCGTGATCATCCACCAGCAGGATATGCATGCGGTTTTTTCGAGTGTGATCGGGCCGCCTCCGGTCGCTGACGGACCGTCACCTCCCCGGACGAGGGACCCACCCCGATGCGTTATGCGCCCGCATGTACCGCAGCGCTGCGCCGATGACAAATGAGCAGGAGCGATGCCGGATCGCCGCCTTTATTGCCGGAAGACGATCGTCATCTGATTGCAGGACCGGACGCGGTAGAGGAAGGAGTGCCAGGTCCCGACCAGTGTGACGGTGTAGTCTTCAGGGTCGCTCACGTATGGGACCGGGAAGATCATCTCGTGGCCGGGGGCGAGGTATTCGTTCACGCCGAACCGCGACGAGGGGACGCCGTTGAAGTTGACCTCGTTGATCCGCTTCGCATCCGGAGATTCGTCGATCACCGTGACCTGCCGTGGACCGCGCTGGCTGGTGCAGCCGTTCGAGGGCGGCACCGCCCGTGCCTCGGCGCGCTCCTGCCGGTGGTGCTGCCAGACTTGCAGTGCATCGAGCTCCGCGCCGTACAGGCCGTAGGCGGCGGCCCGTTGCAGCCAATAGAGCGCGCGCGGCCAGTTTCTCGGCCCGCCGCGGCCGTAGTACTCATCTTGCCCCAGCGACCATTCGGCCCATTTGTAGCCCTGGCGGGCGGCGACCCTGAACCATGCGTTAGCTTTGGCGTAGCTTTGCGGTACACCGCGACCGAAGTAATAGTCGCTCGCGAGGTTGAACTGCGCTTTGGCGTATCCGAGGCGTGCCGCCTGGCCGTACCAGTAGGCGCCCATGGCCAGGTTTATCGGCTCGCCGACGCCCTTGTCGTACTCAACGCCGAGATGGTTCTCGCAGATCGCCTGCCGCCGCGCCGCTGCGGGTGAGAGCCCCGCCCCCGCCGGCGCACCGGCTGGCGGCGAGTGGGCGAGGGCGATGACGGCCGGCGGCGCTTGGGCGAGAGCAGCGGCCATGGCCGGCGGGAGGCGGGGCGCGGGCGGCGTGACGCCGAACAGCGCGGCGGAACCGCCCGGAGACTGCATGGCGCCCACCACCTGTCCGGTGAAAGGAGTGGACGGGGGCTGCGCGCCCGCCGCAACCCTCATCGCCGCGAGCACGAGCAGCCCGTGCACCCAACCCTTGCCCATGGGCATTCTCCACGGCCGTTGACCGAGCCCGGCACCGATGCTCGTTTCCTGGCGCCCGCTTCGCATCCCTCCGTTTGGGGGGTTGCGCGCCGGTGTGCGGTCCCCACACGATGCCGGCGCGCACCTCGTCAAGGGGGACGCCGCAATAGAACTACGCGGGTGTTGGGTCATGCAGAGACGTGCGAGCGCGGAGCGCAATCCAGGCGGCGGGCCCGAGCGGTCGTCGCGCAGAGGCGTGATGAGAGCACGGATGCGAGCCTTCGCAAGCGGCCTGTGCGCCGCGGCGCTGCTCGCCTCGAGCGGCTGCGTGACGAGCACGGGGGTGCACGAGCCGCAGTTTCTCGCCACGATCCAGCACAACGTCACCGATCTCTTTGACAACCCCAATCCCTGCTCGAGCAACGCGAGCGATATCGGCATCGCCA
>JAKBCR010000268.1 GCA_021807675.1 Pseudomonadota bacterium
GCACGCCATATGGTAGGCCGGTATCGGGCCGGGCCGTGGACAGGGTCAGTTCCAGCCAGCCGTTGCGGCGGCTGAAGTGAGTGATCTCACCGGGATCCATGTGCGGGAAAGAGCACTGGATCAGCGGGACGTACTGGAACGAGATCCCATCGCTCACCGCCATGTTGGCGGATTCGGTTTGGGCTGCCGCGGTCGAGCGGGCCCGTGTTGGAACAGACGCGACGGGGAACTGGGGTGAACTCGAGGACGCCGCGGCCGTCTGTCTCACCACGCGGTCGGCCAGGAGTCCTGCCGATCGGACAGGAGGAGCGCCCTGCTCTACCGGGTCGGCCCCGCGTTTCGTGGCGGCGATCGGCGTCTCGAGAATCGGCTTCGTGCTTCGCCGGCGCCGCAGCGCCGACTCGACCGGCATCTCGAACGCGGACTTACCAACCGCCGGGAATCGAAGCCGGATCCACTCCACCGGAAAGCCCGCGATGAGAAGCTGCCTCACGGTGAGCTCGGGCGACATCCCGACCTCAGCGAGCAGGCGCACATGCCGCTCGAACCGAGCCGCATCCGAGACCGCTAGCGTGTCATCGCCCATTCGTCCGCCACCGCCCTGCCCTTTTCGTCATTCTACGATGGTCCCGCGCACGGATTTCTGATAGTTTTCGCGGCAAATCCGCGCGAACCGGGCTTTTTCGAGGAGGACAGTGTGCCAGCGATCGCCGCTATAGACAAGCTCGAGGGCATTCTCGCCTCGAGCGAGAACTTCCTGCAGCGCATGCACCAGCTCGGCGCGGAGCCCCACCAGCGCAAAGTCATGCACCGGCTCTTCAGCCCCGGCGAGGCGGCGGAAATGGTCGGGCGCGACCGAACGACGCTCGCCCGCGCGGAGCCGGAGATCGGCATGGACGCCCCACGACGCAACCCGGGCAACAACCGCCGCGTGGGCTACACGCTCGAGCAGGTACAGTCATTCCGGCGTCACTTCGGGACCCTCCCCTGGCGTAACCCCGAGACCGACCCGCCGCTCGTCATCGCCTGCCAGAACTTCAAAGGCGGCGTCGGCAAGTCCACCACCTGCGTCAACTTCGCGCACTACCTCGCCCTCAAAGGCTACCGGGTGCTCGTGATCGACACGGACTCGCAGGCGACGACGACCTCGATGTTCGGCTACCTGCCGGATGCCGAGATCACCGAGGCCGACACCATGCTGCCATTTCTCGATGGTGAGCAGAAGAGCCTCGCCTACGCCGTGCGCCCGACCTACTTCCCAGGGATCGATCTCATCCCGGCGTGCCTGGTGCTGTACGAGGCGGAGCTCGGCATCGTCATGCGGATCGGGACGCAGACGACGCGCGAGCAGCGGGCAGCGTTCTTTCACGAGCTGAAGTTCGGCATCCAGACCGTCGCGGACCAGTACGACCTCATCCTGATCGACAGCCCGCCGGCGCTCGGGATGATCTCGATCAATGTACTGCTCGCGGCGGATGCGCTGCTCGTGCCCTCGGCGGCGCGAATGTTCGACTTCTCGAGCACCGTGCAGTTCTTCCGGATGATCCACGCCTACATCCAGCAGCTCGATCCCGAGAAGACCTACCGTTGGATCTCGGTGCTGACCACGCTCTTCGATCGGCGCTACGAGAGCCAGAAGCAGTTCTTCGAAGTCATGCGGGCCTGCTTCGGGGAGTCCGTCTTCCAGCGCGTATTCTTCCATTCGAGCGCGGTGATCAACTCGGCGGCGCAGTTCACGACCCCCTATGAGCAGGCCAAGCCCGATCGGGCGGTGCTCGAGATGATGGGGAGCGTCTTCGAGGAGATCGAGCTCTCCATCCTGCGCGAATGGCCCTCGAAGGCAGCGGCACTCAGCCAGCGGGGGATCACGTGAGGGGAGGGCGGTTTCCTCTGGAAACCTCAGTAACTAATTGATCCATAAAATGAAACAGGTCCTTCAGGTACACCGAAACGTGGGGAAGCGAGAGGAATTCATCCATGGCCAGTAAGTTATTCGGCGGGGCGAACTTGAGCGACATCGCGCGCTCGGTGAAGGAGCGGGGCGAGCCGTCCCCCTTCGACAAGCCGGGGAGCGTGCGTCCCGTCGTGCCCGCCGCCGAGCTCGCCCTGACCGGGCGCGTCGCGCCGGAGCTCGAGCGGGAGAACATCTTCGCGGTCGATCCCAAGCGGGTACGCCCCTGGAAGTACCACAACCGCACGGAGGCCTGGTACACGCGCGAGCGCTGCCAGGACCTCGTCGACTCGATCGCGAAGGATGGCCAGCAGGAACCCGCGGTGGCCCGCCGCCTCAAGGGCGATCCGAACTTCGACTACGAGCTCATCTACGGGATGCGCCGCCGGTTCGCGTGCGAGCTGCTAGGCAAGAAACTCAAGCTCCGGGTGGTCGAGACGGACGATGCGCATGCCGCAGTGCTCATGCACATCGAGAATGCCGACCGCCAGGACATCACCCCGATGGAGCGGGCGCTCTCATTCCAGACCCAGATTGAGGCGAAGGTATTTGCGACCCAGGACGCGCTCGCCGAGGCCATCGGCCTCTCGAAGGGGCAGGTCGCCAAGATGCTGAAGGCCGCGGCTGTGCTCAAGCACGCGACGCTCGCAGGCCTGTTCGCGGACAAGAGCGCCATCCCCGTGATCCAGGCCTACAACCTCGCGATGCTCCTCGAGCGCCCTGGGGCGAAGGAGGTGATCCTGCAGGCCGCAAAGAATCTTGCGCGGGACGGGGAGGGGAGGGCGCCTGCGGAGGTGATCCGGACCCTGATCGGCAGTCTCGACAGATCCAAGAAGTTTCAGCCGGTGCAGAAGCAGTACAACGTGGGGACCGCGAGGAGGGTGACGGTCACGAGGAACGCGCGGGGGAAGGTGACGCTCGCGTTTCCTCAGGGATTGCAGGGCGTCGAGAGGGCAGAGGTGATCAAGGCGGTGGAGGAGATCCTCAAGGATCTAGGGTAGTCGCGCGATGGGAGAATACCCGGTCATCAGCCCGGGCGAGACCGGGCGGCGGGGGAACGAGGCACCTGGAATGCCTTGGTCGAAGTGTGGTGGACTCGTGGTCGGCGAATGGCAGAATGGGTATACTGAAAAACCCCTGAGAGGGTAAGGACTGGCACGATGGCTAACCCGAGCGCCCTGCTCTTCAGAACCATAGCGGATCGCGACTACCTCGAATTCGGATCCGGCGAGTCCTTCAATCCACACCGGGTTGCCCGGTTTCTCGAGCTGAGCAAATCCGAAGTGGCCAAGGTCGCCGGCGTCGCGCCGGCCTCGGTGCGCTTCGACCAGAAGATGCCGAAGGACGTGCGGGATCGGATGCTCGAGATCGGCAACATCTGCGGGCTGGTCGCGCAGTTCTTTGCCGGCGACGTCGCAAAGACGGCCCTATGGTTCAAGACCAAAAACCCACTGTTCGGCAACATCTCCCCGCGCGACATGATCCGCTACGGCCGCTACGAGAAGCTGCGCCGCTTCGTCATGAGCGCGCTCGAGGAGAACGCGGCAGTTGAGGGCATAGCGGGTCGGTATGCCGCAGGGGAGCCGACACGTGGCGCGGCGGAAGCCTCGGCGCAATAGCCCCTTCAAGCCGCGGCTGCCGGAGACGGATGAGCCGCCCTCGCTGACACAGCTCGAGCAGTTCTCGCAACTCTCGCTGCGGCGATGGTCCGCGTTCGGCAAGGCGCTCACCGAGCTGCACACCGTCCAGCTCTTCGCGCTCGAGCTCGAGCGACAACGACGAAGTGCAGCTCTCCATTGCGGGGGGTCTCAAGAACGACGGCGGCCGATGCAGTCCGCCGGGATGGGCCGGCGCCCCCGCGAGCTTGCGCTGCGCGCTCCCGGATCCTTCACTCATGCCGCGCTTCGCGGGCAGCTCGACCTCGTTCTCGATGTCGGTGACCCGGGTGCGCTACAACTGCGCAGCAATCCTGCGGGACTTCTCGATGCCCGATCGGGTGCGTCAGTTGGCACGCCGGCTAGGCATGGGGGCGCCACCCGACCTTGCGCAGACGCCAGCGGGCTGCAGCGATAATCGTGCATCCGAACTGGCGCGTCTTGCCGGCGCAGTTTGATCTGCCCACCAATTACCAGGTGTTCGGGCGCATCGCGGCTGCCGCCGGCGCGACAGAGCAATTGATCGGCACGAGGGGCCTTGAACGACGAAGCGCAGCAGCAAATGGTCTTCTCGTGGCATCCGGCACTAGCGGAAGACGCGTGCGCTGGCAGGCGAATAGGGGAGTGCTCGCAGACCGACCCCGATATACGAATCCGATGACACGGAACAGATACATTGTAAATTCAAGCCACTGTAGGCCGCCCATCGCGATATTCTCGACTCACCGTTAAGAGCCCAGGAAATGGCAGACCCAATTTCATGGTGGACTACTGCGGGACGGGACCTGCTGAACGTCGTGGTCCGGGGCCTCCCTCAGAGATTTCTACGCCGGCGGTGGCCTGTTCCGCGGCTCCTCGGCGCTCTCACGATAATCGCCGATGCGCAGCCGTGTTTTGTATACATCGGCTCCGATCGCCCGAGCCATGACCTCGAGAGCCTGAATTTCCACGTCATCAACTTTTCGCCGCTACAGCTGTCCTTGGTGGGTGCCGACCTCGAGGTCGGACTCCACTCCATGACTTGGATCAGGGTCAGCAAGCGCTTTTCTACGGAATCCCCACTCGCCCCATTCTCCCGCGGTGGGTTTACGATCCAGGAAACACTCACTGAACAGCAAGCTCAGCTGATAATACGAGAGAAAGAAGCTCTGACCCGCATACGCGTGACCGGCAAGGTCATCGTGAGAACACCCTTTGGAGAGCATCGGAAGGACATCCATGCCGATGTCATTGCCTCGATCATTCGGTGATGCTAGCAGCGCCGCATAATTCTTTCCCAACAGGCCGAGCGAGCCGAATATAATCGGCAGATGAGATAGAAGAGGGGGGAAAGGATCTTGTCCGCACTGCAACTGTCACAGGGGGAGTCGCGGCCTGGACGCATCAAAGCGATATCAGCCCGCCACCCGGGACGGCATCCATAAATCTCTTACGGAAATAAGGAGGGGGCAGGGTTCATGGCACTTCATCCGGATTTTCCGACATCGCCTTACGAGATCTTACCGCCCGCGGAACGCTGGTTCCCGGCGGCCGAGGAGCTTCGCGACACCGCGTACGAGAAGCTCCTGCCGCCACTCGTCGCACGCATCCGCGAGGAAGTGGCCGCCTGGCGCGACCGGGACTACCAGGGCGCATCAGATACCTCGCGTGCACTGCTCGAGTGGTGGTTCGAAACCGAGCACCTGCTTGAGCTAGCTGACGGCACCGAAAGCGCGTTCCGCTACTACTTCGCCCAGCGGGAGGCCGTCGAGTCAGTCATTTGGCTCTATGACGTGCGCGGCGCACGCGACAAGTTCGACTTGATGCGTTTCGATGCCTCCGGAGCCGTATCGGCCAGCATGTTCGATGAAGACTGGCCGCGGTTCGTTGTCAAAATGGCGACCGGCGCCGGCAAGACC
>JAKBCR010000269.1 GCA_021807675.1 Pseudomonadota bacterium
CTTCCGGTTCAGCTACGGCGTGGCGCTGAATGCGACGCGGGGCACCATCACCACCTGGGGGGATCAGACCCAGGGCTTCCAGTTCTCCATAGGCCAGGCGTTCTGAAGCCCCATGGGCACATGTGCTCCCAATGGGGCGGTTCGGCAATGCTATTATTACGAGCTTGGCCGCCGACCGCGGCCGTGAACGCAATCAGATTAAATTCGAGGTGGGTGTCCGTGAAGCGCTTGATCCGGTTGAGCAGCTCTTGGGTTAGCAGGATCGCCCCGGCGGTGGGGCTCGTCGCCGTTTTGGCGGTGGCGCTGGCCGCCGCGCCGGCCCAGGCCCAGGCGGCCGGGCTCAGGATTGCGGTGGTCAACTACGGCGAGTTGCTGCAGCAGTCCCCGCAGGCGAAGTCGGCCGTCGCCAAGCTGCGCGCCGAATTCGCGCCCAAGCAGCGATTGCTGCAGGTGGAGGCGAACGCGTTGAAGGTCAAGGAGGACAATCTCAAGAAGAACGAGGCCACCATGACGCAGGACCAGCGCGACCAGGTCGAGCTCGACCTGCGGGAGCGATATCAGGATCTCGCGCGCAAGCAGAGCGAGATTCAGGACGACGTCAATACGCGCCGCAACGAGCTGATGTCGCAACTGCAGCGCACCCTGGTGCAGGTGGTCCAGAACTACGCCCGGCAGCAGAAGTACGACCTGGTGCTCGCCGACGGCGTCATCTACTCCGACTCCGCGCTCGACATCACGCCGGCCATTCTGAGCGCCCTGAGGTCGCAGTCCACTCGCCAGGCGGCGCCTCACCGTTAGCGAGGCGCCGCGGGTTTCGCTCTCTCCATGAGCGTCTCACTCGGGGAGCTCGCAGTCAGATTCGGCTGCGAGCTGCGTGGCGACCCCGACGTGCGGGTCGATCGGGTGGCCACGCTGGCGCACGCGGACTCGCGCTCGTTGGCTTTCATTGCCAATCCACGCTACCGCCAGCAGCTCGCGACGACCGCAGCGGCTGCGGTAGTGCTCGATGCGGCGAGCGCGGGTGACTGCGCGACTGCCGCCCTGGTCTGCCAGAATCCGCATGCCACCTACGCCCGGATAGCCGCGGTTCTGTATCCGCCGCCCGCGGGACCACCCGGCGTGCACTCCTCGGCGATCATCGCCCCGGGTGCACGCATCGATCCCGGGGCCCACGTGGGCCCGCTCTGCGTGATCGGGGAGGGCGCCGTCATCGGGCCGCGGGTGTTCGTCGGTCCTCAGTGTCTCCTCGAGGATGGCGCGACCTTGGCCGAAGATGTGCGCCTCACCGCCCGCGTGACCGTGTGCCGCGGGGTGCAGATCGGCGCGCGCACCATCGTTCAGCCCGGAGCCGTGATCGGCGGCGACGGCTTCGGTTTTGCGCAAGAGCGCGATCGTTGGATCAAGGTGCCGCAGACGGGCACCGTACGCGTCGGTCCCGATGTCGAGATCGGCGCCAACACCACTATCGACCGAGGAGCCATCGAGGACACCGTGATCGAGGAGGGAGTGAAGCTCGACAACCTGATCATGATCGCCCACAACGTGAGGGTGGGGGCCCACAGCGCCCTCGCGGCCGCCGTCGGCGTCTCGGGGAGCACGAGCATCGGCCGCCGCTGCATGATCGGAGGCCAGGTGGGCATCGGCGGACATCTCACGATCGGTGATGATGTGGTCATCACGGGCTGCACGATGGTCAGTCATTCCATTCCCCGTCCCGGCGTATACTCCGGGGGCATTCCGCTCGAAGAGGCCCATGTCTGGCGCAGACTGGTCGCGCGCTTCAAGCGCATCGACTCGCTCGCGATACGGCTCAAGGCGCTGGAGCGCCACACCTCCCGCGGCACCGATCAGGAAGAGGACGATGAGTGATTCGACACGACTCGATATCCAAGGCATTCTGCGGTACCTGCCGCACCGCTATCCTTTCCTGCTGGTCGATCGCGTGCTCGAATGGCACAGCGGCAAGAATATCCGGGCGCTGAAGAACATCACGTACAACGAGCCGTACTTCCCCGGCCATTTCCCCGGGCGCCCCGTCATGCCGGGCGTCATCATCATCGAGGCGCTCGCTCAGACGGCCGGCATTCTCACGTTCCTCAGCGCCAATGTGATCCCGGACGCGGAGACCCGCTTCTACTTCGTCGGTATAGACAAGGCGCGCTTCAGGAAGCCAGTGGAGCCGGGAGACCAACTCGTGCTGACCGCGCAGGTGGAGCGGTATCTCAGGGGCATCTGGCGCTTCTCCACCGCGGCGCTGATCGGCGACACCGAGGTGGCCCACGCGGAAATCATGGTCGCGCCGGAGACCGCCAAGTGATCGACCCGCACGCCATCGTCGCGCCGCGCGCAGAGCTCGCGGCGGACGTCGCCGTGGGTCCCTTCAGCGTGATCGGCCCGGATGTGCGCATCGGGCCCGGCACCGTCGTCGGCCCACATGTGGTCATCAACGGTCCGACCACCATCGGAGCGGAGAACCGGATATTCCAGTTCGCCTCGCTGGGTGATGCGCCGCAGGACAAGAAGTACCGCGGCGAGCCGACCCGGCTCGAGATCGGCGATCGCAATGTTTTCCGGGAGAGCTGCACCGTCAATCGCGGCACGATCCACGACAGTGGCGTCACCCGTATCGGCGACGACAATCTCTTCATGGCCTGCTCGCACGTCGCGCACGACTGCGTGGTGGGTTGCAACACCGTGTTCGCCAACTGCGTCTCTCTGGCCGGCCACGTCGAGATCGGCGACTGGGTCACTCTCGGCGGCCTCGCGGCGGTGCACCAGCACTGCAAGATCGGCTCCCACGCCTTCCTGGCGGGCGGGGCGATCGTCACCCGCGATGTGCCTCCCTACATCATGGTGGCGGGCAATCACGCCGTGCCGCATGCGATCAATTCCGAGGGGCTCAAGCGCCGGGGGTTCACGGAGGAGCAGATTCGCGCGATCCGCGAGGCCTATCGCCTGATCTATCGCTGCGACCTGAAGCTGAGCGAGGCGCTCGAGCGGCTCGAGCCCGCCGCGGGAGAGCGTCCGGAGCTGCGCCTGTTCGTCGATTTCATTCGCAGCTCGACCCGCAGTATCGTCAGATGACGGGCGCGGCGCCGCTGCGCGTCGGCATCGTCGCGGGGGAATCATCCGGAGATCAGCTCGGCGCCGCGCTCATCGCGGCGCTGCGGGAGCGCGTGCCCGCGCTCGAATGCTTCGGGGTCGCGGGGCCGAAGATGATCGCTGCGGGGTGTGAGGCCTGGGCGGGCGCGGAGGAGCTCGCGGTGATGGGGCTGACCGAGGTGGTGCGGCATCTGCCGCGACTGCTGGGGCTGCGAGCCTCGCTGTCGCGCCGCTTCCTCGCGGCCGGCCCCGATCTTTTCGTCGGAGTCGATGCGCCGGAGTTCAATCTCGGCCTCGCCAAGCGTCTGCACGCGAAGGGCCTCACGACGGTGCAGTATGTGAGCCCACAGGTTTGGGCCTGGCGCCAAGGGCGGGTCCGCGGCATCGGCCGCGCCTGCGACCTGGTGCTCTGCCTGCTGCCTTTCGAGACCGGGTTCTACTCACGCCACGGCGTGCCTGCCACCTTCGTCGGCCATCCGCTCGCCGATCAGATCCCCCTGGAGGTCGACCGTCGGGATGCGCGCGCGGCGCTCGGGCTTTCGCCATCCACGACCCTCGTGGCGCTCCTGCCCGGCAGCCGGGTGGGCGAGGTCGAGCGGCTGGGCGTGGATTTCCTGCAGGCCGCCGCATGGCTGCATGAGCGCCGCCCGGACTTCGCCTTCATCGCACCCATGGCAACGGCGCGCTCACGTGAGGTCTTTCAGACAAAACAGGCGGAAGTTACTGGTGTACCAGAGATTTTGGTGGTCGAGGGGCGAGCCCAGCAAGTGCTCGCTGCCTGCGATGCGGCCATCGTCGCCTCGGGAACCGCTACACTCGAGACCTTGCTGTCGCGCCGTCCGATGGTCGTGGCGTATCGTTTCGGCTCGCTCACCGCGTTTCTGCTGCGGAGACTCCGGCTGGTCAAGGTGCCGTACTTCTCGCAACCGAATCTGCTCGTAGGACGAGCGCTCGTGCCCGAGCTTCTGCAGGAGCAAGTGAGCGGCGCCGCGCTCGGCGAGGCGCTGCTCGGCCGGCTGACCGATCGCGAGTATCTGCGGACGCTCGATGAGGAATTCCGCAAAGTGCACGAGACACTCCAGGGTGATGCCGCGGCACGCGCCGCGGAAGCGATCCTCGCGCTCGTGCGTGAGCGCAAAGGGCAGGGGAGCTCGGGGTGAGCCCTTTCATCGAGTACTCGCAGTCACGACAGCGGGTCTCAGGGGCGCGAGTCGCCGGTGTCGATGAGGCAGGCCGCGGTCCGCTCGCCGGGCCGGTCGTCGCCGCGGCCGTCATCCTGCACCCACGCCGCCGAATCGCAGGTCTCGCCGACTCCAAGGCCCTCTCGCCGCAGGAACGCGAGCGTCTCGCCCCGGTCATTCGCGCGCGGGCGCTGGCGTGGGGGGTCGCCTGGGCGGATCGCGACGAGATCGATGCGCTCAATATCCTCGGGGCCACCTTCCTCGCGATGCGCCGCGCGCTCCTGCGCCTGCCGGTGTGTCCGACCCACGTGCAGGTCGACGGCAACCAGCTCCCGCCGCTCGCCGATCTGCCGCTCGGCTGCACGGCCGAGGCGATCATCGAGGGCGATGCCCGCTGCGCCGCGATCAGCGCCGCTTCGATTCTCGCGAAGACCCATCGAGACGCCATGATGGAGGCTCTCGATCCCTGCTATCCGGGGTTCTCGCTCGCGGCGCACAAAGGCTACGGGACTCCCGCGCACCTCGAGGCGCTGCGCACGCGCGAGCCGTCGCCTCAGCACCGCCGCTCCTTCAACCCCGTGAGAGTGGCGCTCGGCGCGCTGCCCGAGCTTCAGGGCGAGTTGCCCCTGGCCGGTACCGACAGCGAGTCCTGAGATGTCCGCCGGGTTCGTACACCTGCGCCTGCACACCGAGTACTCGCTGATCGACAGTGTCGTGCGCGTGCCGGAGCTCATCGAGGCCGTTGCCGCCGCCGGCATGCCGGCCGTCGCCGCGACCGACCAGAGCAACCTCTTCGCGATGGTCAAGTTTTACAAAGCCGCGCTCGCGCGCGGCGTCAAGCCGATCATTGGTGTCGACCTGCTGGTGCGCGAGCCCGGCGAGCGCCAACAGCCCTCGCGCATCACGCTCATCTGCCAGAACCAGACCGGCTATCACAATGCCACTCGACTCGTCAGCCGCGCCTATCTGGAAGGCCAGCAGCGCGGTGTGCCTCTGATCGAGCGCGGCTGGCTCACCGCCGAGAGCCTCGATGGCCTCATCGCCCTCTCGGGCGCCACCGAAGGCGATGTCGGCCGCGCACTCGCCAACGGCCGTGAGCAGGACGCCGCGCGCGCGCTCGATGACTGGCTCGCTCTCCTCCCAGATCGCTATTACATCGAGCTGCAGCGTCTCGGCCGCGCCGATGAGGAAAGCTACATCGCCGCGGCCGTGAGCCTCGCC
>JAKBCR010000052.1 GCA_021807675.1 Pseudomonadota bacterium
GTCGCTCACCCTGAGCACGGTCTGCCCACCCTGAGCGGCCAGTGTAACGCGGATGATTCCGCCGGCCCGCGTGTACTTGATGGCATTCGAGAGGACATTGGTAAGGATTTGCTCGATCCGGACCGGGTCGCCGTGAATCCAGTGCGGTCCGCTCTCGACCTCGTCCGCAGCCGTGCTCGTCAGCGACAGGAGCACGTCTAGCGTGCGGCCGTCTCTGGCGCTGAGGCGTGTACGCCGCTTACCGCAATGGGCGATGAGCAGCGACTCGAGGACGTTGCGGGCCTCTTCCTCGAAGTAGCGCCCGATCGAGCCCCCGTTGGGTCATCGACCCTGTGCCCCGAGCAGCGCCTCAGCTCAAGTCCGAGCCGCTGTCTCGACCTCATCAGGCACCGTATGGGGCGCGCATGCATCCCTCAGCGCAGTTTTTCACGCAGCTTGGCAGCAATCTTGGCTCCTGCTTCGGGGTCGAGCGCCCGCGCCGGCCATCCGATGCCGAGGCCTTCGTCGCGGCTCGGTTTCGGAATGATATGGAAATGGACGTGCAGAACAGCTTGATGCGCGGCGCTGCCGTTGTTCTCGATCACGTTGTAATCCTTCACTCCGGTGACGGCGATCACCGCGCGGCAGATACGCGGCAGCGCGCGTCCGAGCGCTGCGGCCGACTCGTCCGAGAGCGCATCGAGAGTGGGCGCGGGCTCCTTCGGGATGACCAGGGTGTGGCCGGCGCTCAGCGGATTGATATCGAGGAAGGCGAATACCCGTTCGTCCTCATAGACTTTGTGGCAGGGAATCGCGCCGCTCAGGATCTTGCCGAAGAGGGTCTCAGACATGGATGCTCCTCAGTTCCATTCACGCCGATGGGTTGCGCATTGTCTCTTAACCTGGGGCGCTGCGTGCGGGGTAAGCATCAGCCCCCCTGCCAGCTGCCGCCCCCTCGAGCGCAGCCGAAGCGCGGCATGCGCTGGTTGGCGGCTTTGGGGTGGACCGGAACATGGATGCGGCTCGACCGTCTACCCCTGGGAAGACAGCGGGAGAGCGCATGCTCGAGTCATTGCTGAGCTGGCTCTCGCCGTTCCGGCAGATGAAGGACGTGAGCCGTGGAACGCGCGAGGAGCGCACTGCCGCTTGCCGGTACAACCGGCGCCAGCGGGGAGAGCTTACGGCCTGCATGCGCCGCTGGGCCTTCGTGCTCGCGGCCGCAGCGCTGCTCACGCAATGGTTCGATGCGCTCGCAGGTGGGAGCGCTCACGCCGAGGGAGTGCCGAGACTATTCGTTTACCTCGCCGCCGCATGCGGCATGCTGCTCGTCTGCGGCCTGTGCGTGCTTTTCATCACGGCCTGTGTCTACGTTTACCTGACCAGTCACGAAGGATGATCCAGCCGCGAGGTGATGCCATGGCACAAGTGACGACCAATCACGAGACCATCCGCAACTGGGCCGAGCGCCGCAGGAGCAGACGGGCGGCAAGCCGGCCGCAGACCCGTCAGTGCCGCGAGGGCAGGGTGATGCCCAGTCTGCGCATTTTGCGGTAGAGGGTGTTACGGCCGATCCCGAGCTTTTGCGCGACGCGGCTGATGTTGCCGTGGTGTAGCTCGATCTCCTTGAGCAGCGCCCCGCGCTCCGCCTTCTCCAAGGGGTTCAGGCTCTGCGCTTCGGGCGGCAGCTCACAGTCTTCGGATGGCGCCACCTCCGCCTGGCCCACACCGTAGTCGGTGGGCAGGCAGCTGCCGTCGAGCCGGTCGCCCGAGCGCATGGCGATCATTCCCCTCAGCACATTGCGCAGCTGGCGGATGTTGCCCGGCCATGCGTAGGCGCGCAGCGCATCGGCCAGGTCGTCCTCCAATGTCACAGCGGGAGTGGCGGCGCTCTCCTGAGCGAAGACGTGGCGGATGAGCGCCGATTTGTCCTTGCGCTCGCGCAGCGGCGGCATCGTCAGGACGAGGCTTTGCAGACGATAGAAAAGATCCTCACGGAACTCACCGCGGCGCACCTTCTCCTGCAGTCCACCGCGCGCGGCGCTCACGACTCTGACATCGACGCGGATGGGCGCCTCCCCGTCCGGGCGCAGCACCTCCCGCTCTTCGATCACGTGGAGCAGTCTCGCCTGCAGCTCGAGCGGCAACTCGCCCACATCATCGAGGAACAACGTTCCCCCGTTCGCCTGAACCACTCTGCCGAGGTCCTCTTCGGTCCCGGGCTTCGCCGCGGTGGCGGGACTCTCTTCCGGTGGTGCCACCGCTGCCGGGGCCAAGGGCTGGACACCGCGCGCAATGGGCGGCCGGCCGAAGAGCTCCCGCTCGAGCTGCCCCCCGGGCAGAAAGCTGCAGTTGACCATGACGAAAGGCTTGTCGGCGCGGTCGCTCGAGGAGTGCATGGCACGCGCGAAGAACTCTTTACCCGTCCCGGACTCCCCGAGAAGGAGAATCGGCACGTCCCGTGATTGCGTCCGCCGCGCAGCCTGGATGTTCCGGCCCATCATCGGATCGCCGAAGTCGAGGTCATCGAGCGGCGTGCGTCCCGGATCCGGCGGTGGCAACTCCTCTATGCGCGCGAGCCGCTGCTTGCCCCCGAGGGCGCGCTTCGACTGCGGCGCCTGCGCGATGGCGAAGAACCGCCCCCCGTGGTGAGCGTCATAGATGGGCAGGGGGTGGAAGGACTTCTTCTGGCTGCGCCCGACGAGCGCGGCGAGCGAGATGTTGAATACGCGCTCGAGCGGAGCGCCCATGAGCTCGACCGCGGTCTTCACGCCGAGCTGGAAGAGGGCGTTGCGATCGAGCGCCGCGATCGCGCCCGCGGCGTCGAGCGCGATGATCCCCTCGCCCCAGGTGCCCACGAGCTCCGGCCGGCTGTGGAAGCGCACCACGAACTCGTCCTTGAAGCGATAGAGAAAAATGCGGTTCTCGATCATCTGCGCGGACATATTGACGAGCACCAGCGTGTGTTGCTGCGCCCGGTCGGATTCCCCGGAGGCATCGAGCACCGCCACGAGATCGCCGCGATAATCGAAGATCGGCGCCGCGCAGCAGGTGAGGCCGGTGTTGCGCGAGAAGAAGTGCTGGTCGCGGTGCACGATGAGGGGCGCCCGCTCGAAGAGGCAAGTGCCCATGCCGTTGGTGCCACCGTGCTCCTCGCTCCAGACGGCCCCGAGCACGAGGCCGGTGCGGAAGGCGGCGTTGCGGAAGCTGAGGTCCCCGTAATAGTCGAGAAGGACGCCGTCCCGGTCCGTGAGGATGATGGAATAGCCCGAGCCTGCGAGCTGATGGTAGAGGTGCGCCATCTCCGCATCGGCGAAAGAGACCAGCTCGAGGTTGAGCTCCTTGCGCGCCAGTCGCTCGTCCCGCGGCAGCACGTATGGCTCCCGCTGTGACTGGGGATCGAGGTGGTACTGCGTGAGGCAGCGCAGCCAGGAGCGCTTCACGTAATCAGGGGTACTCGGGCGCTCGTCGCGCGCGGTACCGCGCAGTACCGACTGGATGTAACGGGCGTGACTGCCGATAGGCTGCAGCATGGCCTCCTCCCCCTCTCGGTCGCACGAGTGGCCATTATGCCACGGTCCGAGAACCCGCTGCCGCGAGCATCGAAACCGATACATCGGCGCAGGGGAGTGTTCGGTATTGGAACAAGAGCCCTCCTGCAGCTCGCCACGCCAGCGCCTCCAGCGGCTTCTGACGGATCCGCGGCTACACTCTGCCACCCCGCGCCGAACAAGAGAGGAGCGACATGAAAACCAAGGCAGCCATAGTGTACGCGGCGGGCAAGCCGCTCGAGATCGCGACGGTCGATCTCGAAGGCCCGAAGGCCGGGGAAGTCCTGGTCGAGATCAAGGCGAGCGGCGTCTGCCACACGGACGAGTTCACGCGCTCGGGCGCCGACCCGGAGGGTCTGTTCCCGGCGATCCTCGGACACGAGGGCGCGGGAATCGTGGTCGACATCGGGCCGGGCGTCACCTCGGTGAAGAAGGGCGATCATGTCATTCCGCTTTACACGCCCGAGTGCCGGCAGTGCAAGTCCTGCCTCTCGCGCAAAACCAACCTCTGCACGGCCATCCGCGCCACACAGGGCAAGGGCGTTATGCCCGACGGGACCAGCCGCTTCTCGATCGGCGGCCAGATGGTGCACCACTACATGGGCTGCTCGACGTTTTCCAACTACACGGTCCTCCCGGAGATCGCCGTCGCGAAGATCCGCGAGGATGCTCCATTCGAAAAGGTCTGCTATATCGGCTGCGGCGTGACCACCGGGGTCGGTGCCGTCGTCAACACCGCGAAGGTCGAGCCCGGCGCCAATGTCGTCGTGTTCGGCCTGGGCGGCATCGGACTCAACGTCATCCAGGGAGCGCACATGGTGGGCGCCGACAAGATCATCGGCGTCGATCTCAATCCGCGGCGCAAGGCGCTCGCGGAGCGCTTCGGCATGACGCACTTCGTCAATCCGAAGGAAGTCGGTGGCGACCTGGTACAGCACCTCATCGCCCTCACCGACGGCGGCGCGGACTACAGCTTCGAGTGTGTCGGTAACGTCGATCTCATGCGCCAGGCGCTCGAATGCTGCCACCGCGGCTGGGGCGTGTCGGTCATCATCGGGGTCGCGGGGGCGGGCAAGGAGATCAAGACCCGGCCCTTCCAGCTCGTGACCGGCCGGGTCTGGAAAGGCACCGCGTTCGGCGGCGCGCGGGGCCGAACCGATGTGCCGAAGATCGTCGACTGGTACATGGAGAAGAAGATCAACATCGACGATCTGATCACGCACGTCATGCCGCTCGAGAAGATCAACGATGCCTTCGAGCTGATGCACAAGGGCGAGTCGATCCGCTCCGTCGTGACATTCTGAAAGCCAACAACCCTTCAAGAGGACAACGTCATGGCCATCTCGATTCATCCGCTGGTCGATAACGGCGTCAAGGCCGGCAATCCGGGCTTTTCAGGCGGCACCCTCAGCTGCAAGTGCACCTCCGCGCCTGTCACGGTGAGCCTCGGAGCCAATGTCGCGTTCGACCACGTGTGCGGATGCACCAAGTGCTGGAAACCCGACGGAGCGCTTTTCTCCCTGGTCGCGGTCGTGCCGAGGGACAAGCTTACGGTGACCGCCAACGCCCAAAAGCTGAAGATCGTCGATGAGTCCGCTCCGATCCAGCGCCATCGCTGCACGGGCTGCGGCGTGCACATGTATGGGAGGATCGAGAACAAGAATCACCCGTTCTACGGGTTCGACTTCGTCCACCCGGAGCGCTTCAAGGAACAGGGCTGGGCGGCGCCGGAGTTCGCGGCCTTCGTCTCCTCGATCATCGAGGCAGGGTTCCCGCCCGCGCGGATGGGCGAGGTGCGCGCGCGCCTGAAGGAGCTGCGGCTCGAGCCCTATGACTGCCTCTCCCCGGCTTTGATGGACGCGATCGCCACGCACGCCGCGAAGGCGAAGGGCGTATTGGCAAGCTAGGGCCTGTCGGACCTACCCTGCCTGGGCCACGGCACGGCCGGCAAAAGTCTCACCTTTTGCCGGCTGAGGCCGGTTTGTTCATGGACTAGCGCAGGAGCGAGGGCCCGAGATCGGCGACGGATCGGCAGCCGAGCTGCCCGAGTATTCGATCGAGCTCCCCGGTGAGCATCTCGAGCGTGCGCCGCACGCCGCGCTCACCGTCGGCAGCGAGCCCATAGAGGGTTGCACGTCCGAGCATCACGGCGTGGGCCCCCAGCGCGAGTGCCTTGGCGATATCACTGCCTCGGCGGAAGCCGCTGTCGACGACGATCGTCAGACGATCGCCAACCGCGGCGGCGATCTCCCCCAGCACCTCGATGGGCGCAACGCAATAATCGAGCTGCCGGCCGCCGTGGTTGCTGAGGACGATGCCGTCGCAGCCTGCATCTGCGGCGCGCTTCGCGTCCTCGACGCTCAGCACGCCTTTGATGAGGAGCTTTCCGGGCCAGTGCCGGCGTATCCAGGCGATGTCGGTCCAGGCGATCGTGGGCTCGAACATTTGCGGGATGATGGTGCTGCCACCGACCGCGCTCGCCGCACCGGGCGGGAGAAAGGCCTCGATGTTGCGAAATCGTGGCATGCCGTTGCGTAACAGCACCTCGACGAGCCAGCGGGGGTGGCGCAGCGCATCGAGGGCAGCCGGCAGCCGCGGCTTGCCGGGGCGCACGTAATTGCGCTTGTCCCACTCCCGGCTTCCGAAGACGTTCGCATCGGAGGTGAAGACCAGCGCCTCATAGCCTGCCTGCGCAGCCCGGGCCATGATGTCTTCCGCGATCGAGCGATTCTTCATCACATAGAGCTGCATCCAGAGTCGCCCACCAGCCTTGGCGACCTCCTCCAGAGAAGTGGTCGAGAGCGTGCTCAGCGTGTAGGGAATGCCAAAGGCCGCCGCCGCCCGCGCCAGGCCGATGTCGCCCTCGGGGTGCAGCATGCCGTTGAGGCCGGTTGGCGCTATGACGAGCGGCGCGGTCGCCGCCCGGCCGAAGAGCTGCGTCTCCAGGCTCCTGCCGAGGGTCTCGGTCAGCGTCTGCGGCACGAAGCGCAGCGATGCGAGCGCCTCCCGGTTGTGCCGCAGCGTCGCCTCATCCTCCGCTCCGCCCTCGACATACTCGAAGACGAACCCGGGCACCCGGCGACGCGCGACCTCGCGCAGGTCCGCGACGGTCAGTGCGCGGGCGCAACCGCGCCCACCGAACGCGCGGCGTTTCCAGGGCATGGCCGCCTACTCGAGCGCTACATCGACCCGCGATGCGGTGAACGTGTTGCTGGCAGCATCGTAGCTGCCGACGGCCACGACCCGGAATACCGACGTCGAGCCGTTCAGCGTGGTGCTGAGATCGGTGTAGAAGGGGCTGGAGGTACTGAACATCGAGACGCCGTTGGCTGAATTGCCGATCGCAAGCTGGGTGGCCCCTGAGATCGTGATGGCAGGGGCGCCGGTGAGCGAGGTGCTCTGCGGGCCGGTCACGACTTCGGCGGTGGTCGCGTTGGCGAGGTTCAGAACCAGGCTCGAGCTGTCCTCGGACGTGAACGGCGCCGTCGTGCCGCTGCCGCTGTTCCATTCGATGACGAGGTCTGCGGGCTCTGCAGCGCCGGCTGTCACGGCCGTCGCGTTGAAGTCAGGCGGCGCCAAGCCGAAGGCCGTGGGAAAGCCATCGGCTCGAAGCAACGTGCCGGCCGTGGTCGCGCTCTGGTCGGCCCCCGCTGTCGCCGCGGAGGTATTGACCACATAGCTGGCCGCGGTCGCGTCGTCGGCGCCCGAGATGCCGGTCCCCGCGAAATTGAAGCCGCTGGCGGCGACCGGGCCCAGGGAGAGAAGGTTGAGCGTGGCCGAGCCCGCGGTGCCCGAGGCGAGGGTACCCCAGGCCGGCGTGGATTGCAGCCGAACCACGCTCTGCGTGGCATTGAGGGTCAGCGCGGAGCCGCTGGTCGAGCCGAGGCCGACGGCATCGATCTCGGAGCCCACGGAGATGGATTGGGCCGAGAGACCGGAGGCGGTGATTCCGTCCTCGGTCACTACGGTGGAAGGGCCTACGTTGACCGTGGCGCTCGGATACCAGGTGAAGCACAGATTGCTGGTGCAGTAGCCCTCGTAATAGAGGTAGGTCGCATCGCTCACCGTGAGGGTGTTGCCGCTCCTTGCGGTGACGATGCCGCTCACGTGCTCGTACTGGCCGTTGGAAACCACTGTGCCCGCATACACCTGCGTCGCGGTGAGGCTGGGAGTGATAGTGGGGCTCGTGCCGGGAGGCGTGCCGTCGAGCGTCCCGATCGCGATCATCGGCATGTTCGAGGTGAGTCCGGCGACCACCGCCAGCCCGGCGGCTCCGGTATACACCTTGCCGTTGATGTTGTAATAGGTGCTCGAACTGGTATTCACCGTCAGCGCGCCGACGGTCGAGTAGATGTTATCCTGAAACGGTCTGATGTCCTCGACGAAGTTGCCGGCGCTGGTGTTGGCGCCGACAAAGAGGCCGCGGGCCCGGACCGGCTCGGTGTCATTGCCGGGCGTGACCGCTTCCACGAAGGGCTTGACTGTCACGGTGTTCGTGGCCGCATCGATCGAGTTGCCGGCCGCCAGGTCGAAGTCGAGGGCGAGTGGCGTCGACTGATCGTGATTGATGACGAGCGGGTGGGACGGATCGAACTTGACGTTGACGTAGAGGATGCCCGGATTCGCCGTGCCGCTCGAGTCCTTCACCGTGGCCTTGGTGGACTCACCCTTGAGGTAGATGATCGGCGAGGAGTAGTCGATGCCGATGCTGGCCGAGGTATAGGTGCCCGTCGGGACCCCGACCGCGTTCAGCAGCTCCGTGAGATCCACCCGCTGGGTGAGATCCGCGAATTCCTCGTATGTGTAGCCGGCGGGATAGGCGATGTAGCCGTCGGTGCGGGTCAGGCTGTAAAGCGTGACGCCGACGACGTACGTCGAGAAATCCCCGGTCGCCTGGCTGGTGACGGTCACCACAGGGGTGCCGTTGTTGACATTCGTATTGGTGCTGCAGCCGGCAAGCGCAGCCGTGAGCGCCGCACCAAAGCCGCAGATCCAGAGACGCAGAGACCCCAGGGCGCCCGGTTTGGCGCGAGCGCGGTCGAAAATCATCGGAAAGCTCCCCCTGTCACACGGGATGGATGGGCATGTGTGCTCAATGCCGGGACGGCTTGGGACCGGTACGGCTTGGTTAGAGGTGCCGACCGCCGATCCGTTCACACTGCCCGCTGGCGCTTAGTTTAGCCATTCTCAGGGCTCGACGCGCGGCTGGAAAGCCGGTAGAGTCCGCGCCGCATCCCGCGGGGCGCCACATCCAAGCCCCGCTTCACGTGGCGATGCCCGCCCGGCCGGGCTGGGCAAGCCAACACAGAGGTTCCCCGACACTATGTTCTTCACCGATCTCGGGCTTGTGCCCGAGCTGTCGCGCGCCGTGGCCGAGCAGGGCTACGAGACGCCGACCCCCATTCAGATGCAGGCGATTCCCGCCGTGATCGCCGGCCGCGACGTGCTGGCCGGCGCCCAGACCGGCACCGGCAAAACCGCCGCCTTCGTCCTGCCGGTGCTGCAGGCGCTCGCGCAAGGCCCCGCCGGCCGCGCGCCGCGGGCGCTCGTCCTCACTCCCACCCGGGAGCTCGCCGCCCAGGTGGCGGAGAGCGCTCGCCAGTACGGCCGGCACATGAGAGCGCGCATCTGCGTGGTCTTCGGCGGCGTGAGCATCAATCCGCAGATCGACGCCCTGCGCGGCGGTTGCGATCTTCTGGTCGCCACGCCCGGACGGCTACTCGATCTTGCCGGCCAGAAGGCGCTCGATCTGCGCGAGGTCCGTCACTTCGTCCTCGATGAGGCGGACCGGATGCTCGACATGGGCTTCATCCACGCCATCCGCCAGGTGCTGAAGCTGCTGCCGGCGCGGCGGCAGAACCTGATGTTCTCGGCGACTTACTCGGATGACATCCGCGATCTGGCCACCCGTCTGCTGCACGATCCAGTGACCGTAGAGGTCGCGCCGCGCAATGCGACCGCTGACCGCGTGGAGCAGCGGGTCTACCGCGTGCCGAAGGAGCACAAGCGCCATCTGCTGGCGCACCTGATCCGCGAGGGTGGCTGGCACCAGGTGCTGGTCTTCACCCGCACCAAGCACGGTGCGAACCGACTGGCCGAGCAGCTCGCGGGCGCAGGCATAGCGACGGCGGCCATCCATGGCAACAAGAGCCAGAATGCGCGCGTGCGGGCCCTTGCGGAGTTCAAGAGCGGAAAGATAACGGCCCTCGTCGCCACCGAGGTGGCCGCGCGCGGTCTCGACATCAAGGAGCTGCCCTTCGTGGTGAACTACGAGCTGCCGAACGTGCCCGAGGACTACGTGCATCGCATCGGCCGCACGGCCCGCGCCGGCGGCGCAGGCTACGCCATCTCGCTGGTGGCGCCCGATGAGGGCGACCTCGTGAGGGACATCGAGCGCCTGTTGCGCCGCTCGCTGCCGATCGCCGCGACTCCCGAGTTTGCCCTGGCGGTCGAGCACGAGCAGCGCCCGACACCGAGACCTGCTGCGCCATCCGCGCACGCCGCGCAGACGAGGCATCAGGCCGGCCGGCGCAAAATCGCCGGGAGCGATTTGGGACGGCGCGAAGCGCCCCGCGCGAGTAACGGTCGAGGCCCGGGAGCGGCCGAGCATTCGCGACCCTCCGGCCGCAGCTTCGGTTCGCACAGCGGGCGGCGTTTCGGCTTCTCCCGCGGCTGAGTGAATCGGTGCCGGCGGCCGTAACCGCCGGGTCTCCTCTCGGCTTGTCAGTGGGCGCGCCCGGATGGCAGGGCGCGCCCATTCGGGAGAGAGCTCATGGCGACCGACGTCACACAGCAGGGCTTGGGACGAAGCAGCCGACGACCCGCCGACTACGCGGGTTTCGAGCATGCGCCGCCAGCGCGCCGTGGCCCGCGAGGCGGCCTCGCGCAAGCCGCAGCCGCGGAATCGCTCGAGCGCAGCCTCGGTTGGTTCAGCATCGGTCTCGGAGCGGCGGCGGTCGCCGCGCCCCGGCTGGTCTGCTGGCTGAGCGGGACACGCAGTCCGGCGCTCATGCGGCTCGTTGGAACACGGGAGCTCACGGCCGGCATCGGCATTCTGGGCGGACGTGCCCACCGTGGATGCGGACAAGGTCGAGGAGACCGGCCGCATCCTGCACTGATCTCGGTCAGGCTCTTCCCGCCCGCTGAGATCCGCGGGCGCGAGAGCCAGCTCCCGCGGAGCCGGTCTCGACGGCCGCCCCCCGGGCCCGCAGCCGCGGGACTCGCCTCATCGTGACATCGCCCACGGTGTCGAGAATGACCCGCGCGCCGTGCTCGAGGAGGTAGGCGCGAAACGCCGCGGCGATGGGCGAGAGGATCCTCTCCCGCAGGTGAATCACGTACCAGTCCCGCACGATCGGCAGGCCGACGACGTCCAGGATGGCGAGCCTGCCGGTCTCGACCTCGAGACCGATGGTGTGCGATGAGATGAAGCTCAAGCCCATGCCGGCCATTACCGCCTGCTTGATCGTCTCGTTGCTGCTCACCTCCATGGACGCGCGAAAGCCCACGCCCCGCTCGCGAAAGACGTGCTCCATGGATGCGCGCGTGCCGGAGCCCTGCTCGCGGATGATGAAGCTCTCCCGCGCGAGGGACTTCAGCGAAATGCCGCGGCGGCGGGCGAGCGGGTGGTCGAGCGAGGCGATGATCACGAGAGGATGGCGGGCGAAGGGCTCCGCCGTGGTATCAAGCTCGCGCGGCGGACGCCCCATGATGACGAGGTCGAGCTCGTTCGCGCCGAGCAGCCTCACGATCTCCTCGCGGTTGGCGACGGTGAACTTGATCGTCACCTCGGGGTAGGCCGGCGTGAACGCCGAGAGGAGAGTCGGCGCGAAATATTTGGCAGTGCTCACCGCTCCGAGCTTCAATTCCCCGCGCTTCAATCCCCGCATCGCCGCGAGCGTCTCGCCGGCTTCCCGCAGCAGCTCCGTCACCTGGGTGGCATAGCGCAGCAGCTCCAGCCCGGCCGGAGCGAGGCGGATCTTGCGGCCGATCTGCTCGAAGAGCGGCATCCCAACCTCCTCCTCGAGCAGGCTCACCTGTTGAGAGACCGCAGGCTGCGTCAGGTGCAGCTCCTGCGCGGCGCGCGTGAAGGAGAGATTGCGGGCCACTGCGGCGAAGACGCGCATCTGCCGAATGGTAACGTTAAGCATCTATAAGGATAGTTTATGGAGAGAACAACAATATCTAACTAGACCTAATGAGAATCAAGCCCCACGATGGCCGCCGGGTAAGAAGCAGGCGCAGAGGTCAGCCATGAAAGCCAGCGTAATCGCCACCGACGAGCAGAAGCGGGCCAAGACCGGCGCAGCGCGCTACCGGCCAGGCGTGCTGAAGTACGCTCAGATGGGTTACTGGAATCCGGACTACTCCCCATCGTCCACCGACGTGCTGGCGCTCTTTCGTATCACGCCGCAGGACGGGGTGGAGCCCGAGGAAGCCGCCGCCGCGGTGGCGGGCGAGTCCTCCACCGCCACCTGGACCGTGGTCTGGACCGACAGGCTCACGGCCTGCGACCGGTACCGGGCGAAGGCCTACCGCGTCGATCCGGTGCCGGGCTCTCCGGGGCAGTATTTCGCCTACATCGCCTATGACCTCGATCTCTTCGAGCCGGGCTCGATCGCGAACCTGAGCGCCTCGATCATCGGGAACGTCTTCGGCTTCAAGCCGCTCAGGGCGCTGCGTCTCGAGGACATGCGCTTCCCCACCGCATACGTGAAGACTTTCGCGGGGCCGCCGACCGGGATCGTGGTCGAGCGCGAGCGGCTCGACAAGTTCGGCCGGCCGCTGCTCGGAGCGACGGTGAAGCCCAAGCTCGGTCTTTCCGGCAAGAATTACGGGCGCGTGGTGTACGAGGCGCTGAAGGGCGGCCTCGATTTCACCAAGGACGATGAGAACATCAACTCGCAACCCTTCATGCACTGGCGGGACCGGTTCCTCTACTGCATGGAAGCGGTCAATCGCGCGCAGGCGGCCACGGGCGAGGTGAAGGGGCACTACCTCAACGTGACCGCGGGAACCCTGGAGGACATGTACGAGCGGGCGGAGTTCGCCAAGGAGCTGGGATCGGTGATCGTCATGATCGATCTGGTGATCGGCTACACCGCCATCCAGTCGATGTCGCGCTGGGCGCGCCGCAACGACATGATCCTGCACCTGCACCGGGCGGGGCACTCCACTTACACACGCCAGAAGATCCACGGCGTCTCCTTCAGGGTGATCTCGAAGTGGATGCGGCTCGCGGGTGTCGATCACATCCACGCAGGCACCGTGGTCGGCAAGCTCGAGGGCGATCCCAACTCGGTGCAGGGCTTCTACAACGTGCTGCGCGAAGGGCGCAATCCGCAGGACCTGCAGCGGGGAATCTTCTTCGAGCAGGACTGGGCGGGCCTGCACGGCGTCATGCCGGTCGCCTCCGGGGGCATTCATGCCGGACAGATGCACCAGCTGCTGCACTATCTCGGGGAGGATGTGGTCTTGCAATTCGGCGGCGGCACGATCGGCCATCCGATGGGTATCGCCGCCGGCGCCACGGCGAACCGAGTGGCGCTCGAGGCGATGGTGCTCGCGCGCAACGAAGGGCGGGACATCTGGAGGGAGGGACCGGAGATCCTCGGCACAGCGGCCCGGGGCTGCGCCCCGCTCAAGGCCGCCCTCGATGTCTGGGGCGAGGTGACTTTCAACTATGCGAGCACCGACACGCCGGACTTCGTGCCGACGCCGGCCGTCGCCTGAGGAGCCATTCATGAGAATCACCCAAGGCACCTTCTCCTTCCTGCCCGACCTGACGGACGAGCAGATCGCCAGCCAGATCGAGTACTGCCTCCGCAACGGCTGGGCGGTCTCGGTGGAATACACGGACGATCCGCATCCGCGTAACACCTACTGGGAGATGTTCGGTATGCCCATGTTCGACATCCGCGATGCCGCGGGCATCATGACGGAGGTGAGCGCCTGCCGTAAGACATTTCCCAACCACTACATCAAGGTCAACGCGCTCGATTCCACGCGGGGGCGGGAGTCGCTGCGGCTCTCGTTCATCGTCGGGAGGCCCGCCGCCGAGCCGGGATTCAGCCTGGTGCGCCAGGAGGGTCCCGGGCGGAGCGTGCGCTATACGACGCGCGCGTATGCGACGGAGCGTCCGGAGGGGGAGCGGTATTGATCGCCCATGAACGCCAAATCCCATCCCATCTCGTCCTCTCGGGACGAATCGAATGCCGCGCCGGCCGGCGATGACCCCCTCGACATCGAGGCCGCGTTCCGCGACTCGCACGTCGGCGGGGTGCTGGAAAGCCTCGATCGCGAGCTCGTAGGACTCGCGCCGGTCAAGAGCCGCATCCGCGACATCGCGGCGCTGCTGCTCATCGACAAGCTGCGGCGGGCGGTCGGGCTCTCCTCCGGACCTCCGGCGCTGCACATGTCCTTCACGGGTAACCCGGGCACGGGCAAGACCACGGTGGCGATGCGCATGGCGGAGATCCTCCACCGCCTGGGCTATGTGCGCAAAGGCCATCTTGTGGCGGTGACGCGGGATGACCTCGTCGGACAGTACATCGGGCACACCGCGCCGAAGACTCGCGAAGTATTGAAGCGGGCCATGGGCGGGGTGCTCTTCATCGACGAGGCCTACTATCTCTACCGGCCGGAGAACGAGCGCGATTATGGCCAGGAAGCGATCGAGATGCTGCTGCAGGTGATGGAGAACCAGCGCGACGACCTGGTCGTCATCCTGGCCGGGTACAAGGAGAGAATGGAGACTTTCTTCCGCAGCAACCCGGGGATGTCCTCGCGCATCGCGCACCACATCGACTTTCCGGACTACACGCCGGAGGAGTTGCTCGCGATCGCGGGACTGATGCTGCAGCAGATGCAGTATCGATTGAGCGCGCCAGCGGATCAGGCGTTGCGGGAGTACATCGAGAGGCGCCGGGCACAGCCACACTTCGCCAATGCCCGTTCGATCCGCAATGCGCTCGATCGGGCACGGCTCAGGCAGGCGAGCCGGCTGTTCGAGCGCAAGGGGGGATCGATCTCACGACAGGACCTCGAGACGATAGACGAATTGGATATTCGGGCGAGCCGCGTGTTTGGGGAGCGCCTCGCAACATGACCGTGTCTGGAACGCCGCAAGTACATTGCGCTGCGCATTCCATGCTCCGCGCAAGCCCAGGGTGCCCATCCCTGGGCACCCGTCCGCCGCATGCGGCGGACCCCTGTAGGCTCGCTCGCCGGCTCCTGCCGGCGAGCGTCCGGACAGGGTCATCTTGCGAGACGCTCCCTACCTGTTGAAAAGGGGAGACGAACGTGACTAGCGGCCTGTTCAATACCGGAACGATCACCCGATTCCTGATCGAGGAGCAACGGCGGCTCAACGCGGCGGCGGGGGCGAGTGGGCTTGGCGGCAGCGTCACGGCGATCGTCAATGACGTGCGGCTGGCATGCAAGCGCATCGCTACGCTGATCGGCAAGGGGTCGCTGGCGAATGCGCTGGGCGATGCGGGCACGATCAACGGTCAGGGCGAACCGCAGATGAAGCTCGATGTGCTTGCGAACGAGATCTTCCTGCGCACCAACGAGTGGGGCGGGCAGCTCGCGGGGATGCTTTCGGAGGAGCAGGATAGGCCCTACCCGATACCCGATACGTATCCGCGCGGGCGTTACCTGCTGCTCTTCGACCCGCTCGATGGATCGTCCAACATCGACGTCAACGTCTCGGTCGGCAGCATCTTTTCCGTCCTGAAGTGCCCCGACGGGGTTTGCGAGCCGACGGAGGCCGAGTTCCTGCAGCCGGGGAGCGCGCAGGTCTGCGCCGGCTATGCGATCTACGGGCCGGCGACCATGCTCGTGCTCTCGACGGGACGCGGCGTCAACGGGTTCACGCTCGATCGGGAAATCGGGGAGTTCATGCTGACTCACCCGAACCTCAGGGTGCCGGAGACCACCTGCGAGTTCGCGATCAACGCATCCAATTCGCGCCACTGGGAGCCGGCGGTCAGGCGGTACGTGAACGAGTGCCTCGCGGGGCAGAGCGGACCGCGCGGCAAGGATTTCAACATGCGCTGGATCGCCTCGCTCGTGGCCGAGACGCACCGCATCCTGATGCGGGGCGGGGTGTTCATGTATCCGCGGGTCCGCAAGGACCCGGCCAGTCCCGGCCGGCTGCGGCTGCTCTACGAAGCCAATCCGATCGGCTATCTCATCGAGCAGGCGGGCGGACGGGCGAGCACGGGGCACGGGCCGATCCTCGAGGTCGTGCCCGAGGGCCTGCACCAGCGCATCAGCTTCGTCTTCGGGGCGCGCGCGGAGGTCGAGCGCATCGAGCGCTATCACCGGGATCACAACGAGTTCGAGCTCGATGTGCCCCTCTTTGCGACGCGGGGGCTTTTCACCCAGCGCATCTGACCGAGGCCATACCCATGTCCGCCCGTCATCCGATCATCGCAGTCACCGGCTCCTCGGGCGCCGGCACCACCTCGGTGAGCAAGACCTTCGAGCAGATCTTTCGCCGCGAGCACATCAAGGCGGCCTTCGTCGAAGGTGACAGCTTCCACCGCTACGACCGCGCGGGGATGAAGGAGCAGCTGGCGGAGGCGCTCGCGCGCGGAGATCACCGATTCAGCCACTTCGGCCCGGAGGCGAACCTGTTTGCGGAGCTCGAGGAGCTGTTCCGCGGCTATGCGCAGGCCGGCACGGGGAAGGTGCGCAAATACCTGCACGACGACGCCGAGGCCGCCCGGTTCGCGCAGAAGGCCGGCACCTTCACCGAGTGGGAGGAGATGCCCAGCGATACCGATCTGCTCTTCTACGAAGGGTTGCATGGAGCGGTGGCGACCGAAGAACTCGACGTCGCGGCTCACGTGGATCTGCTGATCGGCGTCACCCCGGTCGTCAACCTGGAGTGGATCCAGAAGCTGCACCGCGACAGGTCGACGCGGGGCTATTCCGCGGAGGCGGTCACTGACACCATCCTGCGCCGCATGCCCGACTATGTGAGCTACATCTGCCCGCAGTTCTCGCGCACGCACATCAACTTCCAGCGCGTTCCGGTCGTCGACACCTCGAACCCCTTCGTCGCCCGGTTCATCCCGACACCGGACGAGTCGTTTCTCGTCATCCGCTTCTCGAACCCGCGCGGGATCGACTTCCCCTACCTGCTCTCGATGCTGCACGACTCCTTCATGTCGCGGCCCAACACCATCGTCTGCCCGGGCGGCAAGATGGATATCGCCATGCAGCTCATCTTCACCCCCATGATCTGGAGGCTGATGGAGCGGCGCAAGGATTCGCTGGCTCGCGGTCGAGGGTGAACGCGCCGCCTTCGCGGTATTCGCTGTGGCTCAGGTCCGTCAGCATCGCCGGATTCATCTCCGGCTTGCCACCGAGTTGCATGACCCGCTCGGCAATGCGCTCGGCGTGCACCTGCTCCTCGCGTGCATGCTCCTTGAACTCTTCCTTGACCGCCTGCGAGCGGATGCCGATCGCCATGAAGTAGTAAAATTGCGCAGCTGCAGACGAGCTCGGTGGCGAGCGCCTCGTTGAGAAGCCGAATCGACTGCTCGCGGTCGAGCCGGTAGTCGGGGGTGATCGCCCCTTCGGCGATGTGCTGGCGCGCGCTCGCGCAGCGCCTGGATCTGCTGCAGATGGGTCTTCGGTGGGTTTCCTCCTGCCCGCGGCCAAGACAGCGCCCGCCGTGCACGGCGGGGTACGAATCTATGTGCGAACCAGGAGCAAGCTGCGCGCCCGCACCGATCGCACGAGCCGGAGGCTCGCCACGCTTCGGCCTCGGGCAGAGGCAGGCCTGGGAGTGCGAGGTGATGCTCGTCTGATGCGCGTCGCGGCGATATGATTGCCTGCAGCTCTCGTGACCCCACCTCCAGCCAATTCAATCCGAAAGGAGCCCCGCGATGGTCAATGAAGCCAGAAAAACCGCCACCCTCAATACCCCATCGGGCCTTTCGCAAGAGGCGGTTCGCGATATCCCGCCCGGACTCACCACGCTGCTCGCCGACACCTTCGCTCTGTATCTCAAGACGAAGAATTTCCATTGGCACATGTCGGGACCGCACTTTCGCGACTGGCACCTGCTGCTGGACGATCAGGCGACGCAGGTCTATGAGATGACCGATCCTATCGCCGAGCGGGCGAGGAAAATCGGCGGCGGCACGCTGAAATCGATCGGGCAGATATCGAAACTGCAGCGCTTGAAGGACAACGACGCGAGCTTCGTCACGCCGCGGGACATGCTGGCGGAGCTGAGGGAAGACAACAGGCAGCTCGCCGTGTACATGAGGGAGCTGCACGGGGTGTGCGATGAGCAGGGCGATGTGGCCACCGCGAGCCTGCTCGAGAACTGGATCGACGAGACGGAAAATCGAGTGTGGTTTCTCTTCGAGGCGACCCGTCACGCCGAGGGCTAGTTCCGGAGGGACTGTGCGATCGTCGCCGATACGGGGCGGTCAGTGTGGATTGTTGGTAAACCCCCGCGGCCGCGGCAGGCCGACGGGGGTCACCGTTGCAGTGCCCTTGGCCCCACATCTCGAGCAGCGCAACCGCGGCGCGAGGCTCTCGAGGCTGGCCGACCATCCGACGAGGCGCGCCAGTGCCTCAGCGGGGATGTCGCGCGAGCCGCCGCAATCCGGACATTTCACGCGCACCAGGAACTGACCGAAGCGGTCCTCCAGCTTCTTCACGTCGCGTAGCTCTCGCATGACCGAAGAGTAAGAAGCGCGCGGTGCTGCTGTCCATGCAGCTGCCCGGGACGATGGCTACTGGATGAGCCGCGGTCCGGCAGCCGAGGCTCAGGTCCGCAGCCCGGCCCGGCTGTCGGAACCCTGCCGGGGTCTCGGGCTTTTCTTGAGAGGCCTCGCGGGATCAGGGTGGTTTCGATGAAGACGGTTCTCTCGGTACTCGGGATGGCGTGCATCATCGCCTGGTCATGTCAGAATGTGTTGAAGCCCGTCAGCTCGCGGCCGAGCGTGAGCCGATGGCGCCCCAGGCGATGCCGTAGCGTGCCTGCGTAAGACACGAGAGCGGGCCCTTCAGGCCTGCGGCACCGGGCAGCAGGTTACCTTCCGGCACGACGACCTCGTCCAGGTAGAGCGCCGAGGTGGCCGAGGCCCTCACCGAGAACGTCCGCGCGCTTCGACCCGCAGGCCTGAGACTGGGCGCCGGCAGCGGACCGGCCGCTCGCGTATATACTGACGCGGGAGGCGTTGATTTGACTCGAGCTGAATTCGCCATTCTCGGAGCCGGAGCCATCGGCTCCATCCTGGCCGCGCACCTGGCGCGCGCCGGTCACCCGGTCATCGTCATCGCCCGCGGCGAGCGTGCACGCGCCGTGGAGCGGGACGGACTGCGCATCACGGGATTGGCCGACTTCTCTGTTCGGGTGCCGGTGATCACCGATCCCGGCCGGCTGCAGGCGGCAGACACTCTCATCGTAGCGATGAAGACACCCGGCACCGATGCCGCGCTCGAGCGGCTGAGGACGGTGAGAGTCGAGGCGGCGCTGTCCATTCAAAATGGCGTTCTGAAGAACGAGCTTCTCGCTCGGACTTTCGGCGCCGAGCGTGTGCTCGGCGCGCTTGCGGATACGAGCGGTGAGCTGCTGCCATCGGGCGAAGTATTGTTCACGCGCAACGCGAGCCTTCCGCTCGGTGAGCTTGCCGGCGGCATCAGCGAGCGGGCCCGGCGCATAGCGGGCCTGATCGATGCCGCAGGCGTCCGCTCGAGCGCGGTTGCCGACATCGTCTCGATGGAATGGAGCAAGCTCACGGTCTGGCTCGGGCTGATGAGTCTGGCGGTGACGACGAGGTCCGTCAGCTGGCGTTATCTCATGGATGCGGACTGCGCGCAGGTGCTGGTTCGGCTCGTGCGGGAGGTCTCGGCAGTGGCGAGAGCGCAGGAAATCGCCTTGGTAGAGGGGGTCGCGGCTCTCCCGCTGCGGACCCTCCTCGACGCTCCGGAGCCGCAGGCGATAGAGGCGATCCGCAGGGCTGGACAGCAGATGCGCGAGCGGGCGCCGGAGCACCGGATGTCGGCGCTTCAGGACCTGCAGGCAGGCCGGCCGCTCGAGGTGGCTGAAACCTTCGGTTACGTCGTCCGCAAAGCCACGGAGCTCGGCCTATCCCTTCCCCTGTTGGAGGTGTTTCATCACCTGGTGACGGCGATAGATCGCATCCGGCGCCCGGCGTACCCCGGCGTCGTCAACGACCGGAACCCGCCGAGTATCGCGCCATTGTGAGGATCATGAGCGTCGATGCCGATTATCTGGGCCAGTCGGGCGGCACGCTGGCCGACATCGGCCGCCTCGTCGAAAGGGCGGCGCGTGCCGTGGGTCCGGCGGGCTCCGCCTTCGGACGCGTCGCCGCAGCAGTCTCGGTCGTGCCGCTCGGAGGGCGGCTGATCCCGGCCGGCGGACGCCTGCTCAGGCGGCATCCGGCGGGGTCGCTGCTGGCTCTGGCGAGGCTTCTTGGGGCGCTGTACCTGATTCGTGGGCTGCGGCGGCTGTCTCGCCTGCGGGTTGGCCAGGCGTTGGCGGTACGCTGCCCGCCGGCAGCATCGAGAGTTCCTCATGCCGGCTATTCAGGATGACGGTGTTCTCGAGAACGAGCGCAACGCCGTCCGGGAGGGCCTGGAGGCTCTTCGAGGAATTGCGCGGGATGGGGACCCGCATCGCCACGCAGTAGTTGACGATCGCGGCGGCGATCATGGGCGAGGAATACCGGCGCTCGCTCACCTGACTGCTCTGCGCCCGGTGAATCGAGAGAACGACGACAGCATTCCCACCGCCCGGGTTCTCTATGCTCGCCCCGACCACCGTGCACTTCGATGGCCAATGTCCCTGCTTCTCTTCCAGCTCGATGAGGGCGTCGACTAGCGTATCGAGCGGAAACTGCAGGCGTCGGGTCTCGTAGATCAGTGTGTTCGCCACGGGGGCTCGCTCTCGGCTGCGCGCGCAACCTACCATATCTCGGACTGCTGCGGGGCCGTATATAAATCCGCGCGCCGGCGCAAGTCTTGTTGGACCCGCGGTGATTGCGCATAGTGCGGCGCATGATCACGATCGAATCCCGTATTGCCACCGAGCTCGGCGTCAAGCCGCAGCAGGTGATCGCCGCGGTCGCCCTGCTCGATGGCGGGGCCACCGTGCCATTCATTGCGCGCTACCGCAAGGAGGCGACCGGTGCGCTCGATGATGCGCAGCTGCGGGCGCTGCAGGAGCGCCTCGCCTACCTTCGCGAGCTCGAGGAGCGGCGCGCCGCGGTGCTGAAGAGCATCGAGGAGCAGGGCAAGCTGACGCCGCAGCTCAGGGAGAGCCTCGAGGTGGCCGACACGAAGCAGCGGCTCGAGGACCTGTACCTTCCCTTCAAGCCCAAGCGCCGCACCAAGGCGCAGATCGCCCGGGAAGCGGGTCTCGATGCGCTGGCGCAAGCGCTCCTCGCCGATCCAACACTCGATCCGCAGGCGGAAGCGGTCAAGTACCTCAAGGCGCCGTTCACGACGGAGCACGGCGAGAATCCCGGTGTCGCCGATGCCAAGGCGGCGCTCGAGGGCGCCCGCCAGGTGCTGATAGAGCAGTTCGCGGAGGATGCGGCGCTGGTCGGTGAGCTGAGGGAGCACTTGCGATCGAGCGCGCAGCTGGTATCTCGGGTCGCTGACGGCAAAGCGGAAGCCGGTGCCAAGTTCCGCGACTACTTCGATTACCGGGAGCCTCTCGCGGTCATCCCGTCACATCGGGCGCTCGCGCTCTTTCGGGGACGCAAGGAGGAAGTCCTGCAACTCGCCCTGAAGCTGCCGGAGGAGCTCGGGGAGACCGCGAAGCCGGCGGCAGTCGAAGCGCTCAATTCCTGCGAGCGCAAGATCGCCTCGCGCTTCCAGATCGCAAGCCGTGGCCGCCCGGGCGATGCCTGGCTACAGCAGACGGCTCGCTGGACGTGGCAAGTGAAGCTCGCCTGGCAACTCGAGGGCGAGTTGCTGGCGCAGCTGCGCGAGCGCGCGGAGGAGGAGGCCATCCGCGTCTTCGCCCGCAATCTGCACGATCTTTTGCTCGCCGCGCCGGCAGGTCCCCGGGCCACGATGGGACTCGATCCGGGTCTGCGCACGGGGGTCAAGGTCGCAGTGGTGGATCGCACCGGCAAGGTGCTCGAGACCGCGACAGTCTATCCCCATGTGCCGCGCAACGACTGGGAGGGGGCTTTGCAGGCGCTCTCGACGATAGCGAAGAAGCACGCGGTCGACCTCGTCAGCATCGGCAACGGCACCGCCTCGCGGGAGACCGACAGGCTGGCTGCCGATCTGATCAAGCGCAATCCGGACCTCAAGCTCACGAAGATCGTCGTGTCGGAGGCGGGCGCATCGGTCTACTCGGCCTCGGAGCTCGCCTCGCGCGAGCTGCCCGGGCTCGATGTGACACTGAGGGGAGCGGTCTCCATCGCTCGCCGCCTCCAGGATCCCCTGGCCGAGCTCGTCAAGATCGACCCTAAGTCGATCGGCGTCGGACAGTACCAGCACGATGTGAACCAGACGAAGCTTGCGCGCTCGCTCGATGCGGTGGTGGAGGACTGCGTCAACGCTGTGGGAGTCGACGTGAACACCGCCTCGCCCGCATTGCTCACCCGCATCTCGGGGCTGTCGGAGTCGCTCGCCGGAGCGATCGTGCGCCACCGGGACGAGAAGGGCGCGTTTCGCAGCCGTGAAGCGCTTCGTGAAGTACCGAGGCTCGGCGCCAAGACCTTCGAGCAGGCCGCCGGTTTCCTGCGCATCAACGACGGCGAGGATCCGCTCGACCGCTCGGCGGTGCACCCGGAGGCCTATCCGCTCGTGCAGCGCATCCTCGCGGATCTGCGCAAGCCGCTCGCCGAGGTGATGGGCGACTCGCGCGTCTTGCGGCAGGTCGATGCCGCCCGTTATACGGATGAGCGCTTCGGGCTGCCAACGGTGCGGGACATCGTGAAGGAGTTGGAAAAGCCGGGGCGCGATCCGCGTCCGGAATTCAAGTCCGCGGCGTTTCAGGAGGGTGTGGAGGACTTGAAGGATCTGGCGCCGGGCATGGTGCTCGAAGGGGTGGTGACCAACGTCACCAACTTCGGCGCCTTCGTCGATGTCGGTGTTCACCAGGACGGGCTGGTGCACATCTCGATGATGTCGGAGCGATTCGTCAAGGATCCGCGCGAGCTGGTCAAGACCGGCGATGTGGTGAAAGTGAAGGTGCTCGAGGTCGATCTGCAACGGCGGCGGATCGCGCTCACCATGAGACTCGGGGATGCCTCGCCGCGGGCCCGGCCGCAAGCCGGCCGCCCGAGTGGGGACGAGCGCGACCGGGGCCGCCCGCCGCGCCCGGGATCTCGCCCGCAAGAGCGCCCGAGGGGCGAACCGCAAGCCAACGGGGTGATGGCCGACGCGCTGAAGCGCGCCTTGAAGCGCTGAGGCTCCCCGACCCGCTGCGCCCGCGGTCCGGGCGGTAACGCCGGC
>JAKBCR010000270.1 GCA_021807675.1 Pseudomonadota bacterium
CTCTCCCAGCCCCTCGACCCGTCACGAAAATCCCCTCCGCCCTCTCGCTCTCGGCGGCGGCGCGAGCCTCAGGCGCCGGGGGCATCCGCCGCCGTCTCGGGCAGGTTGACCACCTCGGCGCCGGCGGTGCGGTAGGCAGCTGCCACCGCCGCCAGGGGCGCATAGCTGAACGGGCCGTGTGGCGGCGGGTCGGGCGGCGCGCCGACGGCGACCATCGGCCCGCGTATGACGAGCGGCGCCACGGCGTCGAAGGCGACGCCACGGCTGTCGATCACCGGCAGGCCGGCTTCGATGCACGCCGCCTTGATCGGCTCGGAGTCGTATCCGAGGAGCCTGCATCCGTCCCCGTACCAAAGGATGAAGCCGCCCCGGCCGATCGAGAGGTGGCCACCCTCGGTCGCCAGGGCTTTCGCGATCAGCTCGGCATGGTGGGAGTGGCGGTCGACGTTTTCGGCGGCACTCATGGCAGTTCTCCATGACGGGCCGGCCGGAAGCCTCTCTCCCGACCCGTCGACCCGTCACGGAACGCCGGCGGCCCTCTGGCTCTCGGGCGCCGCGGCCGGGATCGCGAGACCCGAGGGAGCTTCCGGCCCATCCTCATCGGCCTGGAACGCCAGCAGATAGTCGGCGGCCTTCGAGGCCGCGCTGGCGGCACGGATGATCGCGCGGTCATCGTCGCGCAGCACCTCCAGCCAGGAACCGATGTAGTCGGCGTGCCGGACGGTCGGCACAATGCCGAGGCTGGCGCAGAGGAACGCCGCCGTCATCTCGGCGACCAGTTCTTCCTTCGCGTAATTGGCGGAGCCGAAGCCGCCGGACATGTCGCGGGCCAGCCGATGGGCCGCGCCTGACCAGTGGCCGAGCTCGTGGAGAGCCGTGCGATGCCAGTTCACCGGCTCGAAGTAGGCCTGGGGCGGCGGCACCTGGATGAAGTCGCCCATCACCGAATAGAACGCGCGGTCACCGCCGATCTTGATGTCGGCGCTACTGGCCCGGATCAGCGCCTCGGCCTGCGGCAGAATGAGGCCCTCGGGAACCGGCGGTGCCGTGGATGCGGTCGTGTCGGGCAGGCCTTCGCACTGATCGGTGTTGAACACGGTGAAGCGCTTGAGGAACGGGATGGCGCTCGGCTCGTCGCCGTCGCGGTCGGCGCGCTCACGCTCGGCCTCAGGCACGAAGCGATCGGCATAGACCACCGTGGCGCCGCGCTCGCCCTTGCGGACGTTGCCGGCGAGTGCGAGCGCCTGACGGAACGTGAGCCAGGCCTGGCCGGAGTAGCCGCGCTCGACGACCGCGCCCCAGAGGATCAATACGTTGATCCCCGAATAGCGCCGGCCGGTGGCGGCGTTCCTCGGCAGGCCGACGGCCGCCCCGGCGCCCGAGGCGCCCCACGGCTGCACCCAGGGCAGGCGCCCGGCTTCCAGCTCGGCGATGATCTTGTCGGTGATTTCGGCATAGAGGCTCGCCCGGTCCTGACCGGGACGAGCGTGAGCGGCTGAACGTGACATCGCGGGTCTCCGCGACGGGCGCCGCGAGCCTCTCTCGCAGCCCTCAACCCGTCACGGCCAACCCGGCCGAACTCTCACTTTCGAACTTCGCAGCGCTTCAGCCTGCGGCCCAATCAGGCAACGGTCCGTAATTGGAACCACACATTCGGCCGGCGGTCAGCAACGGCTCGGTCGGCCCTTTCGCCGCCGCTCAAAATCACTATGCAGCCGGTTCCAAGCGGAGGTGAGGTACCTCGGCGACGGAAGCCTAACGCAGCGCCCCTTTCCCAGAACCGCGATCGTTCTTAGCATGCGGTCGCCATGGACCTGAATTCCATACATTCCGTCGCGGAGGCAGAGCGCATCTTCGGGAGACTCGAGGGAACCCGGGATACGTCCGTCCTGAAGATTGCCACCAAGAGCCGCGGGAACGCGGCCGGTGGCGAGGCGGCCGTAGCCCAGGCAGTGATCACCTGGGCCCAGGCCCAGCAAACAGCCCAACTCACTACCTACGCCAGCGACCAGAGCGACGGACAAATCGAGACGCTCACACGGCATCTCGTTGGCCTGTGCGCGGCCCTGCTTTGCGACGAGGCAACTGCACAGGACGGAAGCAGCATTCGCGGCAACCTCAGGGAGGCGGCGCTCCGGCGGCTGAACATCCTGCAGGGCCGGGATCCTCGGAGCGGATCGCGCGGTCCGCAGATCGAGATCATCTGCGCGGACCATATCAACCGCCCCTACCCCGCGACACTCTACGATGTGGACGAGCGCGGGGGCGGTTCCCTCAGATCGGAAAGTGCCTTCCGCGATGTCGGCCGTCTCATGCTTAGGGCAACGATGCCCGAGACAGCGCGGAGCACCGTCGAGCCTCGCCTCTACTCGGCGATCGGCGACGCCCTCTATGAACTCTTCCGCAACACCGATGACCACGCGCGGACCGACATCCGTGGCGATTACCTCAGGCGCTCAATTCGGGGAATCCAGGCTAGGCGGCACGCGCTGTTACCGGCGGACCTCGATAGGGCAGTGCAGGACTCACCACCGCTCCTCAGTTACTGCCAGAGACGCCGGGTGCGCGAAGGCCGTTCGCACCTCCAGCTGATCGAGTTCTCCGTATTCGACTCCGGCCCTGGTCTAGCCTCCCGGTGGCTAGGTCGTCCGGCCGCCGGCCGCGAGGAAGAACTGATCGCGATCAACGCCTGCTTTGAGCGGCACAGTTCGACAAAGTCGATCCGAGGGCGCGGGATGGGGCTGCCGATTGTGATCGCGGCGCTGCGGGAGAGGGACGGCTTCCTTCGCGTGCGCACCGGGCGCCACTCGCTCTACGCGGATCTTGGCCAGGAGCGCGAAGCGGCCTTCGGAACCCCACCAGAGCTTCAACAATGGTCTCGCAAAGGCGACGTGCCGCAGGCCAGCGGTTCACTTTTCACCTTCCTCTTCCCACTCGAAGACACCAAATGAACCCGATCCATCTCGTGCGCTTCGACAAGGAGGAGGATGGGCGGCTGGTCGACACGCTCGTGGCGTTTGTTGCGGCGGCTAACCCCGACCCCGCCGCTCTGGCCTCCGCTGTCACCAAAGAGGCGGAAACGAACCTAGCGCCAGATGAGCTGATCGTGATGATTCGAGAGAGCGCGGGTGCGGACGCCAAAAAGGTCATGAAGGGGCGTGAAATAAGCGCGCTCACCAGCCGCCTACTCGGCCGTAGCAGCATGACCCTCCTTGGCTACGATGCTCGAGGGAAGCAGGCCTTTCGAGACCAGATTGCGTCGGACGGGATGGTCTCAAATGTTAAGCTCGACGAGATCCTTCGGCGTGGGGCGACCGCACTCTTTCGGGAGCATGGGGGGTTCATAGAGCCAAACGCCAGCTACCACTTCGCAAATCCATCTGGCCGCCACACCGATCGCTTTATGCGCCTCTCGAACATTCTGGTTCGGCAGGCCGAGATCGCGTTTCTGGCTGTAGCCGTCATGCGGCTTGTCCCGGAGCAGGCCCGGCAGGCGTACATCGACACGCCCGCCCTCTATGCCATCGTGTCCGCCCTGAACGAGCAGTGGAGGACTCTAGACCCGGGACGATCGCAGCTCGCAGCAGACAACTTCAGATCCTACGCGGGACTCAAGGGGTACCCCTTCTCGAACCTCGAAGAGTCGGTGGCGATCATCTCGGCCTCCTCAAGCGGTGGCCTCGCCGAGCAGCTCGTTTCCCGCGGCTTTTCGCCCGAGGCCGTCGTACACGTGCTGTTCCTTGGGGCCACGGCCGACAAGCTGCGCGTCGCGATTGACCTCCGCATCGACCCAAAGTGCAATCCGCGTGGCTATGGCAACGATCGCGAGATCTATGAATCCGGCAAATGCCTCATGTGTGCGCGAGGCTCTGTGCCGATCCCGCTTAGGGGCGATCAGTTTGATATCCAGGGTCCGCAGCCAGAGCCGCTCATCATGAAGCAGGCCGATGCTCCGCGGAACCTTGGGAGGCTGATGGGGAGGCTCGCTGGCTCGGGCGCGCTTACGGTTTCGAGTGGACAGCGGCAATACTACGTGCGCGCCGACAAGCTGATCGGCTCGAAGGAATTCGGGGACCGCCTCGACTTTTTTGTGCGGCGGCACGTTCCCGGCGGAATCCGGCACTGCATCATCGCCGACGAGGAGTCGAGGCCGCTCGCAAAGCGGGTCATGGCAACCAACGGTTCCACCATGGTGATCCATGGTCGCGACAAAATCGACTCCATCGACAGTTCGCCGGAGGAGATGTTGGACCCAGTGCTCGTGGTGGCCAGCGTCACCGGAAGCGGCCGGACTCTGCTCGAGATCAGCCGCGACCTGAGGAATGTCTGCCCGAAGGCACCGATAATCTATCTCGTCGGGCTCGGGAAGATTCCAAGCGAGGAGCGGCGCGATCTGCTCCGCAGGACGCTTGTCCAGTCGCCTCACCATGTCCCGCACCTCCTCGAGATCGTGGAAGAGCTGATTCTGCCGAGTCCGCCCACCCCTAATGCCTGGAACGAGGAGCTCGGCCTGCTCCAAGAAACCCGCGACGACTGGTCTGGCGAGTGCCGCGATGTCATCTCTAGGCGGCTTCGTCGGCTGGAACAGGCATCGGAACCGCTCATCGACGACCTCTTCGTGGCGAATGATGGCATTGCGACCTTGCGGCTCCAGCAGGGCTTCGCCTTCTGGCCGAAGATCTTCGCCAACAACAGCCAAGCGGACGTGTTCTACACGATCTCGGCTGTTATGCAGCAGCTCAGGACCGCGCCGGCCTCGGCCGGTGAGCAGGCGCTACGAACAAACTGGCTCCAGCAGACGCTACTTTCCCCGGAGAATTTCGGGCGCTTTAATGACGGCATCATCCAGGCTAGTATCCTCCGTGGGGCGAGGGCGGCGGAACTCGACTATCGCGACGATCCCACGGTTAGCGCTGAAGCGGCGCGCATCATCCGTAGGATTCTGGAGGCGTCGGACCGGGCTAGAGGTGAAGCGGCGGTCGAGTTTCTGATCGCAATCGCCACACGTCGGCTCCGCCTGCGCGACGAGCATTCGGGCATGGTCCTTGCGGATCTCCCAAGCGCGCCGCCGCTCGTGCGTGCCTTCGCGAACTTGGCGGCGCTTCGGCTAAATTCACCTCGTTAAGCAAGCAATATACAGGGTTTGCGGTAATAGGAAAGAGTCACCGACCGCTTCAAGGTTGCCCTTCACCATCTGTTTTGATGAGGGGGCTTGTGTCTCGAGCTGCGCTGGCTGGCCTTACAACGAGCCATTCCCGAAGCTTCGACCAGCGCTTCCGGCCGGAGACATTGCGCGCCGCGATCGCCACCGCCTTGCGGCTGCCGACCAGCACCACCAGCTTCTTGCCGCGGGTGATGCCGGTATAGAGCAGGTTCCGCTGCAGCATGGCGTAGTGCTGCGTCAGCACCGGGATCACCACGGCGGGATATTCCGAGCCCTGCGCCTTGTGGATCGTCGCCGCATAGGCCGGCACCAGCGCATCCAGAT
>JAKBCR010000271.1 GCA_021807675.1 Pseudomonadota bacterium
GGCTGATGGACTTCGGCCGGGGCACCCATGGCGATCGTGTTCACGATTTCGACCCTCTGCTTGCGTTCTTTGTGCCTGATATTGCTAGTATAAACATAAGCAATGACCCCCGGACTGGACCTAAGTCACAGGGCATATCCCCATCGGGCTTTCCCAGCACAGCGAGACACGTGCCATGCCGCTCGAGATTGAGGTACCCCCTGGCGGTAAGCGCCAGAGCGGCACCGTCATCATCGGCCTGATCAACAATATGCCGGACGGCGCGCTGCGCACGACCGAGGCCCAATTCGCCTCCTTGCTCGCCGAGGCGGCGGGCACACGCCCGGTACGTCTGCGCTTGTCCTACTTGCCCGAGGTACCCCGGGACGAGCCGACGCGAGAACATCTTCGAACCTCCTACTGGCCACTCGAACCGTTGCTCGCAGACCCACCTGATGCACTCATCATCACCGGGACCGAGCCGCGCTCGAGCCAACTCGAGCAGGAGCCCTACTGGGACCGCATCGTCGAGCTGCTCGAGTGGACTCAGACCCACGCGAAGCCCAGCGTCTGGTCCTGCCTCGCGGCTCACGCCGTCGTGCAGGCACTCGATGGGATCCGTCGTGAGCGTCTGCCCGAGAAGCGCTTCGGTGTCTTTAAGCACCAGGTCACCGCCGATAATCCATTACTGCGGGGTGTGGGCCGATCCCTGGCGACACCACATTCGCGCTGGAACGAGCTTCCCGTTGAGGCTCTGCGGGTCGCCGGGTATACGCTTGCAAGTCTCTCGCCCGAATCCGGTGCCGATTGCTTCCTGCGCGAAGCCCGTGGCCCCCTGCTCTGCTTCCAAGGCCACCCGGAATACGAAAGTACGACACTGCTGCTGGAGTACCGGCGCGACGTCGGCCGCTTCCTGCGCGGCGAGCACACCACCTGGCCCAATCTGCCGCAAGGGTATTTCACGCCCGAGGCACTCGCGACCCTGAATGCATTCCGCGCGCGCGCCGAAGCGGCGCGAGATCCGTCCCTTTTCGCGGATTTTCCCACTGCGGATCTTGCTGCGAACCTGGGCGCGGCCTGGCGGCCATCCGCGGTCCGCATTTACCGTAACTGGCTTGACCAACTAATAGACACAAGTGAGCGCACGCGAGCGCCGCAGCATGCGAGTATGATGCAATCATGAATTCTATCGATATCCGTACGGCCGCCTCGGCAGCCCTGACACCTCGCGAGCGGTTGATCGCAATCGTCCGCCAGATCCTCGGTCCGGGCGCAGCCAGCAGCCCGATGCCGATCGACGCCCGCTTTTCAGAGCTGGGCTTGAATTCCATCAAGATGGTCAGTCTCATGCTGGCGATCGAGACTGAATTCGAGCTCGCCATTCCGCAGGACGACATTACGCCCGAGAACTTCACCTCCATCGCCACCGTGGAGTCGATGATCGATCGAATTCTCGGTGACTCCGGGAGCTGATTACACAGCCGAAGCAAAGGATCGCGCTGCTGCACCTCCCTGCGCGGCACTGCGGATCAGCCGCGAGGAGCCGTGACCGAGCCCAACGAATATGTCCGCTGAATCGGCATCTGACACCACCCATCCCAGAACTCCAAACGCGTTGCATGCCTGGATCCGAGCGCTTGAGCGCACCTCCACGCTGACGCGTGACCCACACGCAACGTTTCCCGCTCTGATCGGACACCTGGCAGACCGCTTCGAATCCGCCCCAGCACTGCGCGATCCGGAGACCGCGCTCAGCTATCGCGCTCTTGCCGAGCGCATCAATCGCTATGCGCGCTGGGCCCGAGCCGAGCATCTTGCGCCCGGCGAGACCGTTTGCCTGCTCATGAGCAATTGCGCGGAGTACCTCGCAATTTGGTTGGGATTGACGCGCGCGGGAATCACGGTCGCTCTGCTCAATACGAACCTGACGGGCGAAGCATTGGCGCACTCAATTCGAATCGTGAGCCCGCGCGCGATCATCGTCGGGCCGGGACTCGGGGAACGCATCGTCGATATCCACTCCCTCTTCGACGGCGTCACCTCCATCTGGCGACACGATGACGGCGAGCACCCGGCGCCACATCGACTCGATCACGCGATCAAATCACTGCCCTCGCACCCGCTCGAGCCTGACGAGTGCTTTCTTCCATCCCTTAAGGATCGTGCGCTCTACATCTACACCTCTGGCACAACCGGACTACCCAAGGCCGCGATCGTCAGCCATTTTCGCGTCATGCAGTGGACTCATTGGTTCTGTGGCCTGATGGCTATCACGCCGCAGGATTGCATGTACGACTGTCTACCCCTCTACCACAGCGTAGGCGGAGTGGTCGCAGCCGGAGCGCCGCTGGTTGCCGGCGCCACCGTTGTACTGCGGGAACGCTTCTCTGCGAGTCGCTTCTGGCAGGACATCGCCCAGGAGCGCTGCACGCTGTTTCAGTACATCGGCGAGCTCTGCCGGTATCTCCTAGCCAGCCCTTCGCGGGACGATGACGCCAAGCACACCATTCGCCTCGCCTGCGGAAACGGACTACGCGAAGACGTGTGGGTTCCATTTCAGAAGCGATTTCGCATTCCACAGATACTCGAGTACTACGCCTCAACCGAAGGAAACGTCTCACTGTACAACTGCGAGGGAAAGCCAGGCTCAATCGGCCGCGTCCCGCCGATGCTGGCGCACCGCTATCCCATCACCATCATCCGCACGGATCCAATGACCGACGAACCGATACGAGATGAACAAGGACGGTGCGTCCGCTGCGAGCCCAATGAACCTGGAGAAGCGATCGGACAGATCCTGGCTGATCCAGAGCACGTCCAGTCTGCATTTGACGGATACGTCGACGCACGTGCAACTGCGGCCAAAACACTGCGGGATGTCCTTAAGCCAGGCGACGCCTGGTACCGCACCGGCGATCTGATGAGACGAGATCAGAAGGGATTCTATTATTTCGTCGATCGCATCGGTGACACGTACCGCTGGAAAGGTGAGAACGTGTCGACAACCGAAGTTGCAATGATATTACACAGCATCCCCGGCATCGTCGACGCCGCTGCATACGGCGTATCCGTACCAAACACGGAGGGCCGCGCCGGCATGGCCGCCATTGTCATTGACAAATTCTTTAGCCTCTCTGCTTTTCAAGTCATGATCTCACAACGCCTTCCTGCATATGCTCGCCCAATGTTCCTGCGCGTTGTTCAACGCATTGACCGAACTGCTACATTCAAGTCCCAGTTATCTGATCTCAAGAAGCAGAGCTACGATCCTAAGGTAATTTCCGACCCACTGTACGTAAGCCTCAACGCAGATGAACCATATGTCCCTCTTGGCGGCCATCTGTACGACCAGCTCCACGCAGAGCCCAAAGATGCATGATGTGACTACCGGGGGAACCGCAGAGCCCACCCGGGTCGGCTGTTCACCGAGCATCCGCGCCAACTCAACCGGCCGCGCTCAGCGACCCGAGCCCGCGGCGGCCACGCCTTCAATGTGGTGAAGCTCCTCTGGAGCTTCAGCGAGGTGCGTTACCGAGGGCTGGCGAAGAACGCCGCGCGACTGTTTACCGCCTTTGTCCTGGCGAACCTGCACATGGTCCGACGCCAGTTGATCCCAATACCCGAGACGTGTCGCTGCTGAGCGGAAAAACCCGCGGGAGCGGGCTGAAGGGGCGGCCTCAGAGGCTCAATCCGAACATCCGCGATCGAAGATCATGCTGATCCAACCCGATCTTTCACCAACGACTGCACTCGCTGACGCCTGCGCTGCCCTCCCCTAGTCGCTGCCTAGATTTCTGGTAACTGGACGGATCGGCTACAAGTTCATCATGTCCCCGTTCGACGCTGCATACGTCGCCCACTCGTACACCAAAAGTCGGAATTCGATCACGAAGGAATCGAGCCATGCCAGCACCTACATGGCACGGAACGCCCCTGTCTCACGCAAGCGACAATTCGGCCAGAAATCGCCCAATGATGCGAGTATCGTATGCGCCCCCCTTTTGAACTCCTTGGTTCGGCCACGGCAACGAGTGCCCCTCTCCGAGCCCTTACAGGCGATGTCCTCCTGGGCCGATGCATCTCAAGCTTCGAACTGTTCGAAATGACGAATCTCCGGGTGTTCTCGACGGAGACTTCAGTAAGTGCGTTGAGCACGATGGTGCTCTATATCGCGCTCTAAAATTTGCTTTCGGAATGACCTCCCGTTGCGAGCCGTGATGCGCCTCGCTTGCGAAGCGCACTTCACCTGCGCGTCATGTCCAAAAGAAAAAGCGCCACGCCTCACCCGAAAATTCCTTATTTGGGCAGGGCAGGCCAAGAACTTCGGATCTCGCCAGGACGCATTGAACCGCCATGCTCAGCCGCCTTATACTGCAAAGGACACGTACCCAGTGCCCCACTGACAACCGCGACTCCTCAAACTCTGGAGATTGTAACTCGATGTCTCTTTCATCCTCGGCTGCCCTTCCGGATCCAGTTCGCCGGGGAGGCGCGTCCAGTTTTGGCCAGGAGCCAAAGGATCCCGCTGCAGACATCGAACGAACCCAACTGACCTTAATCCTTACGGCAACTCATCATGGCTCAGCCGTCGACGTCAATGGCACTCTCCCGCCAAGCCGTCCCTTGAACATCGAGAACTCGCTTCACTCAATGGAACACTTCGAGGATCCACGCGACATCATCGTACCGATGATGCAGTCAATCACACTGGGCGCCTCGACCTCCCTTGCCCAGGATTCCGTTTGTTCGGCGTCATATGGCTCCCACCTGAGCCTCCCTTGTCGCATCCCATGGTTTCAATCGTGGCCCTCTGTCCGCGCGCTCATGTCTGCCACAACCAGACACCACGGCAAATACGCGCTGCGTTTCGAGGCCGGAGAGCACAGCTTCACTCGGGCGTCTCTCAGCAAGCTTGAACGCCCCATACAACGGTGCGCGCCTCCAGGCTCGCCTCAACCACGCCGGCGCCAAGGAGATGAATTGAATGCCACGCATTCCCATTCGCCCTCAACGTGCCACAATTCGCGCCGACCGCGTGTCACGCAGAACCGCCGGATGACATTAGCTGAGCGTACACGCAGAGGCCTCACCCGCTCTGGCACCTTCCCTCCAAACTCAGGGATCACCGGCAGCCTGAACCGTCGACGAATCGCGGCGGATGGCCACGCACATCATGACCCACGCCTGCGCGACGTCGTCGCATGAGACGTCGGGATTCGTCTACGATCACAATGGATAGCAACCCGAGTTAAGAACGTGGGCAGAACGCCAACGATTTCCGTCGTAATCCCCGCCCACAACGCTGCTCGCTTCATCGAGGAGACGGTGCGCAGCGTCCTCGCTCAGTCCTGGCCAGCGCACGAAATTATTGTCGTTGACGACGGCTCTACGGACATGGACTACAGCAGCCTTTCGAGGCTCGACCCAATGGTCAAGGTAATTCGGCAATCGCAGTCGGGAGTCTCGCGAGCCAGAAACGTTGAGGGCGAATGGGAATGCGTGGCA
>JAKBCR010000053.1 GCA_021807675.1 Pseudomonadota bacterium
TTGTTCCATGGGCAGACGAGCTGACAGTCGTCGCAGCCGTAGATGCGGTTGCCGATCGCCCGGCGCAGCTTCACCGGAATGGCGCTGTGGTGCTCGATCGTGAGGTATGAGATGCAGCGGCGCGCATCCAAGCGATACGGCGCCACGATCGCCTCCGTCGGGCAGGCCGTGATGCAGGCGGTGCAAGTGCCACAGTGCGCGCTCGCCGGCTCGTCAGGAGGCAGCGGCAGGTCCGTCAGGATCTCCCCGAGGAAGAACCACGAGCCCGCGTCCCGCGAGATCAGGTTGGTGTGCTTGCCGATCCAACCGAGACCTGCGTTGCGGGCGAGCGCCTTCTCGAGCACCGGGGCGCTGTCGACGCAGACGCGGTAGCCGAACGGACCGATCTGCCGCGCGAGCTCTCTGGCGAGGCGAGCGAGCCCGCCTCGGAGCACCTTGTGATAATCGCGCCCGAGCGCGTAACGCGAGATGTAGGCTGCCTCGGGATCGCCCAGCACCGCCTGCGGCTCACGGGAAGACCGCGGCCAGTAGTCCATCCGGGCGCTGACCACGCGGATCGTCCCGGGCGCCAGCTCCTGCGGCCGGCTGCGCATGAGGCCATGGCGGCGCATGTAGCCCATCTCCCCGTGAAAACCCGCATCGAGCCAGCGCAGCAGATGTTGCTCGTCCTCCGCAATGTCGATGGAGGCAACGCCGATACGGTCGAAGCCGAGCTGCCGGGCGCGCGCCGCGAGCCGGTGCTTGGCTGCTGCCGGGTCCATCCGGAACTGCGGCGGTTGTGTCATGGCCCTCTTCACACGAAACGTGCGTCCACTGCGGCGGCACGAGCAGGTCGCAGGCACAGGGAGGTGCCCCGCCGCCGCCAGGTGGCGGAGCCTCGGGCAAAAACCACGCTTTTTGCCCGAGGCGCGCTGGGCCGGGCAGGATGCCCGGATCCAGCGCGTCACACCAGTATAATCGGCCGATGGCGCTGCCCATCCGTCTCTATTCCACTGCCCAGGTGCGCGGGCTCGATGCCTATGCCATCGAGAAGCTCGGCATTGCGGGTTACACGCTCATGAAGCGAGCCGGCGAGGCCACGCTGAGATACCTGCGCACCCGCTTCCCCGTTGCCCATCGGATCGTCATCGTCTGTGGCCCCGGCAATAACGGTGGCGACGGCTACGTGCTCGCTCGTTTCGCGCAGGCGGCGGGCCTCACTGTCACCACGCTCGCCGCGACCTCACCCGATGCGCTCCGTGGCGATGCCCTTCAGGCCTATGAAGACCTGCGCGCAAGCGGGGCTCGCATCCAATCCTATGCGCCGGAGAGGCTTGCGGAGGGTGAGGTCATCGCCGACGCGTTGCTGGGGACGGGGCTGCGCGGACCGGCACGCGAGGAGCTCGCGAGCGTCATCCGCGACATCAACGGCTCCAAACGCCCCGTGCTTGCGGTGGATGTTCCTTCCGGACTCGACAGCGATACTGGCGTTCCGCTGGGTGACACCGTGCGTGCGGATTGCACCGTGACATTCGTCGGGTTGAAGACGGGCTTGTTCATGGGCGAGGGTCCGGAATTCGCAGGGACCCTATTCTTCGATGATCTCGAGATCGCGCCCGGGCCGGCGGGAGCGCCCGCGGCCCGAGCCGAGCGCATTCTGGAGTCGGCGATCCAACAGGCACTGCCACGCCGTGCACGCGCGTCGCACAAGGGCGATTTCGGCCGGGTGCTGCTCGTGGGCGGGGGCGTGGGCATGCCGGGGGCCGCGCGCCTGGCCGGTGAGGCCTGTCTGCGCGTCGGTGCCGGTCTCGTGACCGTGGCGGTCGTACCGGAGAACGTGCCGGCGATCGCCGCCGGCAGGCCGGAGCTCATCTGTCTGCCGCTTGCAGCCCCGGAGGCGCTGGCCGAAGCCCTCGAGCGCACGGATGTGATCGGCATCGGTCCGGGATTGGGCCGTACGCCCTGGGCTCGGGGTGTGCTCGATGAAGTCCTGCGCTCCGGTAAGCCGGTCGTGGTGGACGCGGACGCTCTTAACATCATTGCGGAGTGCGGCGCGCCGTCGCGCGAGGATTGGATCCTGACACCTCATCCGGGCGAGGCGGCGCGCCTGCTCGGGATCGAGACCGGCGAAATTCAACGTGACCGGCTTGCCGCCCTCGAGCGTCTCATCGCGCGTTATCGCGGGACCGTCGTGCTCAAGGGCGCGGGTACCCTCGTCGGAGCCCCGGGTCGCACACCAGCACTATGCGAGCGCGGCAACCCCGGCATGGCGACGGCCGGCATGGGTGATGTGCTGACTGGCACCATTGCCGGCATCCTGGCGCAGTGCCGCGACGCGTGGCTCGCTGCCAGAGTGGGCGTGCTGGTCCACGCCATGGCCGGCGATGCGGCCGCGCGCGCGGGCGAGCGAGGGCTCATTGCCGGAGACGTCGCGCGGGAGCTGCGCAACTGCGTCAATCTCTGAAGACACCGGAAGAGACCGAGGCGCTGGGCGCGAGGCTGGCCGCGGCGCGGCCGCACGCCCACGAGCAGCCGGCCATACTCTATCTGACAGGGGATCTCGGCGCGGGCAAGACCACCCTGGCGAGGGGATTCGCGCGCGCCTGCGGCATCTGCGACCCGGTACGAAGCCCCACCTACACGCTGGTAAGCGTCCATGAGGCGGGCCCGCTCACGTTGATTCACCTCGATCTGTACCGCCTGCACGATCCGGAGGAGCTCGAGCACCTGGGTCTGCGGGAGTGGGCACGGCCCGGCTGTCTCTGGCTCATCGAGTGGCCGGAGCGGGCTGTCGGGCTGCTGCCGCCGGCGGATCTCATGGTCCGCCTCACCGCGGGGCTTGAGAGACATCAGGCAGATGTTTCCGCGGGAACCGCCGCCGGCGCTGAGTGGCTGGAGCGGAGTTTTCCGGCATCTGCGGGAGAAGATCCACCCGAGTAGTTGAAACTTTGCGCCGCGCCTCGTAGATTAAGCGTCAAATAGCGCCGCAAAGTACATGATAAGAAAGATCTTTCAGATCCTGGTACTCGTCGCTCTCGGCGCCGGCTCCGCGGCGGGGGCTGCGGACGCGCGGCTGGGCGCTGTGCACCTGGTCGCCTCAGAGGCTGCCGCGCGGGTGACGCTCGATATCTCGCGCTTCATGGGCGAGCGATTCTTCACCCTGGATCGTCCCTTCCGCGCGGTGATCGATCTGCCACAGACCCGTGCGGGGCGTGGCCTGAGGCTGCCGCGCGCGCGAGGCCTCGTCGCCGGCATGCGGATGGGTCTGCGACCGAACGGCGCGTTGCGGCTGGTGCTCGTGTTGCACTCGGCTGTCCGGCTGCATGCCGCCTGGGCCTATTCGCCGGCGCGCGGCCACGAGCTCGTGCTGACGCTCGGCGATGCGCCCGGGGCCGGGGCGACGGCCGCGCGCTATACCATTCCAACACCCATCCGCGCGCGGCACGAGCCATTGAATACCGGCCGCGACATCGTCGTCGCGGTCGACCCGGGACACGGTGGCGTGGACCCCGGTGCGATCGGTCCTGACGGGCTGGAAGAGAAGACGGTGACGCTTGCCATCGGGCGCCTGCTGGCCCATCGGATCGATGAGCAGCGCGGCATGCGCGCCGTCCTGACACGCGACAGCGACATCTTCATTCCTCTGCGCGAGCGCAGGGAGATCGCGCGCCGCGCCAAGGCCGATCTCTTCGTCTCCATTCACGCCGACGATGTCAGCCAGCGGGACATCGCCGGAGCCTCGGTGTACATCCTCTCGCTGCGCGGTGCTTCGAGCGAGGCGGCGCGCTGGCTCGCCGAGCGTGAGAACTCCGCCGACCTCAAGGGCGGCATCAAGCTGAGTGACAAATCGAGCACCCTCGCGTCCGTCCTCCTCAATCTGTCCCAGTCCGCCACGATCAGCGAGAGCATGACGGCCGCCCGGCAGGTGCTCGCCTCGCTCGATCGCTCGGTGCCCGTGCGCAAGCCCCAGGTCCAGCAGGCCGCCTTCGTCGTGCTGAAATCCCCCGACATCCCCTCGATGCTCATCGAGACGGATTACATTTCCGATCCCCTCGAGGACCGCAAGCTCGCCAATCCCGCCTACCAGCGGAGAATCGCCGACGCCATCTTCAGGGGCGTTTGCGCCTACTTCCGCGAGCACCCGCCCGCGGGCACGCTCTTCGCCGAAGAACGTCAGAGAGAGCTCGACCGCTTGGTCGCTCGCAACCGATAGCCCCGAGCGCGCAAGAGGAACGCGGCGTCAACGGCTCCGGGCCAGGCCTCGCCCGCTGAAGGCCGCTGCCGCAAGTTGCCCGCGACCGGCGGTCAACCCCGAACCCTGAAGCGGTACGGCACGGCACCGAGGCACAGGCACGTGCCCCGCCGCCGGCCGGTGGCTTCATTTACACTTGCGCGCGTGCCCACCATCCGCATCCTCCCGAACGAGCTCATCGACCAAATCGCCGCCGGTGAAGTGATCGAGCGTCCTGCCTCGGTCATCAAAGAGCTGGTTGAGAACAGCCTGGATGCCGGCGCACGTCGCATCGAGGTGGACGTCGAGCGAGGCGGTGTAGGGCTCATGCGCGTGAGTGATGACGGCTGCGGCATCGCGGCGGAAGATCTGCCCGTCGCGATCTGCCGCCATGCGACGAGCAAGATCGCTTCCCTGGACGACCTCGCCGCCATCACCACCCTGGGTTTTCGGGGCGAAGCATTACCCTCGATCGGCTCCGTATCGAGGCTGCGCGTCATCTCGCATCCGAGGGGGGCGGATTGCGCCACCGAGATCGCCGTCGATGCCGGCAATGTGAGATCAGTGCGGCCCGCTGCGCATCCGGTCGGTACTACCGTGGAGGTACGCGATCTTTTCTTCAACATCCCCGCACGGCGCAAATTCGTGCGCACCGCCACGACGGAGACCGGCCACATCGCGCGACTGATCGAGCGGCTCGCGCTCTCCCGCCCCGATGTGTCGTTCCGGCTGCGCAGCGGCGAGCGCGTGCTGCTCGATGCTCCGGCGCCGGCTCGCGAGCCCGCGGGCGAGGAGCGCCTCGGGCAGGTGTTGGGAAAGGAGATCATCGCGAGCCTCATCCCGGTCGAGCACGGCTCCGGCCCCGTGCAGCTCACGGGCTGGATCGGTCTGCCGACGGCCGCGCGCGCGCAGCCGGATCAGCAGTTCTGGTTCGTCAACGGCAGGAGCGTGCGCGACAAGCTGCTCGCGAGCGCGGCGAGGCTCGGTTACCGGGACGTGCTCTACCACGGCAGGCACGCCGCCTACGTGCTGCATCTGGCGCTGGATCCGCAGCTCGTCGACGTGAATGCGCACCCGGCCAAGCTGGAAGTGCGCTTCCGCGACGGCCATCAGGTTCACGAATTCATCTTCCGCGCGGTCGAGCGGGCGCTCGCGGGAACCCGCCCCGAGTCAGGTGCCACACCGGCCGCGAGCGCGCAGCCCGTTTTGGCGGGCGCCGCGGCGCGGGGAGGCGGGCCCGCCCGGGCCTGGGCGGATCCCGGCGCGATGACCGGCGCTTTGCCTCTGCGCCCGCCGCAGGCCTACGAGCGATCCCGCGATCCCTGGATGGTGGCGCAGGCGGTGAGCGACCTCGCACCCACGAGACTCTCTGCGAGCGAGACCGGCGAATCGAGCGCGAGCGTGATGAAGCGCACCGGACGCGAGAGCGGCGCCGAGGGCTATCCGCCGCTCGGTGTGCCGCTCGCGCAGCTCCACGGCATTTACATTCTGGCTCAGAGCCAGGAAGGTCTCATCCTGGTCGATATGCATGCCGCCCATGAGCGGGTACTCTACGAGAAGCTCAAGGCCGACCATGGCTCCGGGTCGCCTGCTTCGCAGCTTCTCATCGAGCCGCTGGTCGTGACCGTCAAGCCGCACGAGCTCGATGCTGTGCTCGAGGATCCCGCATCCTGGGAGCGGGCGGGATTCGAGGTCGATTCGGTCGGTCCGACCTCGCTCGCGCTGCGGCGCGTTCCGGCGCTCCTCGGCAAGGAGCGCATGACGGACATTGTCAAGTCGGTCATCGAGGATCTTGCGCGCGAGGAGGGACTGCACCATCTCGGTGCGGCTGCGGACCGCTTTCTCGGGACGCTCGCCTGCCGCACGGCCATCCATGCGCGGCGCCGGCTGACTCTCCCCGAAATGGACGCGCTGCTGCGGCAGATGGAAGCGACCGATCGTGCCAATCAGTGCAACCATGGCCGCCCTACCTGGACACGGCTCACCCTAGGGGAGCTCGATCAGCTCTTCCTTCGGGGGAGGTAATGTCGCCACTGCCGTGCGCGGGCTCGGCTGCCTCGCTACAGCTTCCGGTCTACCTGCTTACCGGACCCACCGGGACCGGCAAGACCGACTGGGCGATCCGCCTGGCACAGGCCGCACCAGTGGAGATCGTCAGTGTCGATTCCGCTCTGGTGTACCGGGGTCTGGACATCGGGACGGCCAAGCCTGCCGGGGAGCTGCGCACCCGGCTGCCGCATCATCTGATCGACATCTGCGATCCGGCGCAGAGCTACTCCGCGGGACGGTTCGTGACGGATGCGATGGCTGCCATCACGGCCATTCATGCGCGCCGCCGCGTGCCTCTGCTGGTCGGTGGCACCATGCTTTACCTGCGCGCGCTGCTCAAGGGCTTGGCGCCGCTGCCACAGGCGTCCGCGGAGCTGCGTCGCGAGATCGACGAGCGCGCCGCACGTGCCGGATGGCCGGCGCTGCATCGTGAGCTCGCGCGGCTGGATCCCGAGGCCGCCGCGCGCATCAATCCCAACGACAGCCAAAGAATTCAACGGGCTCTGGAGGTCTGCCGGACAGCCGGCCGACCTCTCTCGGAGCTGCAGCGCGAGACGGTGAGCCCGCTCGGCAGCATGCCGCTCAAGGCCTGGGCACTGGTCCCCCGCAGCAGGCCGGTGTTGCATCAGCGCCTCGCCGCCCGCTTCCACGCGATGATGGCCGCCGGCTTCCTCGAGGAAGTGCGGGCACTGCGGCGCAGAGGTGACCTGACCGCGCGGCATTCGTCGATGCGCGCGGTCGGATATCGCCAGCTGTGGGCGCATCTCGAGGGCGAGTATGTCCTCGCCGAGGCGGTCGATCGGGGCATAGCCGCTACGCGCCAGCTCGCCAAGCGCCAGCTCACCTGGATGCGCGCCGAGACAACCGCGCGCTGGCTCGATCCTGAAACCGACGAGCTGTCGTGGAATCGCGACTTGCGTCACGAGTTGAGCCAGCTTGGTCTTTGATTCGGCGCGCATGTTAAGATTGCACGTCTGTCCCTTCCCCCCGGCGAGGCACATACCTTGCTGGAGGCCCCAGGGAAGCTCGCTTGCAATTGCACTCTCTCACGAACAATTAGAAGCCGTGAAAACAAGGAGAACCCGATGGCCAAAGGCCAATCGCTCCAAGATCCCTTCCTGAACGCCTTGCGCAAGGAACGGGTGCCCGTATCCATCTACCTCGTCAACGGCATCAAGTTGCAGGGCCAGATCGATTCGTTCGACCAATTCGTGGTGCTGTTGAAGAACAGCGTCAGCCAGATGGTCTACAAGCATGCGATCTCCACCGTCGTGCCGGCGCGCAACGTGCGCCTCACCGCGGAAGAGGGGGCGGTCTCGGCGGAGTCGCCCGCCGAGTGATGAGTCGTCGCATCGAGGTGCCGAGTGTTCGAGCGACCTCGTTCCGGTGAGCGCGCGCTTCTGGTGCGCATCGGTCTCGGCGCCCAGATCGATCCGGAAGATCTAGAGGAATTCAGCCAGCTTGCGCTCTCGGCCGGCGCTGAGCCCGTCGCCACGGTGACCGGTCGTCGCGAGCGGCCCGATCCGCGATTTTTCGTGGGTAGCGGCAAGGCGGAAGAGCTCAAGCGCGCGGCCGAGGCGGGCGGGGCGGATTTGATTCTGGTGGATCACGCGCTTTCCCCCAGCCAGGAGCGCAATCTCGAGAAGCTCACCGGCAAGAGGGTGCTCGATCGCAACGGGCTGATCCTCGACATCTTCGCCCAGCGGGCGCGCAGCTTCGAGGGCAAGCTCGAAGTCGAGCTCGCGCAGCTGAAGCACATCGGCAGCCGTCTGGTGCGCGGCTGGAGCCATCTCGAGCGACAGAAGGGCGGCATCGGCCTGCGCGGACCCGGCGAGACCCAGCTCGAGACCGACCGGCGCCTGATCGGGAATCGGGTGCGTGTGCTCACGCGCCGCCTGGAGAAGATCAAACAGCAACGCGAGACCGGACGGCAGATGCGTGCCGGGATCCCGGTACCCTCGCTCGCCCTCGTCGGTTATACCAACGCCGGCAAGTCGACGCTGTTTCGTGCGCTGACCGGTGCCGATGCCTACGTCGCCAACCAACTGTTCGCGACGCTCGATCCGACGGTACGCCGCACAACGCTGCCCGGCGGCACGCCCGTCGTCGCCGCCGATACCGTTGGCTTCATTCGCGAGTTGCCGCACGAGTTGGTGGCGGCGTTCCAATCCACCCTGACGGAAGCGCGTGAAGCGACTCTGCTGCTGCACGTCATCGATGCCAGCGACCCGCGTCGAGACGAGCACATCGCGCAGGTGAACGAAGTTCTGGCGGAGATCGGCGCGGACTCGATTCCGCAGATCATCGTCTACAACAAGATCGATCGCCTGCAGCGCCCGGCGGCCATCGAGCGCGACGAAGCCGGGCTGCCCTCCGCCGTCTGGATCAGCGCCGAGAAGCGGCTCGGTCTCGACTCGCTGATGAGCGCCATTGCCGAGCGGCTGTCACGGTTCGCGCGCGCCGTGCGGGTGCGTCTGCCCGCCGGTGCCGGAGCGCTGCGATCACGGCTTTATGCGGCAAAGGCCGTCCGGGAGGAGCGCGCGAGCGAGGATGGCTCCATGGAGCTTGCCGTGGAGCTGCCCGAGGTCGAGATCCAAGCCCTCGCGCGTACCCCCGGAGTGCAGATTCTCGAGGCCCCGCAGTCCGATATTCCTTGTGCCGCCCGGGACGCCTACCTAGAATCGCGGACTGCTTAGCGTCAACAGCAAGTCATCGAGCGGTCGTTTCCTGGCGCATCGCCGCCGGCAGGAGCGAAGCGATTTTGGACGGCGCCAGAGCGCCGGCCCCGAAGGGGCGAGGCCCGGAAGGGGCCGGTCAACGCGCCGCAATATCCGGAGCTAAACGTACGTGGGTAAATTCATCGTCGTCATCGGCACCCAGTGGGGCGATGAAGGCAAGGGCAAGGTCGTCGACCTGCTGACGGAGCGCGCCTCGGCAGTGGCGCGCTTCCAGGGCGGGCACAACGCCGGGCACACACTGGTCATCGGCGGCCGCAAGACCATTCTCTCCCTGCTCCCCTCCGGAATTCTCCGCGAGGATGTGCGTTGCTTCATCGGCAACGGCGTGGTGCTGTCGCTGCAGGCGCTGCTGGCGGAGAGCCGAACCCTGATGGAGCAGGGCGTACCGGTGTTCGAGCGGCTGCGCATCTCACCGCACTGTCCGCTGATCCTGCCTTCGCACATTCTCCTCGACAAAGCTCGCGAGCAAGCCCGGGGAGCCAATGCCATCGGCACCACGGGTCGGGGCATCGGGCCCGCTTATGAGGACAAGGTGGCGCGCCGCGCCGTGCGCGTGGCGGATCTGTTCCAGCGTGACCGCTTCGCGGCGAAGCTCGGAGAGGTGCTGGATTTCCATAATTTCGTTCTGCAGCACTACTTTCGCCAGCCGGCGGTCGATTTCCAGAAGACGCTCGATGAGCTGCTCGCCCTCGGCGAGACGATCGCGCCCCTCGTAACGGATGTAACGGGGGCGCTCCACGATCTTCGCCGGTCTGGCGCCAATGTCCTGTTCGAGGGTGCGCAGGGCGCGATGCTCGATGTCGACCTCGGCACCTATCCCTTCGTCACCTCGTCCAACACGACCGCGGGATTCGCAGGTACGGGCACGGGCTTGGGACCGCGGGTCTTCGACTATGTGCTGGGAATCGTGAAAGCCTATACGACGCGCGTCGGTGCCGGACCCTTCCCGACGGAGCTCTTCGACGACTCCGGCGAGCATCTGTCCCGAGTGGGGCATGAGTTCGGCTCGGTGACCGGCAGGCGGCGGCGCTGCGGCTGGTTCGATTCGGTCGCGCTCAAGCGCTCCATCATCCACTCGAGCGTATCGGGTCTGTGCATCACCAAGCTCGATGTGCTCGACGGTCTCGATACGATCAGGGTAGCCGTCGGTTATCGTGTCGGCGGTCGGGTCGTGGCGGAGCCTCCTCTGAGCATCGAGGGTTACGCAGGCATCGAGCCGGTGTATGAGGAACTCCCCGGCTGGCGGGAGTCGACCGTGGGTATTACGGACCATGCGGCCCTGCCCCTCAATGCGCGCAAGTACCTGGAGCGCATGCAGGCGCTGGCGGAAATCCCGATCGATCTCATCTCGACCGGGCCCGACCGCGAGCAGACCATCGTCCTGCGGCATCCGTTCGAGGCGGCTCATCCGGGCTGATGCTCAGTCGCGCTCTCGGCCTGCGGCGAGCCGTGCGGTCGCCGCCACCACGCCGAGGGGCGAGTTCTCGTACAGGTCCCGGTAGCGCACCTTTCGCGGCAGCTCGATCTCGGGCGCCCGTTGCGCCGTGATGACGATGGGCACGATCGCCAGGGAGATCAGGTCCGCGCCCAACATGAGAATCCCCATGCCGAGCAGGAGCTGCCGCGTGGCGGCAAGGCCGCTCGGCTGCGGAGCTCTCCGAGCCTCGCCTGCGCGAGCACCCCGCGTCCCGGCAGAGCCTGCGCGGGCCGGGCTCACATGCTCGTCGGGATGAGCCGGAAGACCACGCGGGCGATGCCGGGGACGAGGCGGGGGCGCTTGAGGCGTGCGTCGTACTCGGCCAGGCGGCGATCGTTTTCGGTGAGGCAGAGCTCGAGCAGTCCGTGGAGCGTCACGTCGGCGACCCCGAGGTCCTGGTGCGCCGTCAGCGTGAAATTCTCGCTGGAGCCGGGGGCTTGCGGCCGGGTGAGCGCACGAGCGGTCCTTACCCGCGAGGCCACCTGCTTGAGGATGATCCACGCGCAACGCAGGCCAAACGCCGGGCGGCGCCACCAGGGCAGCTGCGAGCGCCGGTAGGCCACCCAATTGACGAAGAAGAGGATGTGACGCGCCTCCTCCTGCATCACCGGCTCGAACACCTTCACGAGACCGGGGGGAAACAACCCGGATTCCCGCGCCAGTGCGAAGAGCCCGAAGGCGAAGAAGGAGTCGAAGCACTCGCCGAATCCGGCGAAGAGGAAATCGCTCTCGAGCGAGCTCGGCGTGAAGCGCGGCGGCGACTCGATCGTGATGCGGTAGTGAGAAGCGAGCTCGACGAGCAGCCGGGCGTGACGCATCTCCTCGAAGCCCTGCAGCTCGATCGCCTTGCGCACGATCGGGTCGGACTCGAGCGTCGCGGCGGCGGCCACGGTGTTGGAAGTCACGTTCTCGGTCGAAACCGCCTCCTGCCAGAAAGGCAGGCTCTGCATGCGCGCGAGCTCCTCCTGCGTGAGCTCGGGCCACTGCGTCCGCTCGGGCACGTATTCGACGTGCGTGTCGAGAAAGAACTGGCCAAGGAGCCGCCGGTGCTCGGCGGATCCTGTCGTAAGACTCGCCGACTCAATATTTGCCGGAACCACGGACATGTTGTAACTCTCTCCGTCCTTCCACCCAATACCAGGACAGCAGCGCGGGCACCCCGAAGAGGACCTCTCGCATCCGCTTGACCAGCGACAGCGCCAGGGCGAGATCGCCGTTGACGCCCAGCAGAGCGCCGAACCCCACCAGGCTCGCCTCCTGCACGCCGAGGCCCGCCGGCACCATGAATGCGAAATTGCGCACGGTCATGGTCAGGCTCTCGAGCGCAATCGCCGCCCCGAAGGGCACTGGACGCCCGAGCCAGCGCAGCGCGAGCCATGTCTCGAGCGATCCCGAGACCATCGCCGTCACCTGCCACGCGATCGTGGTGAGCAGACGCGGCCGATCGGCGCAGAGCTCGCGAACGGCGGCGTCGAGGCTGGCGGATTGGCCGGCGAGGAAGCTGAGCTTCTCCTCGCCGAGCACCCGCACCGCGAGCCTCTCCAGTCTCTCGAAGAGCGAGCCATACCGCAGCAGCGCCACGAGCAGCACCACGAGCGGCAGGCTCGCTCCGAGGCCGATGAGCACATCGTCGGTCAATTGTACCGTGTGCGTGAGCCTGAGCAGGCACACCACACCGAGCGCCACGAAGAGGTACTGGCTCACGATGGTGAGCAGAACCTCGGTCGTCACGCTGGCTGCTGCGGCTATGCCGTCAACCCCGGTATCGGCCAGGAGGCGGATGCCGACGATCTCCCCACCGATGTTCGCGGCCGGCAGCAGCCGGTTGATGCCTTCGCGGACGGAGGCGATCCAGAAGAGCGTGCCTACGCGGGTCTCCCTCACGCGCGCGATGAGCGCCCGCCAGCCGAGAGAGTCGAGCAGGATCGGCAGGGCATGGAGCGGCACCAGCCACAGCAGCACCCGGCCGGCACGGGCGAGCGGGACGAGGATGGCGCTGCCTTCGCGCATGATCAGCGCGATCAACAGCGCCAGGCCGGCCGCCAGAGCGATGCGGACCGCGAGCCTCATGCGGCGTGCCGCTGTTCGCGGGGGCTCTTCCTCAGGCGCTGAAAGCCCCCGGTCGCGGCGCCGCAGGCGGCAACCGCGGCGCGCACTCTGGGGCTGACGAGCGCTGCGAGCTCATCCGCGTGGCGGTAGCCGCTCATACTTGGCGCAATGGCGGCACCCGACTCGACCGCCGGGTGCAGATAGATCTCCGTGACGCCGTCGGGGAGCCTCCCGAGGATCTCGAGCAGCCGTGCCTCATCCATCGCGCCGCTGTCCGACATACCGAAGACGTAGTCGTTGTGCGCGATCTGAGCCGCGCGCAGCCGCCGCCGCATGATCGCGAGCCATGGAGACAGGAGGCCGGCCACGGCGGATCCGGCGATCGCGCCGCCGGCGCGGCGGGCGACCCATGCAGGCTCGCGCGGCAGCCTCACGGCGGTCACGCCGAACTCGCGGCCGATCCGCAGCAGCATCTCGAGGAGCGTCGGATGCAGATGAAAGTGCTTGTGCGCATTGACGTGGTCGAGCGGCAGACCGGTGTCTGCGAAGGCCTGGAACTGGGCGCGGATCTCCGCCTCGAGCTGACGGCGCACGGCCGGCAGCGCGAAGAAGCGCACGCCATCGCGCACCATGTTATTGCCGAAACGGCCTCGGGCATCGACGAGCGCCGGGATTTTGGACGCCGGCAACACCGGCCAGCCGTCGGCGAGCACCAGGTGCAGCCCGACCGCGAGGCCAGGCAGCTCCCGTGCGCGGCGCACCGCGTCCGCAGCCGCCGCTGCGCCGACCATCAGGCTGGTCGCGGTCAGGATGCCCAGTCGCGCGGCTTGCTCCACGGCGCGGTTGACCGCCGGGTGCAGCCCGAAGTCGTCCGCCGTGACGATGAGCAGCTTCAACGAGCCGATCCGCGGCGGTCAGGCCTCGTGCGCGTGCAGGAAGCGGAAGAACTCCACCCCTTCGCGCAGCCGCCGCTTGGTCATCTCCCAGCTGCGCAGCATCTCGCCGGTGAGCTCGGCGATCTTGCGCGGCCGGAAGTAGAACTTCTTGTAGAAGGTCTCCACCGCATGGTAGATCTCCTTCGCCGGCAGGTGCGGATAGCTGATGGGCGAGAGCTGCACGCCCCGGTCGTTCACCAGGTTCAGGTTGTCGTAGGCGGTGAGCCAGCCGTTGTCGACGGCCTGTTGGTAGAGCTGTGTGCCCGGATATGGCGCGGCGAGGGAGACCTGGATGGTATGTGGGTTGATGTCGACCGCGAACTGAATCGTCTCGCGGATCGTCTCGGGCGTCTCCCCCGGCAGGCCCAGGATGAAGGTGCCATGGATGGTGATCCCGAGCTTGCGGCAGTCGCTCGTGAAGCGGCGCGCAATGTCGGTGCGCAGGCCCTTCCTGATGTTGTGCAGGATCTGATCGTTCCCCGACTCGTAGCCGACGAGGAGCAGGCGCAACCCGTTGTCGCGCATCACCTTCAGGGTCTCGTACGGGACATTGGCCTTGGCGTTGCAAGACCAGGTGACACCGAGCTTGCCGAGACCCCGGGCGATCTCTTCCGCCCGCGGACGGAAATCGGTGAAGGTGTCGTCGTCGAAGAAGATCTCCTTCACCTGCGGCATGTTCTCCTTGACCCAGCGCACTTCCTCGACGACGCTCTCGGCGCTGCGCACGCGGTAGCGGTGGCCGCCCACGGTCTGCGGCCACAGGCAGAAGGTGCACTTCGAGCGGCAACCGCGTCCCGTATAGAAGGACACGTACGGATGCTGCAGATAGCCGATGAAATAATTCTCGATGGTCAGGTCACGCTGATAGACCGGCGTTACCCAGGGCAGCTCGTCCATGTTCTCGATCACCGGCCGGGCCGGGTTGTGCTCGATCCGGCCGTCGGGGCGGCGGAACGAGAGGCCCGGGATCGTGCCGAGCTCGCGGCCCTCGGCGACCTCCTTGCAGGTGTAGTCGAATTCCTCGCGTGCCACGAAGTCGATGGCGGCAGAGGCGCCGAGGGACCCGGCCGGATCGACCGCGACCTTGGCGCCGACCATACCGATCATGAGGTGGGGATTCTCCTCCTTCAGCAGCTCCGCGACCTTCGCGTCCGTCGGGAATGACGGCGAGCTGGTATGCATCACGACTAGGTCATATTGCTTCGCGAGCGGCAGTACCTGCGACATGGGGGTGCCATCCGCGGGAGCATCGAGCAGCCGGCTGCCCGGCACCAGCGCAGCGGGCTGCGCCAGCCAGGTGGGATACCAGAAGGAGCGGATCTCGCGCTTGGCCTGGTAGCGCGCGCCGGCGCCGCCGTCGAATCCGTCGAATGAAGGGGGGTGCAGGAACAGCGTTCTCATCATGATGGTGTCCTCAGAAAATCGGCTGAACCGAGCCGTCGCGCGCCACACGGTAACGCCCTTGCCGCCACTGCACCTCGCGCGTGACGAAGGCGCCGCACCAGAGCGTAAAGCCGAGCGCGTCGGCGAGCGGGATGGCCCAGAGTTGAGACCAGGACCGTGCCGGAGCAATCCCGGTCGGACCCGGGGCGCGCGCGGTCAAATGTAACATCGTGCGCAACAGCACCGTTGCGGTAAGCAGCGAGAGGGTGACCGGTGTCCCGCGGGCAAGTACGCAGCCCAGAGCGGCAACTGGCACGCTGAAAGTGACTGCGGAAAAGGTGTATCCCCCCGGACGCACGACCCGGATGGTGCGCAGCCATCTAAGGCCATGCTGCACGAGCTGTCTCAAAGTCCGCTCATCAACGGAGGTGTCTACTACAACGTCCGACAGTACGGTGCGCAAACCACAGCGGCGAGTCAGCTCGCCCAGCCGGTAATCATCCGCGAGCTGGTCCGAGATCGCCGGGAATCCGCCAATGGCATCGAGCGCATCGCGCCGCAAGGCGATCGTGGCTCCGAAGGCGAAGGCGCGCGAGCCGAAGAGCGCGGCCACACGGACCGAGGGAATGAACCAATCATTGATGAAGAGCGCTCCGAGGAGCGACCACAGGCCGGGATGGGGCACACCACGGTAGGGACAGGTGACGATGCCGACCTGCGGATCGGCGAGCGGTGCCGTCACCGCCGCGAGATACCCGGGCGGCACTCGCACGTCGCTGTCGGCGAGCACCAGCCAGTCGTGTCGGGCGGCACGCATCATGTTGATGAGGTTGCTGACCTTGGCGCTCGCCCCATGCCGGGTCGGATCGACGACTACCGTCAGATCGAGCCGCGGGTAGTCGCGCGTCAGGCGCTCGAGAACCGCGAGCGCCGGATCGGCCGGGTGCTGAACGCCGAAGACGATCTGCATGCCACCGGGATAGTCCTGCTCGCACAAGGACCGCAGGCAATTGTCAAGCCCGGGCTCCGCGCCGCACAGCGGCTTCAGCACGGTGACCGGGGCCGTGTGCGCGGCACGGCCGGCGCCTGGCGCTGGATAGCGCTCACGGCCTTTGTTGCGCCAGAGCCGCACCGCGACCCAGGCTGTCACTGCATAGCCGAGCGCGGCCGCGGCCAGGAGGGTGCCGAGCGGCGTCATGACTGCCTGGGCAGTTACAGCGACCGTGGAGCCGGTTATCATGTGCGGACGAATGCCTAACCCGCGGATTGCAATGAGCGACGAAGTCGGATGGTTTCAAGTCCATGAATTCCGCACATGGTACACGTTTGCTCGCCGGCCGGGGGTGCCCACGTGATGGCCGCAAGCGGTGCGCAGACCGGACTGTGGGCTGGCAGCGACAGTACGAGCGAGGCCGAGTCGCTCATCCTGGTGGACGAGGCGGACCGGGAAGTGGGCCACATGAGCAAGGCGCTCTGCCACGAGGGACAGGGTGTCCTGCACCGCGCGTTCTCGCTGCTCATTTTCAACGATCGCGGCGAGCTGCTGCTGCAGCGCCGCTCCGCCGCGAAGCGGTTGTGGCCGCACTACTGGTCGAACAGTTGCTGCAGCCATCCGCGGCGGGCCGAGAGCATGGAGGCGGCCATCCACCGGCGGCTGAACGAGGAGCTGGGACTCGCCTGCCCCTTGCATTTTCTCTTCAAGTTCCGGTATCAGGCCCAGTTCGGCAGCGTCGGGGCGGAGCATGAGCTCTGCTCGGTGTTCATCGGAAGGAGCAGCGGCCGGGTGCAAGTCGATCGCAACGAGATCTCGGGGTGGCGCTGGGTGAGCCCGGAGGGGCTCGCCGCGCAGATGCGGGGCGGAGGCGCGGAGTGCTTCACCCCCTGGTTCACGATCGAGTGGGAACGGATTTGGCGGGATCACCAGGTGGCGCTGCATGCGTTACAGTTGCGCCGCGCCGGGCCTTGATCTGAGCGCGGCCTCGCATGCGGGGCCCGAATGCCGGTCCGAGCGCGGCCGGCGCCAACAGAGGAGCTGATTTTGAGTATTCCACTGATTCAAAAGTACCGCGTGGCCCGCTACCTGCTCGGCAAGAGACTGCGTCGGGAGAAGCGCTACCCGCTGGTCCTCATGCTGGAGCCTCTGTTCCAGTGCAATCTCGCCTGCGCCGGCTGCGGCAAGATCGACTACCCGAAGGAGATCCTGCAGAAGCGGGTTTCCGTGGAGGAGGCGCTGCGCGCCGTGGATGAGTGCGGGGCGCCCATGATCTCGATACCCGGCGGCGAGCCGCTCATCCACAAGGAGATGCCGCAGATCGTGGCCGGGATCGTCGCGCGCAAGCGCTTCGTCTATCTCTGCACCAATGCCATCCTGCTCGCCAAGCACATCGACGAGTATCGACCCTCGCCCTATCTCACCTTCTCCGTGCATCTCGACGGCAATCGCGAGCGACACGACGAGTCGGTGTGTCAGGAGGGGGTGTTCGACAAGGCGGTGGAGGCCATCAAGCTCGCACGCTCCCGGGGATTTCGCTGCACCGTCAATTGCACGCTCTTCCAGAACGAGAAGCCGGACGAGGTGGCGGACTTCTTCGACATGGCGCAGTCGCTCGGGGTGGAGGGAATCACGGTCTCTCCGGGCTACAGCTATCAGCACGCTCCCCGGCAGGACGTATTCCTCGGTCGCAGCGCGAGCAAGCAGCTCTTCCGGGAGATCTTCAAGCGCGGCCGCGAGCGCGGGGCCCGCTGGCCTTTCAACCAGTCCTCGCTCTTTCTCGATTTCCTGGCGGGCAACCAGACCTATCAGTGCACGCCCTGGAGCAATCCGACCTACAACATCTTCGGTTGGCAGCGGCCGTGCTATCTCCTGACGGACGAGGGCTATGCCAAATCCTACCGCTCCCTCATCGAGGAGACCGATTGGGAGCGCTACGGCGTCGGGCGCAACCGCAAGTGCGACAACTGCATGGCGCATTGCGGCTTCGAGGGCACGGCGGTCGAGGACACATTCGCCCATCCGCTGAAGGCGCTGAAGGTGGCGCTGCGCGGCCCCCGAGTCGACGGGCCGATGGCGCCGGAGCTGCCGTTCCTCTATGACGATGAGCCGCCGCCGGTGGCGACGATTCCGCTCGCCGACATCAAGCGCGCGAGCCGCCAGGGGGAAAGCCAGCGTGCCAGTCGTGCCTGATTCGTTCGCTGGTCAGCTCGAGGCCTGGCGTGCGCGGATGGAGGAGGCGCTCGCGGCACGGCTGCCGCGAACCGACCAGACACCCGAGCGGTTGCATGCCGCGATGCGCTACAGCGTGCTCGGCGGTGGTAAACGGGTGCGCCCGATCCTGCTCCTCGCCACGGCGCGGGCGCTCGGACTCGCCGAGGAGCAGGTGGTGGCCGCCGCCTGCGCTCTGGAGCTGGTACACGTCTATTCGCTGGTGCACGATGACCTGCCTTCGATGGACGACGACGATCTGCGCAGGGGGCGGCCGACGTGCCACAAGGCGTATGACGAGGCAACGGCACTGCTCGTGGGTGATGCGCTCCAGTCGCTCGCGTTCGAGCTCCTCGCCCGCGATGCGGCGTTGCCCGCCGATCCGGCTATCCGCGTGCGCCTGATCGAGCTCCTTGCGCGCGCGATCGGCAGCACGGGCATGGCGGGCGGGCAGGCGATCGACCTCGAAGCTGAAGGCCGCAAGCTCGCCATCGCTCAGGTGGAGGAGATGCATTCCTTGAAGACCGGAGCCCTCATCCGGGCAAGCGTCATGATGGGCGCGGCTTGCGTGCCGAGGCTCGAGCCTCGGCTCGAGCAGGCCCTCACGGGGTTCGCCGCCCCGATCGGGCTCGCGTTCCAGATTCAGGACGATCTGCTCGATGTGCTTTCCGATACGGTAACCCTTGGCAAGGCGGCCGGCGCCGACCGGGAGCGGGGCAAGCCGACCTACCCAGCCATCCTCGGCGTGGCAGACTCGCAGGAGCAGGTACGTCGCCTGCACAGTGAGGCCATGGAGTCGCTGGCGCCGTTCGGCAACCGGGCGGACGGACTTCGCGGCGTCACGGACTGGCTGCTGGCCAGGCGCAACTGACCGGAGGTCCGAGCTCGTGGAACCCGTTTCCGGCATGTCCGATGAGGCTTACCAGGACGAGATCCTGCCGCACGTCTCGCGTACTTTCGCGCTGACGATCCCGCAGCTTCCGCCGGCGCTTCGCACCGCCGTCACGAGCGCGTATCTGCTCTGCCGCATAGCCGACACCATCGAGGATGAGCCCGCGCTCTCGGCCGACGATACCCACCTCTTCCTCGAGCGCTTCACCGCGGTCGTCAAGGGCACGGAGGATGCGGCCCGGCTCGCGCGCGAGGTGGCGCCGCGGCTTTCCGAGCACACGTTACCGGCGGAGCGCGACCTCGTCGCCAACATGGAGAGGGTGGTCCGAATGGTGGACCGGTTCGACGAGCGTCAGCGCGCCGCCATTCGCCGCTGCATCGAGGTGATGAGCCGCGGCATGCACCAGTTCCAGCGCACGGCGAGTCTTCGCGGGCTCGCTCGCTCGAGTGACATGGATTCCTACTGCTACTACGTGGCGGGGATCGTGGGCGAAACCCTGACGGAGCTCTTTTGCGCCTACTCACCGGCGATCAGGCGCCATTACGCCGCGCTCTACGATCTCGCGCCCTCCTTCGGCCAGGGCCTGCAGATGACCAACATCCTGAAGGACGTCTGGGAGGACCGCAGCCGCGGGGCCTGTTGGCTGCCGCAGGAGGTCTTCAGCCGGTACGGAGTGGACCTCGCCCAGCTTGCTCCGGAGCGCAGCGATGCGCGCTTCCATGCGGGCATGCTCGAGCTCATCGGAGTCGCGCACCGGCATCTGCGCAACGCGCTGGCTTTCACGTTGCTCATTCCGGGGGAGGAGGCGGGAATCCGGCTCTTTTGCCTGTGGGCGCTCGGCCTCGCCGCGCTGACGCTGCGCAAGGTCCAGACTACCCCGGGATTCACGGCCGGCGCGCAGGTGAAAGTCTCGCGATCGGCGGTAATGATGACCCGGACGCTGACCAGCCTCTCCGTGCGCAACGACCGCGTGCTCCAGCAGCTCTTCGAGCGCGCCGCCCGCGGGCTACCGCTCGCTGAAGGGCCGGCGCACGCGAAGCCGGCGATCGTGCGCGCCCCGGCCTTGGATGAGCTTGGGGCCTCGAGGCGGCTCGGGGGCTCGCTTCCGTGATGCGCGGCGCGCCTCCTTCGCCTTGAAGCCCATTGGCATCGTCTCGGCGCTTGCGGCCGAGGCGCGTACTCTCGGACCCACGACCCCTCATCGGGCCGAGCTCCGCCAGCTCCCCGACGGCGCGCTGTTGGCCGTGAGCGGCATCGGTGGCGCCGCCGCGGCCGCGGCGGCGCGCCGGCTCGTGCTGGCAGGCGCCACCGCGCTCGCGAGCTTCGGGACCGCGGGTGGTCTCGACCCGACACTCACCTGTGGCACGGTGCTGCTGCCGGAGGAGGTCGTGGCATTCGACGGCGCCGCAGCGGTAGCCCCGGCCTCGGCCACATCAGCGCATTGGCGGCAGCGGCTGGGCGCCGCTCTGCCCGCCTGTTGCATCACGGGTGGCGGGAGGCTCCTCACGAGCGAGCAACCGATCGGGCGCGGCGCCAAAGCCGACGCATGGCGCAAGACGGGCGCTGCCGCCGTGGACATGGAGAGCGCGGCGATTGCGCAAGTCGCGGCACAGGCCGGGCTGCCCTTCATCGTGGTGCGCGTGATCATCGATTCCGCCGCCGATGAGCTGCCTGCCGCGGTGATCGCAGCGAGTGGCGGCGGCCGACTGCGGATCGGGCGGTTGATCGCGGGTCTGCGCCTTTCCTCCGGGGACGTTGGCGCGTTGATCCGCCTCTCGGCACGGTATCGTATCGCGCGCCGTGCGCTCGCGACCGTGGCTCAGCAAGGGTCGGCCGCACGGCGTGCGCTCGTTGGCGGCCCTGATGGGGAGATCTCATGAGAGCGCTGGTGACGGGTGCGACGGGATTCGTTGGCGCGGCGGTCGTTCGTGCGCTTCTCGCCGAGGGCTGGCAGGTCGGTGTGCTGGTGCGCGCCGGCTCGGATCGACGTAACGTCGCAGGGCTCGCGGTCGAGCAGATGGTGGGCGATCTGACGGATACGGTCTCCGTGGAGCGGGCGCTCGAAGGGTGCGAGGCGGTCTTCCACGTGGCCGCCGATTACCGGTTGTGGGCGCCGCGACCGCAGGAGCTCTATCGGACCAATGTCGACGGAACGGCCAACCTTCTCGCCGCGGCCCAGCGCGCGGGCGTGAGGCGCATCGTGTACACGAGCAGCGTCGCAACGGTCGGACTACCCCTCGACGGCCGTCCGGGTGTCGAGGATACCCCAGTTGCTCTCGCCGACATGATCGGCCACTACAAGCGCTCGAAGTTCCTGGCCGAGGCGCGGGCGCGCGAGGCGGCGGCCGCCGGCGTGCCGGTCGTGATCGTCAACCCGTCCACGCCCATCGGTCCAGGCGACGTGAAGCCCACACCCACCGGCCAGATCGTGCTCGATGCCGCCAGTGGCCGCACGCCCGCCTACGTCGATACGGGACTCAACATCGCCCACGTGGAGGACGTCGCGGCGGGCCATTTGCTCGCATTCCATCACGGGCGCATCGGCGAGCGCTACATTCTGGGCGGGGAGGACATGACGCTGCGGCAGATCCTGACGCTCATCGCGCAGCTCGTCGGCAGAAGCCCCCCGCGAATCCGCCTGCCCCACGGCGCGGTGCTTCCCGTCGCGTACGTCTCGGAGCTCTATGCGAAGCTGACGGGCCGTCCCATTCGCGTCACTCTCGAGAGCGTACGCATGGCGCGCAAGCGCATGTTCTTCTCCAGCGCCAAGGCCGCGCGCGAGCTCGGCTACCGCTGGCGCCCTCCCGAGGACGCCTTCGCCGATGCCCTGCGCTGGTTCAAAGAGAACGGCTACCTCTCTTCGCGGCACCTTGCCAACCGCAATTGAGTAAGCGGCCCAGGGCCGCCGCAGAAGCGTTCAACCCCCCCGGCGCTTGGTTCGGCGACCACGACCGCGTCGCCGACGGAGTCCCATCCAAAGGCAAGTGAATAAGCGGCCGTTTCCCGGGTCGCCTCCTCCTCACGTTGTTGGCGGGTCTCAGGGAGGCCGTCCTGGGGCCGCGAGGCCAATCCTGTCACAACGCTGGCCGCGCAATCCGCCGAGAGCGATTTACCCGGCGCAATCCGTGCGCCTCGGCCCCTGCGGGCCCGCCTGGCTACGCCAGGCGTTCAAAATCGCTCCCGGCGATTTTGTGCGCCAATCAAAAGGGATAGTTGATGCCCGTAAATACCGCGATGCCCTCGCTCCCCCTCCCGACATCGACGTAACCCACGACGGACGGCGGTGCCACGCCGCGGAACCCCACTCCGAAGACGTTGTGCAGGTGCTTGACCGGCCAGGCTCCGGTGCCGTGGAAGACCCGGCCGGTATCGAAGAACGGAGCGATCTGCAGCTCGATGTGCGTCGAGAGCGCATCGAACGACAGCACGTTCTCGCGCAGCTCGATGTTCGCGGAGAAGGAGTTGCGGTCGTAGAAGCGCGAGGTGCCGTAGCCCCGCAGCGGCTGCGAGCCACCGATGGCGCTCTGGTCACCGCCCAGGCTGCTCAGCGCCCAGAAAGGCACGTGGTGCGCGGTCGGCTCGTACCGCAGATCCACATGAGTCGCCACCACGAGCGAGGGGAACGGGGACCAGTAGAATCGCCCGTCGCCGCCGGCCTCGGTGAAGAGCGAGTCGTCCAGCTGGACGTTGCGGCTCGCGACTCCGCCATAGAGCACCACCTTCATGCCACGCGTCGGAATCGTGATGTCGTTGCGGGTGTCGTAGATGAGCATGACGCGGTTCAGCAGCTCGTGCGTGGTGCCGATGCCGATCACGTCCGCGAATCGCTGGGTGATGGGCGGAATTCCTTTCAGGTCTCCGGCGAGCACCTTGACCTTTTTCGCCGCGAAGGTATAGGCCAGCTGCCAGGCGTGAGTGATGTTCCAGCCCAGCGTGGCCGTGACGCCGAGCTGCTGGTCGGTGTATACCGTCTGA
>JAKBCR010000272.1 GCA_021807675.1 Pseudomonadota bacterium
GCGCTCTCGGGCGGGAGTGGGGACGCGAGGGAATCGAGGAGTAGCGGACCCGGGCGATGGGTAGCGCGGGCGGGGGGCTGGCGATGCGGGCTTGCCATCCGGCGGTGCCGCTACTACTCTGGCTGAACTATAGATCAGTAGAGTCGCTCTTCGCGAGCCGATTCGCCGCCCTCTAGAGGGTAGGGCGCAGCCAGCCGGTCGAGGCGTTGACCGGGGAGAGTTTATGACCACGGTGACAGGTATCTCCAGGATTGCAGCGGCCCGCGCGAGCGGGCAGGACGAGTGGCCGCCGAGCTGGAACGTGACGCCCCATGCGATCTCGACGGGCCGCTACATCGACCCGCGCTTCGCGCGGCTCGAGCACGAGCGGCTGTGGATGCGCGTGTGGCAGGTGGCCGCGCGGCTCGATGAGATCCCGGAGAGCGGGGACTTCACCACGTACGAGATCGGGGATCAATCAATCCTCCTGGTCAGGGTCGATGCCGGCACGGTCAAGGCTTTCTACAATGCCTGTCCGCATCGGGGGACGGCGCTGGGGGAAGGTTGCGGGCATTTCGGCCGCGGCCGCATCATCTGTCCGTTTCATGGCTGGCGCTTCGACCTCAGCGGCAACAGCCAGTACGTGCTCGAGCGGCAGGAGTTTCGCGACGGTCAGCTCCGCGACGAGGACGTGGCGCTCAAGGAGGTCGAGGTCGCCCTGTATGCGGGATTCGTCTTCATCAACTTCGACCCGGAAGCCGAGCCGTTCGAGGAGTTCATCGCCCCGCTGCGCGCGCTGCTCGATGACCTGGCGATCGCCGACATGCGCCACTACTGGTGGAAGTCGATTCCGGTGGCAGCGAACTGGAAGGTGGCGCAGGAAGCTTTCTTCGAGACCTACCACGTTCCGGCCACCCACCCGCAGCTCGAGAAGACCGGGGCGGATGTGATCTTCGGCGACCGTGTGGATGTCGAATTCATGCATCGGGACGTCGCCTACGAGGTCTTTGCCCAGGGGCATGGACGCTTCTACGGCGGGAAGAAGACGCCGATGGCCGGCCACACGCTCGCCGAGGAGCGTACCGGTGACCCCGTGGACGATATGGCGGGACACCTGAGGCTCCTGCTCGAGGGGATGGATGCCGTGGTGCTGAAGGAGGATCTCGACATCCTCGAGTCACTGCGCGGTAAGCCCGTTCCGCAGGGATCGAGCGTTCAGGCGCAGTACGTGAAAGCACTGTACGCTGAGGCCGCGGCACAGAATCGCCCGATGCCCAAGCCAAAGCCGCAGATCCTGCAGGCGTGGGGCGGTGAAGTCTTCATCTTTCCGAACTTCATGATTCTGCCGCAAGCCGGCAATGCGATGATGTACCGCTCGCGGCCCGATCGCTTCGATCCTGATCGCTGCACGTTTGAGATCTGGTCCACCAGGTCGTATCCGGCCTCGGTCAAGCCGCCGCGCGCGACGGTGGAGCGCGTGACGGATGGCCGGGACCCTCGGCAGGTGCTGCTCATTCCACGGCAGGATCTCGGCAATATCCCGCGCATCCAGAAAGGCCTGCACGCGCGCGGCATGCGACACACGTGGCTCGCCGCCGAGCACGAGAAGATCATTCTCAACATGCACCGCGAGCTCGACAGGTATCTGAGGTCCTGATAGGCGGCTGTCAGGGATTGAGCTTCAAGCGCGGCATGCCGTCAGCGGCGCAAGTACCGGTCTCGGTCATGGGAATCGGTGCGCCGGTCGTGCACGTTCATGGCGCACCGCATGGGCCAGGGATAAGGACCGACTTCGTCCATTCTCGGGCCCGTGCCGCCGGCACGGGTCGAGAGCTCTTGCCGGAAGTACCTCTATTCGGTTGATCCTGATACACGCCGGGATCGGGGCCCACGATCAACCGGACGGCGCTAACGGCCACTTGAGGTGTGTTAGGTCTTCGGAAACCTTCCAGAGGCGACGCGCGGCGGCCTCATCATTGGCCTGCGGCGCCACGCGCGCCTCTGTCGGCGGTCCCTTGAGCTCGGCGAAGCCGCTCGGTCCGTGATACGTCCCGCCACGCGCATCGGGCGAGGTGGCAGCGAAGAGAATCGGCAGTGCGCCGTGGGCGGGCGATTGGCCGATCAGCGGAAGGAGCATCCGCCCGACGAGCGATGCCATGCCCTTCCTGCCGGGGCCATTCGTAAAGAGCTCTGTTCGGGCGACGCCCGGATGGGCTCCATTGCTCATCAGCGTGCTGCCCGCCGCCGTTGCCCGCCTGTTCAGCTCCAACGCGAACATCAAATTGGCGAGCTTGGATTGCGCGTAGGCGAGGCTCGGGTTGTATTTGCGCAGCGCCTGGAGGTCCTCGAAATCGATCGATCCCCGGCGATGGGCGACGCTGCTGACGCTTACCACACGAGCGGACTGCGCGATGAGGAGCAGCGGCAGCAGACGCACGGTCAGCGCAAAATGCCCGAGATGATTGGTTCCGAACTGAAGCTCGTGACCGTCAGTGGTTTCGCGGCGGATGGGCGGCGCCATCACGCCGGCATTGTTCACGAGCAGGTGCAAAGGCTGGCGAGCGGACAGCATCCGTGCCGCAAAGTCTTCGACGGATGCCAGACTCGCGAGATCGAGCAGCTCGAAGCGGATGGCAGCGTGCGGGACAGCCGCGCGAATCCGGTCCGCCGATGCGCGGCCTTTCGCGACATTCCGCCCGGCGAGTATGATGTCGCCACCGGCCCGCGCCAGCGCCAGGCCCGTTTCGAAGCCGATCCCGCCGACGCCGGTGATGATGGCCGTGCGGCCCGTCTGCGCGGGGATATCTGAAGCCGTCCAAGTCATGCGAGCGCTCCGTAGCCATATTTGCCTGAATGCTCGGTATCGCGGACAGAGCGAACCTTGATGGATGAAGGGTGTTGCCGCATGGCAACGTCGACTCGACGCGACTGGGGGCGCCAGGAGCGCGACGGGTCGCAGAGGCAAGCGTCACGGGTGAGCGTCGATTCACCGCGAGCCATGCCTGCCATGATTGGACACTCCACCAGGGTCACTGACGCTCGAATTTCAGCAAGTGGATGCGGACGATCCGTAGGGAATCGCGAGGGAAAAGGGAGTTGCGCTCATCGCCGTTCAGCGTGCGGCCGGGCGTCCAGACGCCGTCCCTGAAGATGCCTTCCTGCGTGGAATCGATTTCAACCCGGGCGCCTGGCCTGGAGAAAGTGACACTGACTCCCTGGCCAACAATGAGGAATTCGTTTGGCGCGGTCTTGAGGATCAGGGCACACCCGCTGACCGGCGCGGGAGCCGTGCCGGCTCCGGGATCGAGAGCCGCGCGTGTGTCCATTGGCCCGGTAATCAAGATGTCATAGCCGCCGAGTTGAACCTTCTGCTCGGCGTCCTTGCCGTCGAGCTTGACGCCGCGGATGCGGCCCTCGCTCTGTGCACGGGCGATCAGGGACCTCATCCCATTGAGTGTACCGTAGGCCTTGAAGATCTCATTGTCGTTCGGGATTCCGTCGATCCCAAAGGGCGAATAGCCGATCGCGTCGTAGTCGCCCAGGGCCAGGAACAGATTCCCGACGTCCGGGTAAGTCTCGGCGATGAATATCGGATTGTCGGCCCGGTGGTAGGCGTTCATCACGCCTACGAAGTCCTTGACGTACGTATCCGGCGCCAACAGTGCGACGGCGGGTGCCCCCGCCTTCCAGACATCGATCATTCCCGCAACAGGTCCGCCGCTTGGATACATGCCGGCGGCCGGGGCGGTCCGTTGCGGACCCAGCCAGGCGTTGGTGTACATCGGCAGCGGATACTGCGCCGCTCCCGCCCGTGCGATCCGGTCGACATAGCGGGCAAAGTGCCATGCCATGAAAATCTCGTGAGCTGTGGTATCGCGGCCGAACACCTCGGCCCATGTGCCGCTCTTGCGGAAATGGTGCTGTGTCCACGCCTGTGCCACCGGCGGTTCGAGGGCGGCGCGGTGCGCCTGCAGGTAGTCGATGAGCCGGGCCGGGACTTGCTGCTTCCACGCGGCCTGTGCCAATGGCGAGCGGTCCATCGAGTCACCGAGCAGGCCAGTCTCGTTTTCGACCTGAATCAGGATGACCGTCTGATGAGGGTCGACTTCACGGATATTGTGCATCAGGGCCGCAAACGCGCGGGCGTCTGCAGCGGCGATCGCATGGCCGAACACACTGATCGCCGGCCCGTCGAAAAGCTGCCGGAATTGCGCGGGTATCCTCGGGTTGGGCGCGCGAATCGCACGTGGGAAGCGCTTCACATCGCGCCTCACCCAGGTGGGTGCGTAGGTGGACTCGCCGTTCTTGTAGGCTCCGAACCAGATGAGCACGAGGTGCATGCCATGCGCGTGTGCCTGGCGGATCTCGTCGTCCACCGCCGTGAAGTCGAATGTGCCCTCTTGCGGCTCGACCAGTTCCCAACTGGCGACTCCGATGACGGTGCGCAGATCGTTCCGGGCCAGCCTGTCCCAGATCGGAGCCATGTAGGCGGGGCTCGACGGGCTCGAATTGTGCAGCTCGCCCCCCAGCACGATGTAGGGCGCTCCGTCGACCATCAGCTGAGTGGCCTGACCGTTCCGCTGCAGGTGCGGCAGGGCTGCCGCCGATGCCTCAGCGGTCGTAAGCGTTGCGAGGAACAGGCTGACGAGAATAGTCAATGCTCTCACGGGCTCTCCGTCACGGGGCGCGCAGCGTCGCGAGGCACCCCCCAGGCGCCAGCCGTCGCTGCGTCGCAGGCACGCCGGAGGGCCTCACGGCCGCTCGAAGATCTCGAGCGATGTTGACCATCGGCACGATGCGCGCGCGTGACCGTCAGGCGGCTGCGCCTCAGGCGGGCTTGGAGCCGGTCTCGGCATGCTGAGCGAACACGTTATCACACCGCCCCGGGCGATCGGCTGCGGCGCTTCGCCGGCCGCGAGCGGCTTCGCGCGGCGCGTCGGCCCGGTGCCTTTACAACCTCTCCCGGCGGGTAGATACTGAACGTCTGTTAAGCACTCACAGTATGTGCCGGCGCGGCGCGCTTGTCCACCGCCGGGCGGCGTCGAGCGGCCCGGCGGCAGGCCTATGGGAGGGCGGTCGGCGGCGGGCACGATGTCGTTCACGGGAGGGGCGCATGGCTGATTTCGATGCGATCGTCGATTTCCTGTTTGTGGGCAGCGGCGGCGTCATGTGGATCCCCAACAATCGATTCATGTCGCGTGACGGGTCGAGGACAGCCCCGAGAAGGCGGCTGCTGACCTCGACGCCGTGCTGCACGAGGAGAGCGACGCACCGGCGCCTCGCGGGCGAGGCGCCGCGCCTACCTGACCGCCGGGCCGCTCCTGGCGGGTCAAGGCGCTCGCGGCGAGGCTTCTCTTGCGGGCCGTGCTTGCCAGAATTATTCAATTAATGAAAAACTATTCAACGATTGCAATGGCAACGCGGCAC
>JAKBCR010000054.1 GCA_021807675.1 Pseudomonadota bacterium
ACCCGAGCCGACACGCGGTCGACCTGCGCATCAGGCCGAGTCCGAGGAATTCTTCAAGTCGATCGAGAACCATCTAGGCAACAATCCATACCAAGTAATGTTCGCCTCCGGCGATTGGACATGCACGATTGCATGATGGACAGGCCGCATGACAGGTCCCGTCAAGGGACTTGACTGAAAGGTCCATCGTCCTACGAACAAGCCGTTCGAGCTCGAGTTTTGCACGGTCGCTCGTCGGAAGGACGGTGAGATCGTCGAAGAGAGGCTCTTCTACGATCAAGTAGGATTCCTGCGTCAGATCGGCGTGCTCTGAGGCGGTTAGGCGAAGGATTCGAGGGTCTGCTGGCGGGCAGCGTTGATGACCACTATGGCATCGCCACGATTGAGTGCGGCTCGATCGTTCCGTCACCGAGTTAATGCATAACGACAAGCACTGACGGATGTGCGGGTGTGCCAGTTCGTTGGTTCGTTGATGGGGGATCGTGAAGCCCCGGGCTGAGCCGAAATGCTGCTCTGATCTATCAGGAGTTTTGGCGCCCGAAGGGGCGGCCGTCGTGTGCGTGCTGTGTGCGGGCGGAACCAGCGGCCTGGTGCAACGCCCTTGCCGAGCGCTCATGGACTGCGAGACCACCGCTCATCCGAGGCAGGCTCATCGCTCAATCTCCGACCTGTACCGACAGCATGGAGATCGAGCCGCCCTCGACCCCCTCCACCGGGAAGCGGATGAGATCTTCCTGCTGCCTGGCGCCGAGCACATAAAGCAGCGGCAGATAATGATCGGGAGTCGGGACGGAGAGCACCGCGTCCGGCCCGAGCCTCTCGTAATTGACGAGCGGCTCGAGATCGCCGGCCAGCATCAGCTGCCGGGCCGCGGTCTCGAAGCGAACGGCCCAGTCGTACGGGTCGCGCGCGTGCTCGCCCCAGGCATAGGCGTGGAGATTGTGCACGAGATTGCCGCTGCCGATGATCAAGACGCCTTCCTCCCTCAGCGGCGCGAGCTTCTCGCCCATCGCGAAGTGAAATGGAGGGGGCTGGGTCTCATCGATGCTGAGCTGGACCACGGGGATGTCGGCCGCAGGGTAGACGTGACGAAGCACCGACCATGTTCCGTGATCCAGGCCCCAGGAATGATCCGACCTGACATTTAAAGGCGAGAGTAGCCTCTGGATCCTGTGCGCCAGCGCGGGATCGCCGGGCGCCGGATACTGCACCTGATACAGCTCGGCTGGAAATCCGCCGAAGTCATGAATCGTCCTGGGCGTCGTGGAGACCGTGACACCGGTGCCGGGCACGAACCAGTGAGCGGAAATCGCGAGGATCGCCTTGGGCTTGGGCGTGCTCTCACCGATGCGGCGCCACGCCGCCGTGTAGCCGTTCTCGGTGATGGCGTTCATCGGATTGCCGTGGCCAAAAAAGAGTGTGGGCAGCATAGGTCTCACCCCGGAGAGTCTTTGGGCGTCTGGAGGGGGATTCCGGAGGACGCTTCGATCCATAGCAGCCGGTCGACGACTGCCCGCACGCCGGGAATGTTCTCCAAGAGCACGCGAGCGGCATCGCGCTCTCGCGGGTCTGTGATCAGCCCGATCGGCTCAACGACGCCATTCTCGACTCGAACGTCGAAGGAAGTAAGCGGGACCCGGCGCTGAGCGTTGAGGGCTTCGAGAACTTGGCGCCGCAGCTGCGCATCGGCGACCGGCTGGGTGTTCACTTTGGGCAGCAGCCGCTCGAGCGTCATGACCAAGTCCGCGCGCGTGACGATGCCCACGAGGTGGCCGTCCTGAAGCACCGGCACGCGCCGGACGCGCCGCGATTCCATGAGGGCGACGAGCTCCGAGAGCTCTGTGTCCGGGCTCACGGAAATGACTGGCGCGCTCATTACCTCGCCCACTTTACAGGCGTGCGGTGCGCACGTAATCCGCCGCGTCTCGGCCGGGGCCGGCGAGCCATGCCCGCCACGTGGGAATCCGGGTTTCAGTCCCGAGCTCGACACGCCGGAGGAGATCGGTTTCGCTGAGGATGCCCACCACGGCACCGCTCTCATCGATGACCGGCAACCCACCGATTCGATTTGCGATCATGAGGTGTACGGCATCGCCGATGGCCATCGCTGGCGTGGTCGTGATCAACTGTCGCTGCATGATCTCACAGGTCTTCACCGGGACTTCTCATGATTCGTGTTGACCGATTATCGCGCGTTGTTGCGCCGAGCCGCAGGCCTCCGCCGAGTTACAGCGGGGCCTGCGGCAGGGCGGAACGTTGCAGGCTCAGTGCTGCGTGGGGCGCAGGGCGAACGCCCCGTCGCCGAGCAGCGTAAGCGCGACCAGGCTGATCGCCCAGAACGCCGGATATTCCCAGCCACCTCCCTTATTGGTGAAGAGCCAGCCATTGTGGCCGTGGACCATGATGATGGTGCCGAGCATCTCCAGAGCGAGAGGTACCGCCACCCATGGTGCATAGATGCCGAGGATCAGCGCGAGGCCCCCCAGAAGCTCGAGCACCAGCACCCCGTAGGCGGCGACGGCCGGCAGGCCGAGCGAGGCGAAGTAGCCGACAAATCCCGGTATGGTGAATACGAAGATCTTGAGGCCCACGTGCGCGAGGAACAGCACTCCGAGGCTCACGCGCAGCAGGGTCGTGCCGTAGGGAGCGGTTTTTATGTTTGTCATGTCGATCTCCGGTGCGGGTAAAGATTGAACGGGTCACATCGAAAGTGCGAACGGGGAAAGTGCATCGTTTCAGCCCTTGCGCAGCCAGCAGGGCGTGATTGCGGTGCCGAGGCCGGCACCGTAGCCGAGATAGACGTTCAGTGCGCCGAGGGGCTCCAGATAGCGCGCATTGCGCAGCACGCCGGCGTCCATGACCTCAAATCCCATGGAACGTGCCAAGGTGCTCACGACGTCTTTCGCGGTCGTGTCGTCGGCGGCCACGAAAATTTGAACGAAGCGGCCCTGCGCGAAATCCGCCCCGTCGTTGAGCACCTGCGCAAATATCGTGTTGAAGGCTTTGACGAGTCGAACCGCGGGGAGCGCCGCGGCAATCGTCTCCGCCGCCGAGCTCGTGTGTCCGATCGTGAGTCCCATGTAGTCCGGGGTGAGGGGATTGGTGACATCGATCACGACCTGCCCGGGACGCAACCTGGCCTGCCGCAGCGCTGCAACCGCCTCCCCGTACGGAGTCGCGAGGATGACGACGTCGCTGCCGGCGGCGGGTGGTTCGACAGACGCGCCGTGCTGCACGGCGAGCGCTCGAGCCTTCGCGGCGTTGCGGCCGGTGACATAGACATGATGTGCGGCGCGGGTCAGTTGCTTTACGAACGCGCTGCCCATGTTACCTGAGCCGATGACGGTGATGTTCATGACGGATCTCCTCCGCGGTGGTGCACGGCAGGCACCGGTCAGGGTCTTGCCGACACGTTCGATTGAACGAGCGGCTTGATCCTGAAGTTGAGCGAAAGACAAAAAAATGGCCTAAAGTTCAAAAAACAATTGCGGAAATCGCAATAATAGGAGCTGCCGCCGTGGATATCGCCTATGGCATGAAGATCCTGCTGCAGGTCGTCGACTCGGGCGGCTTCGCGCGCGCCGCCGAGGCGCTGGGACTGTCCAACGCCGCCGTCACCAGGCAGATCGCTGCGCTCGAGCACCATCTCGGTGCGCGGCTGTTGAACCGCACGACACGCAGGCTGTCGTTGACCGCGGCCGGCATCGAGTTCTGCGCGCGTGCCCGCGCCATCCTCGAGCAGATCGCTGAGGCGCAATCCGCTGCAGCGCAAGGTGTGGCGCCGCGCCCGGCCGGCGTGCTGCGGATCTCGGCTGCGCTGTCCTTCGGGGTGCTGCGCCTCGCCGATGAGCTGCCCGGATTTCGTACCCGGTATCCGCAGTTGAGACTGGACGTCGATCTGTCGGATCGTGTGGTGGATCTGGCGAACGAGGGGATCGATGTGGCCTTGCGCATCTCGGCCGCTCTCGATGCGAGCCTGATCGCCCGGCGTATCGCGCCGATCGGTATGGTGGTGTGCGCGGCGCCTAAATACCTGAAGCGCCGGGGGACACCGCGCGTTCCGGGCGATCTCCAGCGACATGAGGTGCTGAGCTACAAATACCTGTGGTGTGGGGATGACTGGGCATTCACCGACGCGAGCGGCGCCGTCTCGCAGGTGCGGGTGCGGCCGACCGTCCACGCCACCAACGGCGATCTGCTGCGCCGTCTCGCCGTCGCCGACGGGGGGATCATCCTGCAGCCGGACTTCCTGGTGGAGGAGGAGTTGCGCCGCGGGCGGCTCGTGCGGGTGCTCGAGGATTATCGGGCCACGGAATTCAATCTGTATGCCGTGTATCTCAGCCATCAGCATCTGCCCACGCGTGTCCGGGTATTCATCGACTACCTGGTCGAGCGGTTCGGCGACGGCGCGGGAGCCGCAACAGTGCGAGGCCGCGAGCGCTCTACGCGAGCAGGGGTGTGAAAAATCAGCGGCGCCAAATTCGCTTCGGCTTCTGCCATTCCAACCGGCGATCAGGCCAGAACCGGTCCACACTGATTGTGGCTGGCCCAGAAAATGGCCAGGGCTCTGGATTGACCGTCGCGATTGCGTATTCCTCCTGGGCGTCCTCGGCAGTAATCAAAGTCCTTGTGGATAGTCAGGCCTGATCCGCAGGACCTCGGGCAGCGTTCCGGCAAACGGTTCACCAGCGCTAGGGAGACCTGAAGCTGCGCATGATCCGTTCTCCAGTTCAGGACGAAGGGCGAGCCTGTCATCTATTCAAGATCTCGGCATTTGCATCGTCATTGTTGAAGGACAAGGAGAGAGTGCAAATCGCGCCTGTAGCGGCGGCCTGCAACTGGATGGACATGTCCATGGCGATCCCGAGCAGCCCTGCAGCTGATACGGCGAAGCCATCGTTCGGCGTTGCATCACGTTTGGCATGCGCATAAAATGCGCATTCCGCTAGCGCCAAAGGCATCAAAGTGAAGCGCCGCCCCGCAATACGCAAACGCCCGGTCAACCTCTCATTGCGCGAGGACCTCGTAGAGGAGGTTAGGGGCGTTACGGACAACCTTTCCGGAGTCGTGGAATCGCTTCTCGCCGATTTCGTCTCCAAGGAGCGGGAACGCCGGTCTGGCATTGTCGCGGACGCGCGCGCGACAGCCGCCCTGTGGAACGACTTCGCAGAACGCAACGGCTCGTTCGCCGACGACCATTCGACGCTCTGATGGCACAATTCGATGTTCATCGGAATGCCGGCAGGCACAGAGACGGCATTCCGTTCGTGGTCGTCGCTCAATCTCGCCTATTTGACAGCTATCGTCGCCGCGTTGTGATCCCGCTCGTGCGGAAGACCGAGCTCAGTCGGATTCCCGATTCGCGCCTCAATCCGACCTTTAAGATCAAGGGAATCGTAGTCGTGCTGCATCCGTTAGAGGTTGTGTCGGTCGCCAGCGAGAACTTGGGAGAGCGTGTCGGATCGCTTGCCGATGAAGCCGATGCGATCATATCAGCCTTGGATGAGCTGTTTAGTCGTGCTCTCGGATAGAGACGAAGGAGCAACTTCGGCCATAAGCGACTGGGCGTCGCGTTCGGTTGGATCGCCGTGGTCTCGGCGCGCAGGTGGTATGCACTGCTCTCGGAGGTAACGTTGAATGGCTCAGGCGTAACGATTGGATTCAGGGCATCATCGCAGTTCGTAGCCTGGGGATCTCTGGTCCGGGCGAGATATCGAAAGGCGCTTGGGCAGATGGATCTGGAATTCAAAGGGCAAGCTCGTCGCGTGATCCTGAGTAACGTGGACCTGGATCCACAGCGAGAGAAGATCCTAAAGGCCCTCGCGTTTGTGGAGAGCGTTACTGGTCGGTCCGTAGCAATAAGCATATTTTGAGGCTAGGTGCGCGCGGATATGAGAGCGACATAGGATCCGCTCAGAGAGCGGACGGCGTCGAGAGTCTGAAACGGGTCGATAGCACGCGTTGGCAGATCGACGACGAGATGGAGGAATAGGAATTCTTCGGGGGTGCAGAATTGGCCGATGTTGTATCTGCAGAGTGGGGGCGAACGGAATACGGCGTGCCGACAAGAGCACGGGCAGCGGGGGGCGCCTACCGAGGTCTGGGCGCATGTCGGATAGTTGAGGAAGCTGAGCAGAGAGCGCTCAGCCTTGTGCTGGGATGGGCCGCCGTGAGACTGCGTGAACCCCACTGATCACGGTCTGAGCGCCAATTCGATTCTGGATTGCCAGTGGTTGGCCATAAAGTCTCTATTTATCAATAGGTTATGGCTCCCCGGGTTGGACGCGAACTGAATCGTAAGTGTATGATTCTGAAGGAGGAGATTGGCGCCCCAGGCAGGTTACCCGCAAATGATATCGATGAAATTGCGGGCTGCGGTGAGACGCCCTGATACGCTCTGGCTCGCTTTTCACAGGTCCCCGGAACCGCCAAGGCTACATCGCCTATTGGCCCCTGGGCCTGGACGTGCCGAGCTGCTGCCTGATTGATGTCTTCACTCTCCCACGACGGCAGCTGCGGGGTGGCGGTGCATGGCGGGAGTATAATGGCTCCGCGTTTGGACTATCCGCCCGTACCACTCGACGCTGATTCGGTGAGCCCATGAATTGGAGAGAGCGCATCGCCTTCGATCCCGCCGTATTAACCGGAAAGCCGGTGATTCGTGGCACCCGGCTGGGTGTCGATTTTGTGGTGGGATTGCTGGGTGGGGGCTGGTCGGAGCAGGACATCCAACGGAACTACCCCGGTGTCACCCACGAGGACATCGCGGCCTGTCTCCAGTACGCCACCGAGATTCTTCAGTCAGAAAAGGTGTATCCCGTCGCGATTGCCTGAAGATGAGGTTTCTCACGGACGAGAATTTCCCTGGCGAAGCCATTACGGCGCTGCGCGCCGCCGGACACGATGTCGCATGGGTCAGAACCGACGCGCCAGGCAGCACCGATCGGGTTGTCCTGGAACGCGCGGTAGCTGAAACGCGGATATTGATTACGTTCGACAAGGACTTCGGCGAGCTTGCATGGCGCTTCGGACTGCCCGCTCACTGCGGTGTCGTGTTGTTCCGCGTGGCTATGCCACCTCCAACCGGAGCGGGGGTGGCCATCACGGATGTACTGACCCAGCGATCGGATTGGCCCGGCTATTTTTCTGTGGTCGAGTCCGGTCGAGTCCGGATGCGTCCACTGCCTCCGAGATCAGCGCCAGGGCTCACTGGTAATAGGGATACGGGTGGCAAGGACCGAGAGCGCCGGTGATCCGAACAGCGATTGGTAAATCCTGGCAGAGCCGTCATCGCGCGCCTACGGCTCGTGGTGCGGTCAAGTTGTGAATTTCTTGCCGCTGCCGCAAGGGCAGTGGTCATTGCGACCAGGTTTCATGTCTGGCAATCGATGATGGGAATCGATGCTCCGAGCGGCCCTTGGAGCGGGCGCCCTGAAATGCGTGACCGAAGACCGCTCTACGCTCGAGGCCGGCCTACTTGGTCGGCGAGCCACGCCTTGATCAGCGACTGGTAAGGCATATCTCGTCGGTTTGCCTCTACTTTGATTCGCTCGAGCAGACCGACGGGCAGACGCAGCGATATCGTCTGCGTCGAGGGCTTGAGACTCGGGAGTCGAACCGAAGTCGACTGAGTCCAATCGACGTAATCGGTGGAGTCGTGCGCCTCCCAGAACGCGCGCTCCTCCGCTTCATTTCTGAACGTTGGAGCCATTTTCGTCGGGTGCGCCTTTGTGCGGCCTGTCAGCCGTGCCTTGCGGGCCTTGGGTTTCTGTGTCGCCATAGATTCTTCGTTCCTTCCGGTGCATGCCTCTTGCAGAAATCACCCGGATCAATGTCCCATCGGATCGCAATGTAAAAGCGATGTGTAGCCTTCTGCCATCATCGGTCTTGCCCAGCGCATGGAATCGGGGTTCGTCGGAGCTGTGCCTCGCATCCGGCACGATCCTGAGGGGAGCGCTAAAGAAGACTTGCTCCGCCTCCGCCTGGCTCACCTCGTGCTTGTCGCTGCTCTTGCGCGCATTGCCCGCGTCCCAGTCGAATCCAGTAACGCGAGTCCAATCGATCATAGGCGTATATTACCATCATATACGACCAATGGGTCAATTGCCCGGGCGGTGCTCGGTGCCGGCGGCGAGGACCATTCCCCGGAGTTCGGTTCCAGGAATCGGCTTTCACGCCTGCAGGATGGCTTCGTGTGCGAAGCCGAAGCCATGCAGTCGCCCGGCGCCAATCTGTCAGCCGAAGGTGTTGAGCGGCAGCTCGCCATGGCGCGCACTCATCGCGGCGGGCCCGAGCGGCTTTGAGAGACACCTCTGGGTAGGAGCCCAGGGAAATCAACTTCTCGCGACCGGCAATCCGGTACTTGAGCCGCCAGAGACGAGAGCCGCCCGGACTGACGAGGAGATAAAGACCATCGCCGTCGAAAAGCTTAATCGGCTTCTCTTTCGGTTTCGCATTTCGGATCGCGACATCGCTGAGGTGCATGGGGGTACGACCTCTTCGAACTGACCAACTCGTGGGGGTACGACGCTCTTGAGTGTACCCCGTACCCCCATTCCTACCCCCGGGGAGCCCTGTGCTGTCAAGTTACGGCCTGATACGCCGTGAGCAGCTAATTCACTGATTTTATTGTGGTTATTTCCGAGTCGCGTTCCGGGTGAGATGCCCTGAGACGGGCTGATACGGCTGGATGGCTCCCCGGGTTGGACTCGAACCAACGACCAACGGATTAACAGTCCGACGCTCTACCGACTGAGCTACCGGGGAACGGTGCGATGGAATCGCGAAAGGGCGCGAATTCTGAGGCGTGAGCCCGGAAATAGTCAAGGAACCTTGTGGCGCAGGCGCCGGTGAGGGCGAAGCAGGGCGCCGTACGCGACGACATTGATCGCGAGCAGAACCGCCGCGAGCACCCACTGATCCGGCGGCGTAAGCCAGGGCGGATAAAGGATCGAGAGCACGTAGTGATTGAGAAAGCCGCCCCGGTATCCCGCCTCGCCGGCGAGGTGCCGCAGATGAATCTCGAGCGGGGTGAGCGGGCAGATCTGTCCCGAAGTCTCCACCCAGAATCCCCACGCGAGGGCCGGCAGATGGGCAAACGCGGCCCACCGCCACTTCCAGGCGAGGAAGCCACCGAAGACGACGAATGCAGCGAAGGCCAGGTGCAGGACGACCAGCAGGTCCGCGAGGATCCGCCAGCCCATTGCCCTAGGCGCTCTTCGCCACCGCGCCACCCGTGGCCAGGACGCGTGCGATGCGCTCGATGGCTTTCTCGAGTGTCTGCAGGCTGCAGGCGAAGGAGATTCGCATGTGGCCGGGCGCACCGAAGCCTGAGCCCGGCACTACGGCCACACCGCCCTCATTGAGCAGCAGGTCCGCGAACTCGCCGTCGGTGGTGCAACCGAGCGCGGGCATCGCCTTGGAAACATCCGCGAAGGCGTAGAACGTGCCAGCGCCCGGCAGGCAGCTCACGCCGGGCAGGCCGTTGAGCGCGCCCACGACGTAATCGTGCCGCTGCTTGAAAGCCTCGTTCATTTTGGCGACGCAATCCTGGTCGCCTGCCAGGGCGGCTGCCGCCGCCTTCTGCGAGATGCTGGACGCATTCGATGTCGACTGCCCCTGAATGGTGGCCATCGCGGCGATCAGCTCCTTCGGTCCCCCGCAGTAGCCGATGCGCCAGCCCGTCATCGCGTAGGCCTTCGAGACGCCGTTGATCGTCACAGTGCGGGCATATAGCTCCGGCACCGCGGTGAGGAGGCTGCAGAAGGGCTCGGAGCCCCAGTAGATCTTCTCGTACATGTCATCCGTGCCGATGATGATTCGCGGGTGCTCGAGCAGCACCTCACCCAAGGCGCGCAGCTCCGCGCGGGTGTAGGCCGCACCGGTCGGGTTACAGGGGCTGTTGAGGAGCACCAGGCGCGTCTTCGGCGTGATGGAAGCGGCGAGCTGGCGTGCGGTGATTTTATAGCCCTGTGCGGGACCCGCGAACGGCATCACCGGCTGCCCATCGGCGAGCAGCACCATGTCGGGATAGGAGACCCAGTACGGCGCCGGTATTATCGCCTCGTCGTCTTTGTCGAGGACTGCCATGCAGAGATTGAAGATCGTCTGCTTGGCGCCGCAGGACACCAGGATCTGAGAGCGCTCGTACTGAATGCCATTGTCCCGGGCGAACTTCCCGATGATGGCGTCCTTGAGCTCATTGGTGCCTTCCACGTTCGTATAGCGTGTGAATCCGCCGCGAACGGCATCGATACCTGCCTGCGCGATGGGCACGGGGGTGTCGAAGTCGGGCTCACCTGCGCCGAGGCCGATGACGTCCTTGCCCTCCGCTTTGAGGCGAGCGGCGCGGGCGGTAACGGCGAGCGTCGGCGAAGGCTTGACGCGCTGGACGCGTCGTGAGACGGATAGGGTCACGGGAATTCCTGTGGTTCACCGAAAAGGGGTGGGCGCCACTATATTAAGGGATCGCGGCGGTCCCCACCACCGCGTGACCGAGGCGCAACGGCAGGAACGGCATGGAACAGATACCCTTCAAACTTGAGGCGGCATTCGAGCCCTCGGGTGATCAGCCCGAGGCGATCGAGAAGCTCGTCGAGGGCCTGAGCGACGGTTTGAGTGCGCAGACCCTGCTCGGCGTTACCGGCAGCGGGAAGACCTACGTCGTGAGCCAGGTCATCCAGCGCGTGCAGCGTCCCGCCTTGGTGCTTGCGCACAACAAGACGCTCGCGGCGCAGCTCTACGGGGAATTCCGCAGTTTCTTTCCGCAGAATGCGGTGGAGTACTTCGTCTCCTACTACGACTACTACCAGCCGGAAGCCTACGTGCCGTCCTCCGACACCTATATCGAGAAGGACGCCTCGATCAACGAGCACATCGAGCAGATGCGGCTCTCCGCCACCAAGGCGCTGCTCGAGCGTCCGGACTCGATCATCGTCGCTACCGTGTCCTCGATCTACGGGCTCGGCGATCCCAAGGCATACCTCGCGATGATCCTGCACCTCGATCGGGGCGATCGCATCGATCAGCGCCAGCTGCTGCGCCGTTTGGCCGACATGCAATACACCCGCAACGACATGGACCTGACACAGGGTACGTACCGGGTTCGTGGTGACGTGATCGACATCTTCCCGGCGGAGTCCGAGCGCGAGGCGGTCAGGGTCGAGCTCTTCGATGACACCATAGACTCGATTTCGCTGTTCGATCCGCTTACCGGGGCGGTATCGCGCAAGCTGCCGAGGTTCACGGTCTATCCGGGTACGCACTACGTCACGCCGCGCGAGCGCCTGATCGGCGCCGTCGATCAGATCCGCGAGGAGCTGCGCGAGCGCCTGAAGGAGCTGCGCGAGGCCGGCAAGCTCCTCGAAGCGCAGCGGCTCGAGCAGCGCACGATGTTCGACATGGAGATGATGAAGGAGGTGGGTTACTGCGCGGGCATCGAGAACTACTCCCGCTATCTCTCCGGCCGCGCCGCGGGGGAGCCACCGCCGTGCCTGTTCGATTATCTGCCGCGCAACGCGATCCTCGTCATCGACGAGAGTCACCAGACCATCCCGCAGCTTGGCGCCATGTACCGGGGCGACCGCTCGCGCAAGGAGGTGCTGGTGGAATATGGGTTTCGCCTGCCCTCGGCGCTCGACAACCGGCCGCTCAAGTTCGAGGAATGGGAGCGGCTCGCCCCGCAGATGATCTTCGCCTCGGCAACCCCGGGCAGCTACGAAGGCCAACACTCGAGCCAGACGGTGGAGCTCGTCGTGCGCCCGACGGGTCTTATCGACCCGCAGGTCGAGGTGCGACCGGTGGCCACTCAGGTGGACGATGTGCTCTCCGAGATCCTCAAGTGCGTGGAGCGGGATGAGCGGGTCCTCATCACTACGCTTACCAAGCGCATGGCCGAGGACCTGACCGACTACTTGCACGAGCACGGTGCGCGCGTCCGCTATCTGCATGCCGACATCGAGACGGTCGAACGGACCGAGATCATCCGCGACCTGCGCCTGGGCAAATTCGACGTCCTGGTCGGCATCAATCTCCTTCGCGAAGGGCTCGATCTGCCCGAAGTGTCGCTCGTCGCCATCCTGGATGCGGACAAGGAGGGCTTCCTGCGCTCCGACAACTCGCTCATCCAGACGATCGGCCGTGCCGCGCGCAATCTGCACGGTCGCGCCATCCTCTACGCCGACAGGGTGACGGGCTCCATGCAGCGCGCCATGGACGAGACACAGCGGCGCCGCGCGAAGCAGCTCCAATACAATATCGAGCACTCGATCACGCCCCGCGGCATTCGCAAGGCTGTCGCCGACATCCTGGAAGGCGCCCGTGCCGGCGCGGCACAATCCTCGCAGTCGGCGCGCGGCGGCAGGCGCCGCGACGGCAAGCGTGGCGAGGCTGCAGCGGCGGCGGACCTCAAGCCCGAGGCGCTCGCCAGGCAGATGAAGAAGCTCGAGGCGGAGATGCTCAAGTGCGCCCGGAACCTGGAGTTCGAGGAAGCCGCGCGCCTGCGCGATGAGATCGAGCGCCTGAGGCAACTGGAACTCGGCATTGCCTAGAGCGTTCTCCGTGCGGACGTAAATCGGTAGGCGCCCGCTTCCCGGCGCGTCTCTCCCTGCGACAACGGGTGTCGGGGCGGGGACGTACCCGGGATCCGGGGCCGCGCAAAAGAGCAGGGGTGGGGCTTTGAGCCAACATGAATAACTCTCAGGCGAGACCCACGGGATCCGTGCTCCTCACGCTGGTCGTGGTCGTGGCCGCGCTGCGGCTCGCGCAGGATCTATTCGTCCCGCTGGCGCTCGCCATCCTCCTCACCTTCCTGCTCGGGCCGATCGTGGCCTGGCTGCAGCACTGGCGCATCAACCGGCCCATCGCCGTCCTCGCATCCCTCGCCATGGCCCTCGCCCTCATCGGCGGCGTCGGCGATGTCATCTTCGGGCAGTTCTCCGACCTCGCACACCAGCTGCCGCACTACGAGCGGCACCTGCGCGAGCACATCGCGCATCTGCGCGGATTCCTGAGGGGCGGCATCACCGATAGCGTGGATGCCATCGAGCGGCTGACCGGGCAGATCGAGCGCCTGAGCCCGCTCGCGGGCGTGCCGGCCGGGGTGCAGCGGGTGCAGATCGTACAGCCGCCGGCCACCGTGTTCGAGATCATGAAGGACTTCATCGGGCCACTGGTGAAGCCTCTCGGCTGGGCGCTCGTGGTGATGGTGTTGGTCGCATTCATGCTGCTCAGGCTTCCCGACCTGCGCGAGCGGATCATCCGGCTGCTGGGTCCGCGCAATCTGCAGGCGACGACCGCTGCGCTCGATGATGCAGCAGGGCGTGTCAGCCGATATCTCCTGACTCAGCTGCTCATCAATTCGTTTACCGGTCTTTGGGTGGGCGTTGGGCTTGCGCTGCTCGGCGTTCCGAACCCTGGCCTCTGGGGCGCGCTCACACTGGTGCTGCGCTTCATTCCCTACGTGGGCGTGTGGACCGCCGCTGCCATGCCTTTCGCGCTCTCTTTCGCGGCCTTCGATGACTGGATGCATCCGCTGGTCGTACTGGCGGTGTATGGCAGCGTGGAGCTTCTCAACTACGCGGTACTCGAGCCGTGGCTCTACGCGGCGAGGACCGGTGTCTCGCCGGTGGCGCTGCTGCTCGCGGCGGCCTTCTGGACATGGCTCTGGGGGCTGGCGGGCCTCCTGCTGTCGGTGCCGATCACGGTGTGTCTGGTCGTCATGGGCAAGTACGTCCCGCAGCTCGAGTTTCTCGAGGTGCTGCTCGGCGATGAGCCGGCGCTCGAGCCTTATCAGCAGCTCTACCAGCGCTTGCTCACGAGCAGTCGCGACGAGGCCGATACGCTCCTCGAGGCGGCGATGCGCCAGCACTCGCTGCGCGAGGTCTGCGACATCGCCATAGTGCCGGCGCTGCGGCTGCTCGAGGCGGATTTCGCGCGCGGTGCCCTCAAGCCCGCGCGGCGCCGCGCCGTCCTCGATCAGATCCAACAATGGGTCGATGAGCTGCTCGAGGAGCTGCAGCGCTCGAGCGGCCGCGGTCCCCTCTTCTGGCAATCGCCGGCGGTGCTCTGTGTGCCCGCCGAGGATCAGGGGGATGCCATCGTTGCCAAGCTCCTTGCCGCGGTGCTCATCAATCGCGGCATCAGCGCACGGCTGGCGGTGCTCGATCGGGTGGAGGAGGAGGTCGCAGCGGGCGCGAGCGACGGGCTCGAGGCGGTGGTCGTTTCCGCGCTGCCGCCCGAGGCGATCCCGCCGGCACGGGCCGTGGTCAAGCGCATCCGCGCCCGTGTAGAGGGGCTACCCGTCATCGTGGGCCTCTGGGGACAGGAGCAAGACCTCGATCGCGCCGCGCAGAGACTCGGGAGCGCGGGGGTGAGCAGGCTCGAGACCCGAGTGGCGGGCTGCGTGGAGGAGGTCGAGCGGTTGCGCCAGGCGCGCGGCCCCACCCGGCCGGTTCCCGCCCCCGAGGTGGTCCACGGGTCCTGATCTCTTGGCGCGCATTCCAGTTCCCTTGGTATACTGAGCGGCTAAAGCATAGGCGCGTAGCTCAGTGGTAGAGCACCACCTTGACATGGTGGTGGTCGGTGGTTCGATCCCACTCGCGCCTACCAGAAATTCGATGTGGCGCTTCCTCGTCAACGCAGGCGGGGAGCGCTTTTTTGAGCGAATGAGTCAAGAGAATCCGCGCAATGCCTGTCGTGACTCTGCCTGATGGCAGTCAACGCCGCTTCGATCGACCCGTGACGGTCGACGAGGTCGCGGGCGACATTGGCGCCGGGCTGCGCAAGGGCGCGCTCGCAGGGCGAGTCGATGGCAAGCTCGTCGACACCTCGTTCGTCCTCGAGGGCGACGCCAACCTCGCCATCGTCACCGAGAAGGATCCGGCAGGGCTCGAGATCATCCGCCACTCGACCGCGCACCTGCTCGCGCAGGCCGTGAAGCAGCTTTTCCCGGAGGCGCAGGTCACCATCGGCCCGGTGATCGAGGACGGGTTCTACTACGACTTCGCGTATCGGCGCCCCTTCACACCCGAGGACCTGGCCGCGATCGAGACCCGGATGACGGAACTCGCCAAGGCCGACGAGAAAGTCACCCGCCGTGTCATGGGACGCGATGAGGCGGTGGCGTTCTTCAAGGGTCTAGGGGAGCACTACAAGGCCGAAATCATCGCCAGCATTCCGGCGGGCGAGCAGATCAGCCTCTATGGCCAGGGTGACTGGGTCGACCTCTGCCGCGGCCCGCACGTGCCCTCCACGGGGAAGCTCAAGGCCTTCAAGCTGACCAAACTCGCGGGCGCCTACTGGCGCGGTGACTCGCGCAACGAGATGCTCCAGCGCATCTATGGGACCGCCTGGGCGGAGAAGAAGCAGCTCGAGGAGCATCTGCACCGGCTCGAGGAGGCGGAGAAGCGTGATCACCGCCGCATCGGCCGTGAGCTCGACCTTTTCCATCTGCAGGAGGAGGCGCCGGGAGCGGTCTTCTGGCACCCGAAGGGCTGGGGCGTTTTCCAGCGTCTCATCGGCTACATGCGCGAGCGACAGGAGGCCGCCGGCTATCAGGAGGTCAACGCCCCGGAGCTCATGGATATCTCGCTCTGGCAGGAATCCGGGCATCGGGAGAAGTTCGGCGAGAACATGTTTCTCACCGAGACGCCGGACCATCGCGTCTATGCGATCAAGCCGATGAACTGTCCCGGCCACGTCCAGATCTTCAAGCATGGCCTGCGCAGCTACCGCGAGCTTCCGGTTCGCTTTGCCGAATTCGGCAAGGTGCATCGCTACGAGCCCTCGGGAGCGCTGCATGGGCTCATGCGGGTCCGCGCCTTTACCCAGGACGACGGCCACGTCTTCGTTACGGAAGAGCAGATCACCGAGGAGTCGGTGGCCATCACCCGGCTCATTCTCGAGATTTACCGCGACTTTGGCTTCGATGACGTGCGCATCAAGTTCGCCGACCGGCCGGCGAAGCGCGTCGGGAGCGACGAGGTCTGGGACCGCGCCGAGGAGGCGCTGAAGGTGGCCTGCCGCGCCGCCGGGATCGATTACACCCTGAACCCGGGCGAAGGGGCCTTCTATGGGCCGAAGCTCGAGTTCGTCTTGAGGGATGCCATCGGTCGCGATTGGCAATGCGGCACGCTCCAGGTGGACTTCAACATGCCGGGGCGGCTCGGGGCGTATTACATCGACGAGCACAGCCAGAAGCGCACCCCGGTCATGCTCCACCGGGCCATGTTCGGCTCGCTCGAGCGGTTCTTCGCCATTCTGCTCGAGCACCATGCCGGCCGCCTTCCGGTCTGGCTCGCGCCCGTGCAGGCGGTCGTCATCGGCATCACCGACCGGCAGGATGCCTATGTCCAGTCGGTTACGGAATCCTTGAAAAATCAGGGTGTTCGCGCCGCATCCGACTTGCGGAACGAGAAAGTGGGCTTTAAGATTCGCGAGCACACGCTGCAGCGTGTTCCGTATCTCTTGGTTGCGGGCGATAAGGAGGTTGCCGCACATCTATTGTCAGTGCGCACCCGAAGCGGCAAGGACCTTGGCACGATGACCCTGGAGGCATTCACCGAGCGCCTCCACATCGAGCTTGAGAGCCGCGGGCGCCGTACATTGGAGGATTGACGCATCGCCAGTGCAACAAAGCGGGTCCGGCGCAACGAGGAAATCAGCGCGCCGCAACTGCGAGTAATCGCGGCCGACGGGTCGCAGGCCGGGGTGATGTCCCGCTCCGAGGCGCTGCAGATGGCATCCGCTTCGGATCTCGATCTGGTGGAGGTATCGCCGACGGCCGAGCCGCCGGTGGTGCGCATCATGGATTACGGGAAGTTCTTGTTCGAGCAGAACAAGAAGGCCCACTCGGCGAAGCGCAAGCAGAAGCAGATTCAGGTCAAGGAGGTGAAGTTTCGTCCCGGTACGGGGGAGGCGGATTACCAGATCAAGCTGCGTAATCTCATTCGCTTCCTCACCGAGGGCGACAAGGCCAAGGTCACCTTGCGTTTCCGCGGCCGTGAGATGGTGCACCAGGACATCGGGCGCAAGCTCCTCGATCGGGTCACCGCCGATCTCGCCGAGCACGGCGTGGTCGAGCAGAACCCGCTCATGGAGGGCAGGCAGATGGTCATGGTGATTTCACCAAAGAAGAAGTAACGCTTCCAAGTTATTGAATAACCTGGGATCGTTCGCCCGTAGCGGGCGTCCTGGACTTACGTCCAGGCGTCTGGCGACCGGGGCTACAGCAACAAAGTGAGGAGTTCCAGTCGATGCCCAAGTTGAAAACCAACCGGGCCGCGGCCAAGCGCTTTCGCAAGACGGCGAAGGGCTTCAAGCGGTACTCGGCCAATCGCCGCCACAACCTCGGCCACAAGGACCGCAAGGTCAAGCGCCATGCCCGCTCGGGCGGTACGAGCCTCGTGCACGAGACCGACACCGGTCGTCTGGTGCAGCTGCTCCCGTATCACAAGTAACGCGCGCACGAGGTAATCCAACATGGCAAGAGTCAAGCGTGGCGTGACGGCCGGGCGCCGTCACAAGAAGGTTCTGGGCAAGGCAAAGGGCTACTACAACGCCCGCCGCAAGGTCTATCGCGCAGCGAAGCAGGCCGTCATCAAGGCGGGGCAGTATGCCTACCGCGACCGGCGGGTGAAGAAGCGCGAGTTCCGCGCGCTGTGGATCGCGCGCATCAACGCCGCGGCGCGCCTCTACGGCCTTTCCTACAGCCGCATCATCGACGGTCTGGGCAAGGCGGGCGTGGAGATCGACCGCAAGGTGCTGGCGGATATTGCCGTCCACGATACCGCGGCGTTCGGCGCCATCGCGCAGCAGGCGAAGACCGCGCTCGGTATCGCGTAACTCGAGGCGGGCCTTGCGGATGCAGGACCTGACCTCTCTCGTGAGTGAGGCGCTGGGCGAGGTGGCCGCGTGCGCCGACCTCGCGGCGCTCGATGAGGCGCGGGTACGCTGGCTCGGGAAGAAGGGCACCCTCACCGAGCAGCTGAAATCCCTTGGCGGCTTGCCGGCCGCCGAGCGGCCTGCGGCCGGCCAGCGAATCAACGAGGCCAAGGAGCACGTGCAAGCCGCCATCGAGGCGAGGCGCGAGGCACTGGCGCGGGAGGAGGTCGAGCGCGAGCTTGCCGCCGGGCGCATCGATGTCACCCTGCCGGGGCGGGGTGAGCGGCGGGGGGGCTTGCATCCGGTCACTCTGGCGCGGCTCCGAATGGAGGAGATACTCCGCGGCGCCGGCTTCGAGGTCGCCACGGGACCTGAGATCGAGGACGACTTCCACAATTTCGAGGCGCTCAATTTCCCGCCAAACCACCCGGCGCGGGCCATGCACGACACGTTCTATTTTTCGGACGGACGGCTGCTGCGCACGCATACCTCGCCCGTCCAGATCCGCGCGATGCTGAGCAAGGGGGCGCCGATCGCCATCGTGGCGCCGGGGCGTGTCTATCGGTGCGATTCCGACATGACACACTCGCCGATGTTCCATCAGATCGAGGGGCTGAAGGTTGACGAGGACATCAGCTTCGCCAACATGAAGGCGGCGCTGCATGGATTCCTGCAGGCATTCTTCGAGCGCGACCTTGCCATGCGATTGCGACCGTCCTACTTTCCCTTCACGGAGCCCTCCGCGGAAGTCGACATGTCCTGCGTGTTCTGCGAAGGCAAGGGCTGCCGCACGTGCAAGCACACCGGATGGCTCGAGATCGCCGGCTGCGGCATGGTCCATCCCAACGTGCTATTGGCGAGCGGCGTCGACGCGGAGCGCTATACGGGCTATGCGTGGGGCATGGGCATCGATCGGCTCGCGATGCTGCGTTACGGGGTGAGCGACCTCAGGCTCTTCTTCGAGAGCGATCTGCGCTTCCTCGAGCAGTTCCAGGCGGTCTGATCATGAGGATCCCGTACTCCTGGCTGACCGAGTGGGTGAGTGTGGCCTGGAGTGCGCAAGAGCTGGGGTCGCGGCTCACCATGGCCGGCCTCGAGCTCGAGGCGCTCGAGCCCGCTGCCCCGGTGTTCTCCGGGGTCGTGGTTGCCGAGATCCTGGCCGCCGAAAAGCACCCGCAAGCCGACAAGTTGCGCGTCTGCCGCGTCTCGACCGGGAAGGGGGAGCCGCTGCAGATCGTCTGCGGTGCGCCGAATGCACGCGCGGGGCTGAAAAGTGCGCTCGCGGTGCTGGGCGCGACTCTGCCGGGCGACCTCACGATCAAGGCGGCGAAGCTCCGGGGCGTCGAATCCGCCGGGATGCTCTGCTCCGCGAAGGAGCTGGGGCTCGCCGAGGCGTCGGGCGGTATCCTGGAGCTGCCGTCCGATGCGCCCGCGGGTGAGGATCTGCGCGAGTACCTCGCGCTGGATGACCTGGTTCTCGAGCTCAACATCACTCCCAATCGGGGTGATGCGATGTCGATCATCGGTGTTGCTCGGGACGTGGCGGCCTTGTCTGGCGGGAAGCTGACGGGTCCTGCCGCGCGAAAAGGGCAGGGCTCGCGTCCGACGGCTGTACTGCGCGATGCGTTTGGCGTGTACGTCGATTCCCCGTCCGGATGCCCGAAGTTCGTAGGACGGGTCATTCGTGGAGTAAACAATAAACTGCCCAGCCCCGTGTGGATGCGGGAGCGCCTGAGGCGCGCCGGAGTGCGCTCCATCAGCCCGGTGGTAGACGTTACCAATTATGTCATGCTGGAGCTGGGTCAGCCGATGCACGCCTATGACTTGGCGAAGCTGACTGGCGAAATTCGCGTCCGCTTTGGGCGGGCCGGCGAGACGATCACGCTGCTCGATGGCAAGGTCGTCGAGGTGCAGCCGGACGTTCTTCTGATCACCGACAGCTCAGGTCCGGTGGGTATCGCCGGCATCATGGGCGGTCAACGCACCGCCGTGGGCGCTGAGACTACGGATGTCTTCTTCGAAGCCGCGTACTTCTCTCCCGACACAGTGATCGGGCGCGCGCTGCGCTGGGGTTTGACTACAGATGCCAGCCAACGTTTTGAGCGTGGCGTAGATCCATCGCAGCAGGAGCGGGCCGTGGAGCGCGCGACGGAGCTGCTGTTGGCAATGGCGGGCGGAGAGGGCGGGCCGGCTACCATTCAGAAGTCCAAGGAGCATCTGCCTGCGCGGGCGGAGGTTACTCTGCGCCGCAAGCAGCTTGCGCGGCTGCTGGGTGCCGCCTTCGACGATGCGCGCGTGCGTGCAAGCCTGGAGGGGCTGCAGATGCGTGTCGAGCCGACGGCTGAAGGCTGGCGTGTCGTGCCGCCACCGCATCGCTTCGACATCGCGATCGAGGCGGACCTCATCGAGGAAGTGGCGCGGATCATCGGATACCAGGAGATCTCCGAGGCCGATGCGCAGGTCCCGCAGCGTTTCGGCAGCTTGCCGAGCGCGCGACCACCGGAGCGTGAGATGCTGCAGGCGCTCGCGTTGCGCGGCTATCACGAGGCGATCACCTACGCCTTCGTCGATCCGCAGCTGCAGGGGCGGCTCTTCCCGGAGCTCGCGGCGATTGCGCTCGCCAATCCAATCGCGAGCGATCTTTCGGTCATGCGGGTATCGCTGTGGCCTGGGCTGCTGAAGGCGGCCCTCGAGAACCAGCATCGGCAGCAGGATCGCATCAGGCTCTTCGAGCATGGTGCCCGTTTCGTGGCGACCGGGGCGGCAGCCGGCACCGCCGGGCCGATACGTGAAGTCGACACTCTCGCTGGGATCGCCTGTGGCCAGCGGCTGCCGGAGCAATGGGGTCTGCCGCGTGAGATGCGCGCTCCGGTGGATTTCTTCGACATCAAGGGTGACGTCGAGACGCTGCTTGCCGCGACCGGTGCACGGGCGGAGTTTACATTCGAGCCGCAAGCGCTGTCGTGCCTGCATCCCGGCAGGGCGGCACGCCTGTTGCGCAAGGGCGAGCCGGTGGGCTGGCTGGGGGAGCTGCACCCCTCGCTGGTGAAGGCGCTCGATTTTACATATCCACCGATGCTGTTCGAGCTCGACGTCGAGGCCGCTCTGTGGGTCGAGCGGTCCGCTTACCGTGAGGTGTCCCGGTTCCCGCAGGTCCGCAGGGACCTCGCGGTGGTGGTGGATGAATCTGTGGCTTTAAGTAGCCTCACCGAGCGTGTAACCTTCACGGCATCGAGCCTTTTGCGTGATCTCCGCGTTTTCGACGTGTATCGCGGCCCGGGCGTAGAAGCAGGTCGAAAAAGCGTCGCTTTGGGCTTGATTTTTCAGGACATTTCTCGCACTCTTACCGAAGACGCCGTCGCTGCTCTCATGGCGGATGTCGTCGCGGATTTGCGCGTGAGCTTGAACGCAAAAATACGAGAATAAGAGATGGCCCTGACCAAGGCGGAGATGGCGGAAGCACTCTTCAACCAGCTCGGGCTCAATAAACGGGAGGCACGGGAGCTGGTGGACCTGTTCTTCGAGGAGGTGCGCGCGGCGCTGTCGAGGGGGGAGCAGGTGAAGCTTTCCGGCTTCGGCAACTTCGATCTGCGCGACAAGAATCAGCGTCCCGGCAGGAATCCCAAGACCGGCGAGGAGATCCCGATCACCGCCCGGCGGGTGGTCACCTTCCGTCCGGGACAAAAACTAAAGGCGCGGGTCGAAGCCTATGTTGGAGCCAAAGAATAACTCTCAGCTGCCGGTAATCCCCGGCAAGCGCTACTTCACCATCGGGGAGGTGAGCGAGCTCTGCGGCGTCAAGCCGCACGTACTGCGCTACTGGGAGCAGGAATTTCCACAGCTGAAGCCGGTGAAGCGCCGGGGCAACCGCCGCTACTATCAGCGCCAGGACGTCATCGTCATCCGCCAGATCAGGAGCCTTCTCTACGATCAGGGCTTTACGATCGGTGGCGCCCGCAACAAGCTGACGGGCGAGGAGGCGCGCACGGACGTCTCGCAGAGCCAGCAGATCGTCAAGCAGGTGAGGCTCGAGCTCGAGGAGCTGCTGAAGGTGATGCGGCGGTAGTGCATGCGGCGGGCAGGTCCGCCCACATTCTTGGCGCTCCCGCAAGCGCAATTTCGGCGTATCATTGCGCCCCTCGCGAGAGAACCCCGCTCGCGATCGTGGCAGGCCCTCGAGAACTATCCGTCGGAGCGTGGCGCAGTCTGGTAGCGCACTTGCATGGGGTGCAAGGGGTCCCGAGTTCAAATCTCGGCGCTCCGACCACTTAAAACGATCGCCGGCCAATCGACTGCGTCCGCCTCTGTGTCCACTTTCGATTCCGAGCCCCCCCTGAAGCAGTCTTGAGCGTGCACGCGCCGCCCGCTGGCAATTCGCGGCCGGACGCCTCTCCACCATCAAAGCATGACCGCGAAGGCAGCGTGCCGACATGGCGTAGCGTGAGACGGAGGGTCAGCAGCTCTCTGCCGGGGCACCTTGTCTTCTTCGAGATAATTTGTGGTTTGCCGGCAATCATCTATGGCGTCGTATCGAACGAGTTAGAGGGCACGTTAACAGCTTCTTTCGCAGCA
>JAKBCR010000055.1 GCA_021807675.1 Pseudomonadota bacterium
AGTCCGAGTTCGATGTTGCGATCGAGCGCCGCTTCGGTGAGGTTTGCGGAGGTGACGAATACCGCTTCTTCATCGGCGATCACCGTCTTGGCATGCAGAACGCCGCCAGGCCCCTCGAGATCGAGAGACCGGGGATCGAAATAGACCCTCGGATGTGACGTGCCCGGCCACTCGACCGACCAGAATCGATCCGCAAAGCGCCGGACCAGCTGATCCATATTGGACGTATCCCCGGCCTTGCGCTGTAGATTGAGAAGCAGCGTGACCCGCAACCCCGGCACGGCGTCCATCCGCCGCGCCAAAGTCTCGAAAGCCCGGGGTCCGTCGAAGAACGCGTAGGTGCTGATCCAGAGCGAATGCCGCGCAGATCCAATCAATTCCTCGTACACGCGCCGGGTCGAGCGCGCAGCGACGCCCGGAACCTCGGGCCCCGACCAGACGAGGTCCACCCGCGGTGCGCGCGACTCTACCGCCCCGAGGCTCCGTATCCACGCGCCGGTCGCAGGACCCGAGAGCGCAAAAGCCGTAAGTCCGGCAAGCGCCTTTCCGGCACGCTCGGCCGATTCAGCGCTCCCCAGCACCGACTGCAGCGCCGTGACGGACGGCGACGTCGGCAGCAACCCGCTCTCGAGTGCACCGGCCAAGCGCTCACGAACATGCGGCGGCAGTTCGAGCAGCGCGTCGATCACTCGATTCCTCGAAAGAATGCGGCATCGGGCATCCCGAGCACCGGAACGACCAGCGCTCGATCGAGATAGTCATTGCGCATCTCGCAGGAGGTCTCGGCGACGAGCGCACAGCCGTGGCAGGCGGCACCGTGCAGCCAGCGTCCCTCCATGCTGCTGCCAGGGGCATGCTGGGCGCAGACCGGATCATTGGAACAGAGCGCGGCCATGCGAAGCGCCTGCGCGAGATGATCCTCGAAGTAGCGCCCCTGCTGCACGAGTCCACCCAACGTCCCCTCGGCATCGGAACTCGCCGTGTAGAGGAGAATCCCGTACCGGTGATCTTTCGGATCGACATAAATCCGTTCGCGGAGCGAACTCGCCGGATACCCACACCGCAGCGAGAGGGACTGGATCAGCAGGTGGGAAAGCGTGTGCAGCAGGATGTAGGGGCCACCTGGGAACAACCGCGTGCTTTTCCGCTCAGCGGCCCATCGCTCGTGTCCCTGTGCGAGTCCTTCCAGGCGTTTGCGTACGTCGGACTGCCCTAGCCAAGCGGCAACGGCATCCGCCTTGAACTGCACGAAGACCCCCTCACCGCGGTTCTCGGCCGCCGGGAACCACGCCGGCTCGATCGCAATCTGTGCCCGCTCGACGTCGGTTTCGTATTCGCCGTTAATGTCGGGCATCACCGCCTCGAGGCGGGTGAACCCGACGAGCGCCAGGACTTCGCGCAAGCGGTGCAATTGAGTGACCGCCTCGATTCCGTCCGAGCAGGCTCTACGGCGCCAGATCCGCTCGGGTAGCCGGCGCGCATGGAAATTCGGGTCGATGGGCACATCGTCACCGAAGCCGTCGGGAGCCGCGAGGAGCGCCTCGAGCTCGACGAGCTTGACCGGACGGTCCTCCGCCGCGCCGTGCTTCTTGGGCTGAATGGCCTCGAGGACCTCCTCATCCGTGAAGGCCGCGAGTACTGCGGCGATCTTGGGCTTTTTCTTGAGCAACTTGAGTTCCGCAGCGCTCTCGACGATCTGCAGGTCATCCCAGAGCTCGGTGATCACGGCATCGATGGCGCTGCCGCGATCAGGCAGCGAGAGTGCGCTCACGACCTGCGGGAAATAGGCATTGGATGCTGTGCGCACGAGCAACCGGCTCGGTTGATTGCAGTCCTCGTTCGTATTTCGTCCGAGCCAGGGACGCGCTCCGCGGCAGGTCCCGAGCGGATTGATCTCGATCTGGGTCGCCTCGTAGAGGCTCCTCTGCCGGCCGCACTCGCACCGCACCACGAGGTCCGCCAGGTCGCCGCTGGTGCCGCGCTCATCGAGCCAGAGCTGACGGAGACAGGGGTGGGCCGTTCCCTGGGCTCCGTGCACGAAGTAGCGCCAGTCGATATCGTCCACGTGTCCCCGCGGACAGGCTCGCACGAAGCGCGTCGCAACGACGGCGCGACCGTCAAAACGGCCCTTCTCATCGAGTGACTTGCGGTGCACGAGCCGGCGGGAGCGCTGCCGGTCCTGTCCACCGCCCTCGTCCTGCACAATGAACCATTCCGGAAAGCGCCACGCGCCGATCCCCCGAGCCGGCTGACTCGGATCGCTGGACTCGGCCGGCGGAGCATAGAGCTTAGGTGTCCGCACACCGGTCATGAGCGCAAGCTTTTGCGAGAGTCGCGGCTCGAGAATCTCCTCAAGATCGTGCGGCTTGGGCCAGGTATCCAGGCCGCCCACGATCGCCGAGTGCTTGGGCAGGTCGATGAGCGCGCCCGGTCCATACGTCGTGATCACCTGGCCGCGCCGCAGCTGGCCGTGCGCCTTGCGACTCATTCGGCTTCCTCCACATCCATCCCCGCGAGGTCCTTGAGGTAGAGATTGACCTCGGGTTCGACATCGCGCAACGAGCGGTTGACCCGGAATTTCCGGTGGATCGGAGACTCGAAGGTCGTATCCAGCATCTCCCGTAACAGAGGCTTGGGATTGGGGAGTTCGTACTTCTGGTACTGAAGCGCCGTGCCGGTCGCACGGTAGTCCTCCCAGATGGTCTGCCAGGCATCGAGCAGATCAACGATGCGGTTCTGCACGCTGCGCAGGCGCTCCTCGCGCTCGGCCTCATCCGAGAGCGGTTGCGCCCGCACCCGGGCGAGAAAGGTCTCGAGGAGCCGGCGCTCGAGGTCTGCGCGCACCGCATCGACTTGCTCGGCGCCTCGTGGGGGCGTCAGGATCGGCTCGGCGTGACGGGCAAAGGAGACCAGGGCGCCGGCAAAGCCGCGATCGAGCGCCCGCGCGGAGAACGGTGTCACGCTGCCCGCCTCGACGGATCGGTAGAACGTCTCGTGATAGTGGCGGAAGCGCTCGTAATGCGAGCGGTCGCGCGGCTTGTGGATGTTGAGCAGCGTGACGACGAGCCCAGGGCGCCGGTCATCCCGACCGACGCGGCTCGTCGCCTGAATATACTCGGCATGCGTCTTCGGCTGCCCGAGCACCACCATGAGACCGAGCCGCGGGATGTCGAGGCCGACCGAGATCATGTTGGTCGCGATCGCGCAATCGACGCGCTGGTCGATGTCGTGATAGGGCACCTCGAGACGGCGCCGGGCTTCGGCGACCTTGTCGGTGGAGACCCGCGAGGTGAGCTCGAGGACCTCGGAGAACGTCTTGCGGTCCTGGAACAGCCCGGTGGCCTCCCCGATGCGCTTGCGCGCCCCATAGGCCTTGAGGGTGTTCTGGACCTCCTCCTCGAGGATCCGGCGGGCGCTCCCTAGCTCGCGCAGCGCATTGAAGTAGCCGAGCACCGTCATGTAAGGATCGGCGGGATTCGTCAGGTTCTTGTGCCCGCCGGCATCCCGGTAGGAGCGCTCCGCGGCTCCCATGAGCGCGAGCACCGCCCGGCGCATCACGACCTTCGGATTGCGACCCTGGGCCGCGATTCCGAGATAAAGGCGCGGGGGCACCTCCGTCGCCGGCCGAATGCGCGCGAAAAACGAGTCGCGCCGATCGGGGCCCGGCGGCGGGAAGATCTGCGTGATCGATCGGGCAAAGAGCGCTTGGATCTGATCCTGCGCGCGGCGCACCGTCGCGGTCGAGGCGACGATCTTGGGCCGAATGGCGCGGCCCTCGAGCGTGCGCAGGGCGAGCGCTTCGATCGCGGTCTCATAGAGGCCGGCCATGGTGCCGAGCGGCCCTGAGATCAGGTGCAGCTCGTCCTGGATCACGAGGTCCGGGGGCGGCAGCGGGGCCGACAGAGGCTTGCCCTGGCTGGGATCAGCCGCGCCATAGAAACCATGGGCATCATATCGCTGGGCCCCGCCGAGGATCACGCCGGACTCCCCGACCCAGGGGAGGGAAGCGAACTTGTCGACCGTTGCAATCAGGAACGCCGGCAGCCGCCGGTAGAGTGGCTCATCCACCGCGACGATCGGGAGGGCCCGATCCCGCGTAAAGTCGCACTCGAAATTCGCGCACACGATGCGCAGGTCGCGGGGCTGATCGCTGTTCGGCAGCAGAGAAAACGAATTCACCCCAAAGCGCGTCCCGCACCAGGGACAGTTCTCGAGCGGAATCGGCACGGGCTTACCCTTGGGATCGGCGGCAAACTGGCGCACCTTGGCCCGTGCGCTGTCGGAGCGGCTGTCGCCCTTGCGGCCGAGCACGTTCGGTGTGGCCGCCTTGCCGACCCAGAGCCCGATCTCGAACGGCCAGGCGCCAAAGCGAGCAGCGTTCGCCTCGCGCTCGAGCTCGAGCGCGCAGATGAGTCCGGCTGCACGTCCCAGCTGGTCGAGAGTGAGCAGCCGCAGCGTGTAGCGCATGATCACGCTCACCCCGGCGCCCGCCCGGCCCTGATCCTCTGGATGGCGCAATCGGCGCAGCACCATGGCGAAGGCGGCAAGGCCGAGATACGCCTCGGTCTTGCCGCCGCCGGTGGGGAAGAAGAGAAGGTCCACCGTCTCCCGGTGAGGATCCGTCGGGTCGATGAGCCCGGCGAGGTTGAGGAGGAGAAAGGCGAGCTGGAAGACCCGCCACCGGGGCTGCGCCTCGAGCTTGAGCCTTCGGCGCAACGCGCGTGCGACTGCGCGGTTGGCCACCCGAAACGCATCGAGCGCATCGGCATCGGCCGCCAGCGCCGCGATCCCCCGATCCATCCGGCTCGCGGCGACCCCGGCCAGTCGAAGCAACTCGGTAGCGGTTTCGCGATGGCGCTCGGGCAGCGATTTCGTGCGCTCGCGCTCGTGCTCGATCCATGTGCGGTAGTGATGCACGAGCGGTGCGAGTGCGGCCGTCAACGCCGCGCCGTCGGTGATCGCACCCAGGGCATCGAGCGAGAGCTCAACATCGGGCACATTGACGGTCTCGGTCTTCTCCACCGCCGCCACTGGCAGCCAGGCCGTGCGCAGCACCCGGCAGGCGCCCTCCGATATGTCCCACTCGACCGACACCCCGTGGCCGGTCGCGAATTCCGGGGTATCCGCGTAGTGCAGGTCCGCGACCCGCTCGTCCCACTCCGCGGCGAGCGCTCCGCGCAGATCCGGCCGCGGCACAAATGGCGGGTCGCTGCGCACCTCGATTTCCGCTTGAAAGGCATAGGCGCAATCGGGATGGCTCTCATCCGGTGTGCGGCGGTTGACGAGAAAGATCGACACTGAGCGGCTGCCGGCGGGCAACCGAGAGGCGAGCTCGTCGGAGGTCACCGGTCGCTCGAGCACCTGTAGCTCGAGTCCCCCCGAATCCGCCACCTTGAGTGGGCGCGGATCCGCGGCGCTCATGAGCACCACCGCAACATGCGCCGCGCGCGCGATGCGCTGCCAGACGGGCACCGTCTTGCCGTCCTCGCCCGGAATCTCCTGCGGTATGTAGTCGCCCCAGCGCACCGTGACCGCAAGCTCGCGGGCCTCTTTCGGAACGAGAAAGCTCAACCCCATCGACGAAGGGAAATAGCCCTTCTTCGCTGCTTTGCGCTCCTCGTTCGACTCCTCCGGCAGCCCCGCCGAATCCGGCACCAGATCGAAGTCCTCGTTCTCATCCGCATCGGCGCCCTTCTCCGGCGCTGTGCCCGTGGGAATCAGAAATCCCGTCAGATACCAGTTCGACGGCCGCACCCATCCCGGCAAGCGCTCTGCCGCAAGTGCGTGCGCATCCCGCGGCCCCACCAGATCGAGTCTCAGGGCTTCGATCAGTCGGTCACGAACCTCAAGAGAACTTGTCATGAGAAAAGGTCCTTGATATCGAGCGCAGCCACCCTTTTCTTCGTTCCCCGTTTACCGCGCTTGGCGCCGGTCTCACCGGCGAGCACTTGCGCCCGCGCACGCTCGGCATTCAACTCGAGGAGACGCGCAAGCACCTCCTCCTGCACCTCGTCCGGCCAGCGATACCGATAGGGCTTTTTCTTGTCGCCCCACTCCTCTTCGTCGATCTCGTAGTCGAGGAGAAATTCGCATCGTGTCGGGATGTCGGTCCAGCCATAGGCATCGAGCACCGCGCGATCCATCGCGACGTGAAGCTCCCGCAGCTTATGGATGGCGGGACTGCTCTCATGAGGATCGTGGAACCGATTGTAAATTTCAGTAATACCTTGATTATTTTTTACCATGAGCGCGGCCCGAAACTCGTAATAACTTTTACCGACACTCTGACAGATCGGATGAATCTCCCACTGGTCCACGAAAGGAAATGGCTCAAAGCACGAAGTAGGGGTATACGCGAGACTATCCCCAAGAGTTGACATGAAAAACCGAGCCCATACCTCGTGTACTCGCGATTGGAGAACCGCGAAAGCTGCGTAGGTGTTCGATGCAATAATCGAAAGATTGCTAGAATAGACAAGCCCGCTAGGCAAAAAGGCAAACGCGAAATGAGCCGCCCCCTGAGAACCGGCAACAAGAACGCGCTCCAACTGCGCTATTGCGGAATAAAGGCCAGGTTGCCTTTCGCCGAACTGCCACCAGCGTTCGCGGCGTATCGTCCGGTTTTGGGTCATTCGCTCTGGACGCACCTTACGATCAACTATAGTCATAAGATCTGGCCATCGCCGCCTACACTCATCTTCGCCCAGGTCCGCAAAATTGATGACGTAACGATGATTGGCGTGGGTCGGACTATTCGCGACCTCCGCATAACCTATAAATGGAAAAATGACTTCGCTATTTTGTGGGTTTTTATCAATCAACCTCTGCATCTCAGATTTCGGGGTAGCGACACCTTTCGTGTCGGTGTCGTCGAATGTAAAACCCATGCCCAAGATGGCGCTGCCTTGGAAGGTCTTACCAACATTCGTAGTCAGACGCGACGGATTTTCATCGCCGCCACGATGAAAGAGAAATGCAGTGATATGATCAACTTTGCGATCATCGAGCCACTTCGTGGACGGATAATGCCCTTTAAATATGTGCACGATGCTCACAATGACGGCTGCTTGGCCAGGCCACGTCAACCGTCTGCGCACAAAATAGGCCTCGCCGCAATGGCCACAGATCCATCGCAGACCTGTGGCGCGAGTTTCACCTTCACGAATCGTTTTTGTGGCAATAAGTCCCAAGGCGCCCTCGGTCCGTAACAAATTGAAGGCTCGCCGAAAGAAATGAGCGACGAGGTCGGAATTACCGTGGCTCTCCTCATGTAGTTGTTTAAGCCAGTCGACATAGCCAACCGGATTAGACGCCACAACGGAGTTCTTTCCCGCAAACGGCGGATTCCCGACGAACGCATCGAACCCCGGCCGCTCGCGATCGAACACCTCCGGAAACTCGATCTCCCAATGAAACGGCGCGAGCGGCGGATCCGCATGGCGCCGCTCCGCGAGCATTTTCTTGAGGTTCTCCGTTTCCTGGCGCTCGATCGCACCGACGTACTCGAGGCGTTTGCGCTCGCGCTCTCGGGGTTTTTCGGCATCGAAGAACGCCGCGACCGCCAAGTCCCCAAAAAGCCGGACCTGCTCGAGCTCACTCTGTACCTCCTCCCAGAGCGCTCGCCGTCGCTCATCCGGTACCGTCTCATCGGCATCCCGGATCTGCTGCCGGAGCATCACGACCCGAGCGACGTGCGCTCGTAACTTTTGCAGAGAAATGTCGTACGTTTGTCTTGTGTCGCCACCGAAGCTTTCGACTTGCTGACGTGAGAGTCCGACGAGCGAATCCCCATGCCGCAAGGCATGATCGATGAACGTGAGCGGATGGTCTTTGGCAAGGGTCGCGAGCCACAGCGACATCTTCGCCAGGTCCACCGCCACGGGATTCCGATCGACCCCGTAGAGACAGCGCTGCGCGATGATGCGCTGGGCGTAGATGACCTCGTTCTCATCGGGCGGGATCGGCGGCATCTCGCCATGCGCGCGCCAGGCCGCGAGCAACGCATCGCCGAGATACCGACAGGCCTCGACGAGAAAGGCTCCCGAGCCCATCGCCGGATCGCAGACCTTGAGCTCGAGAATCGCCTCGGGCCGCGGCGGCGTGCCATCTGCACCACGCAGCCGCTCGAGGATAGGATCGAGCGTCGTGTGCACGATGGGCGCCGTCAGCTCGCGCGGCGTGTAGTGCGAGCCCGAGCGCCGGCGCGCCTCGCTCGGCTGCAGCACCACGGCGCCCGGCGGCACGAGATCCGGCGTCGCGTCACGGTCAATGACGGGATGCAACGCGGCGTGAAGCGCATCGAGGGTGGTCGCATCGCGGACAGCGCTCTTCATGCGATCGGTCAGCTTGCGCTCGGTCCGCTCTTGAATAATCTTCGCCCGCGCGCTGCCCTCGGCCGCGAGGAGAGCGTCGAGATCAAGTGCCGTCGGGGCACCCTGCTTCTTCGCCGATTTGATCGCCACCGAGCGGCCCGTCGCGGTCTCGAGCCGAAATCCCATCATCGTCTCGTACACCGAGCCGATCTGCTCGACATCGAGCGCGCGGTAGGAAATCCGCTCCCCTTCGAGTACGCGCAGCTTCTCGAGCGCGCGGAAGATCGTGCCGTCCGGTACGAGCGGCGGCTCGATGCGTGCGTGATCGCGCGCTGCACCCGCACGGCGTCCCTCGAGGAACGGATAGCGATCCGGGTCGAAGAGCACCCCGTGCCGGGGCGGCAGCCGGAGATCCTCGGCCTGCGCCCCGTCATGCACCATCCGAAAGAGCGCGATGAGCTGCGCCCAGGCGCCGTAGCGCTGATCCATCGTGTCGGGATAGAGCGCGGCATCCTCCCGCAGCCGCTCGTGCAGGCCTGCGAGGGAGTAATAGCGCAGGAAGGTCTCATTCTGGGGCAGGAGGTCCCGCTCCTCGGCATAGAGCAGGAACACCAGGCGCAGGATCACCGTGAGGAGCGCCCGATAGACCTCATCCGGATCCCCGGCGAGCACCTGCCCAAGCAGTCCTCCCTTGGCCGCATCGTCGGCCGCCTGAAAACCCCGCAGCAATTCATAGAGCGCATGCAGCACCTGCTCGGCGAGCTGCTCGGAGACTTCGTTCTGGAACTTGCGGCTGTCGGCAAGGAGCGCCGCGAGGCGCTGCGCGCGGGGGAGCGAGAGCAACCGGGATTCCGCGAGCAGGAGGCGCAGCGCCGTCGAGATCGGCCGGCCGGCCGTCTGCACCATGTCGGCGACGCGAAAATCGAGCCAGCCAGAGGACTCCCGCCGGGGGGCGGAGATGAGCCGCAAGGCTTCGCCGTTGACGAGAAGCCCCGCCGGCACTCCCGTCTGGCGCAGCAGCCGCTCCATGCGCGAGTGCGGCGAGAGCTCGAGCCGCCCGCCCGTCTCGCGGTCGAAGTCCTGTCCGGCCGAAATAACCTGCACGAGGAGCTGCCAGGGCGGTGCACCGTTTTGCGGCTCGAGTTCCCGGACGGCATAGTCGGGCCGCAGCGTCACGCTCGCCTCCGGGATCGTCACCTCCAATTCCGGCGGGATGGGCGCCTCGGGCGTGCCGGCATATCCCGTCGGTGTAAACCGCCACTCGAGCACCTGCGCAGCGAACTCTCGAAAATCTCGGATTCTCGGCTCAATCTCCGCGCTCTTCGCCCCGTAGACTGCAGCAGTCTCGCGCACGGCGTTCGCATCACCCGCAAGACACGCGCGCAGTCGCTGCTGACCTTCCGTATCGCGTTGCTCGAGGATCGCCCCCGCGCGTACCAACGCCGGCGCGGAGACGACGAGTCCCGTCGGCCGGACAAAGCCCAGCCATTCGAGATGCGACAGAACGTGCGGATCGATTTTCGCCATGGGCTCAGTTGCTCTGCGGCCAGAGATACACCAGACCCACCGGCTCGATACGCGTCGCCTTCACCGCGTAGAACTCCCGGATCCGCTCGGGCTCGACCGCAAGATCCCGCTCGAACTGCTCGAGACGGCGCTGCCAGGCGCGCACGTCGGCGTCGAGTTGCCGCTTTTCCTCATCACTGAAGCCGAGGGTGAGTTGCTCGAACGGATTTCGCGTCGCCTGCTCCAGGTGTTCCTGAACGCGCGCCCGCTGCCGCTCGAGCGTCGCGCGCAGATCGCGTGCCTCACGCTCCCCGCGCTCGCGGAGCCTTTCTTCGGCCGCCGCCGCCCATTCCCGCGCACGCGGCTCGAGGCGCGGCAGCAGGTCCCCGATGTCCCGCGCCGCCGTGGCGAGCAGCCGCGCTCGAACCGGCTCGGTCGGCTCCCGCCGCTCGCTGCCCGCCAGGCTCTCCTCCAGGAGTTCCAACGTTCTCGCCTCCGCCTCGCGCGCGTAGGGCTCGAGCGGCCCCTTGCGCTGCGAGGGCTCGACCCAGCGGGCAGTGACCGGCACGATCTCCTCGTGCAGCCGCTCAGCCCCCCGGCCATAGAGCGCGAGGCGGCCGAGCAGAATGATCCGCGGGATGGCATCCCGGCTCTGCGCGAGACAAGCGCGCGAAAGGTCGTGGTAGACAAACCCTTGGGCGCGAAAGCGCGCGAGCAGCCGCTGCGCCACCCGCTGCTCGAGATGCAGGTGCACGGTGTCCTCGGTGAGCACGCCGGCGTCCTCGAAGATCACCGGCCGGATCGGTGCCTCGCGGCGCCATTCGGCGAGCGACTGATCAGACTTGCGCAGCGCGCGCAGGCTATCGAGGGTCGCGGTCCAGCTCGCGTCCGTGTGTGCCCGCCGATCGAGCGGCGGGAAGGTATAGGCTCTCTGGCCGTGCTCATCGGTGATCTCCGTGAGCGGTGCCGCGCCCAGCATCTCGAGCGCGCACGATAGGGCTTCACGAAACGGGGTCACGTGAAAATGTGTAGCCGCGCGAGAACGATCGAGCAGGTCCCGGCAGCGCTCGATCTGCGCTTCGAGCGCTTCGCGTCGCTCGCGCGCCGACTCGAGCTCCTCTTCGGTCAGCCGCTTGCGCTCGGCATCGAGATCGGCCGCCTCGATCTCCCGGGCCAGCCGCTCGGCATCCCGATGCCGGATGCCCTGGCCGAGCCGCCGCTCGATGTCGTCGTCGATCACCTGCGAGAGACTGCCGAGCTCGCGCTTGATGGTCTCGGTCTTGCGCACCAGGACGTCGAGCACGCGATCCTCGGCGCGCTGCTGTAGCACGAAATAGTGACAACGGACGACGGGCGAGGGCTGCAGCTTGCGATCGATGCGGCCGTTGCGCTGCTCGATCCGGCCCGGGTTCCAGGGCAGGTCGAAGTGAAAGAGATCCGCGCAGTGCGCCTGGAAATTCAGGCCCTCCCGCGCCGCATCGGTGGCGAGCAGAATGCGCAGCGGATCCTTCGCCGGATCGGTGTTGAAGCGGCGCTGGATCTCCTTGCGCCGCGCGCTGCTCGTCAGCCCATCGATCACCTCAATGCGCTCATCGGCCCGCGTCGTCCCCGCGATGGCGTGCTCCAGCATCTCCTTCAGGTAGCGCTTCGTGCCCTCGCGGTTCTCGGTAAAGATGAGCACGCGCCGGTCGAGCCATTCGGGTACGCCCGCCGCCCGCTCGCCGAATGCTGGCAGTCCGGGACACAGGTGCCCCCGGATCCAATCGAGGAGATAGCGGACCTTGGCATCGGGCACGCTGCGGTATTCCTCTGCAAGATGCTGCATGCGCTCGAGCAGCGCCTGCTCTTGCGTCCACAGCCTCACCGAGGCCTCATCCCGTGCCGCCTCCTGCTCCGCGGCGACAGTGGTACGTTCGACTTCGGTCGCTTCCTCCCGCTCCGCCGCATCGCCGGAGAGTGCGCTGCGCTCATCGTCGGCATCGGGCGTGCACGTGAAGAGACTCGGGGCGTCGGTGATCGCTGCCGCTGCGGTGACTACACGTCCCTTCTCCCACTGCCGCTGTGCGGTCGCCCGATGGATCTTGAGACTCCTTGCAAACGCCTCGATCGACGAGAGCAGCCGCTGCTGCAGCCCGACGACGAGCAATCCGGCGGCGGTCTGCGCACGACGCGAGCTGTGCGCGAAGCGCTCCTCACGCACCGCGCGATACTCATCGAGCAGGCGTGAAAGAACGAGTTCGGGTGTGTCCTCCGGCAGGCCCTCGATCGGGATGCGCAGCACCTCCCGCTTCGGAAATCCCCCCTGTACGGCGCGGATATCCTCCTTCAGGCGCCGCACCATGACTTCCTCGAGGGCCTTCGGTCGCAGCTTCACGCCTCGGGTGAACCGGTAGGGATCGAGCAGCTCGAGGAGCGTCGAGAAGCTGTTCGAGTGGCCATTGTGGGGTGTCGCCGAGAGAAAGAGCCGATGCTCGAAGCACGGCGCCAGGTCGCGAATTGCGCGGGTGAATTGCGTCTCGATCCCGTACCGTCCCCCGCTTGCGGGTGCCGCGTGGTGCGCCTCATCGAGAATGAGCAGGCTCCCCGGCAGCATCTGTCCCAACCACTCCCGCAGCGGATCCGCGTACGTCGAATCGATCAGCAGATTGTGCGAGATGAGAAAGCGGCTGTGGGTGCGCCAGGGGTTGACGCCGAAGCCTCGCTCGCGCCGGACCCGGGCGAGATAGGCCCGGTCGAGGATCTCGAATACCCACCCAAAGCGCTCCTCGAGCTCCGCCTTCCACTGCTCGAGCACCGAGGGCGGGGTCGCGACCACGATCACCTTGGCCTTTCTGCGCAGCAGCAGCTCGCGCGCGATCAGCCCCGCCTCGATGGTCTTGCCGAGCCCGGTGTCATCGGCAATGAACAGGTTCACCCGCGGCAGTCGCAGCGCCTTGCGCAGCGGCTCCATCTGATACGCATCGATCTTGATGCCGGCGCGGAAGGGGGATTGAAAGAGATTCGGATCGGTCGCGGTGACACAATTCCAGCGCAGCGTGTGGAAAAATGCGGCGAAGCTACGCGGTGAATCAAAACCGCGGGCCGCAAGGTCGGCCCAGCCCTCCTCCTCGACGATCAGGCGATCCGGCTCGTAGTCCCAATACACCTCGAGAACCTGACCCTGGGCGTCGTCATCCGCGCAGGCGAGCCGCACGAGCGGCGATTCCCCGGGCGAGGGCGATGGAATGACCTCCTCCACCAGCCAGCGACGCGAGCGAACACGAACGAGGGCGCCCGTCTCCGGCAGGTTCTGGGAAGCTGGATTTGAAGATTGTGGGTCGGACACGGCGCGACTCATCCACAGAGGTCAAACTGGGCGTCAGGCGTGCCTGCGCGAGTAGGCTGAGTACAATGGGAGTTCGCGAAGATCAAAGCCATCCCTTCTGTTTAAGCCTGTCCGGTGATTTATAAGCCGGAAAGCCGCATTTTCGCGACGAGACGCATCCCCCCTCCTCGGCTCGCTTCTCATGCGCGCACCGACCCACCCCGCGACCCTACCGAATCTGATTATCATTCACAAGTATCTGAAATCTCTGAAATATCTGGTGATCTCCAGTTGAAGGCGCTTCCTATCCTCAAAGGCTGGCGTCGAGGTCGCCTGGCTGGCGGGAAGAGCACACACACCGCGCGAGAGCGCGAGGGGGCAGCCCGGCGCCCGGCGACTCATTGATGCGCCTTCTCTGATTCGGGTGCTGCCGTTACACGCGGTCCTTTCCTCGACATCGGAAGTCGCGGCGTCCCAGCTCGGAACCCTCAGCGGCGAGGCTGAACGGCACGAAATCGCCCGTCGCCGCAGCGTGCCTGAGCATATGGGGTCTGCGAACGATCCCCTTCCCATCGACAGACTTATATCTTGGCACGCTCAGCGCTTCGGTCGATGCTCACCATGTAGCTCTTGGCCGCAGCGAAGGTCCGATCTACGACTGTTCGATCAGGCTCTGCGATTGAAAACTTGCCACAGACACCTTCGGTAATCGCGGACATAGAGTCATGTACTTGCATCAGACTGGTTTCGTCAAATGCCAAATCGTCTGCATATACGGTCAATCGAATGACGCCCTCTGAATCCTCCTTTATGTGTCTACTGATCAGAGCCCGAGCGTCGTTGTGCGATTCCGCGCAAAGAAAGTTGTAAACAGAGTAGTAGAGTTCCTGCATGCTGGCCCGACGGAATCGCTCCATGGCTTTGAGCTTTCTAATTCCTTTGCCGGTTCGATCCGCTTCGCGCTTAGCAATTCGATCGCGCTCAAGCCGCACGGTGGGCTCTGATCCCAATTTTCCCAAGTATGCGCCCCCTGCCGTGATCGCCTCATCAATGACCTTGGCCCACTCGCGATCGTGAGCCGCCTCGATCCAGTCGACGTAGGCGGGATCAGCCAACAGACATCTGAAATCAACGTGTGCTTCCAGCATCGAGCGCGCAAGTATCGGGATTCCGATGCTCTCCGCCTGCCGAGCGAGGGCTATGCTGGCTCCCGCGAGCTCGATGGCGGTGCAAAAGTACGACAAGAGATAACGCTGAACCGCATCAGTCAAGTCGTAGCGCAAAAGTGAGGACACGGCCAGTGCGTGATCCCTGGCGGCGATCAGGGCGTCAAGCACTGGTGGCGCGATTGGACGTCTCGTTGCGATCATAGTTTGGTCCACTCTCGTGTTTTTCGGGACCTCCTCGTTCATGCCGCGGCCGCGCGTATGTACGGTACCGCCAGACGCGATGAGGCGTTTTTTTTCTGCTCCCCCCAGAATCAGCAAGAATGACCTGTTTGTGCTCGAATGGACCGGCGAAATGGCAGCGGGAGTTTCCGACTCAATTGCTCAAATCTCCCATCCCGCTCCGACGTACTCGTTCGCGTGGTCGTCGTTACAGCTGATCCTCAGTGACTGGCGCAACCTTCGGCGCCCGGCGGAGATACTTGAGCATGTCCTTCGGCTTCGCCGTGCCCGCGCGCTCGCGCAGAATTTCCTTCGCGGTGCGCAGGCAGCCCACCTTCTCGGCCACCGCAGCAGCAATGAACTGATTCAGCGAAACCCCATCGCTCGCTGCGAGTTCGGCCGCCGCCTTCTTCACCGATGCGGGGAGCTTCAGGGGATAGGTGCTCTTGCTCATATCTTGATCCTCTTAAGGAACGTCGCGGGCGTCACCGCCTCGATCCCGAATGCCTTGGACACGGGCTCGAAATCCCGCACATTGTGCGTGATGATCGCCTCCGATCGCCCATTCACCGCCGCCTCGAGCACGATCTCATCGTCGGGATCGGCGAGCTGGGGCCGCCAGAGAAAATGAACCTCCACCGGCTCCGCGGCACTCGCAAAGGCCGCCATGAAGCCGGCGATTGCCTTCTCATCCATGCCGGTCGCCAGGCGTTGCTCGGGCCGCTTCAGAACCTCCTCGTACTCGAGGAAGAGCGCCGTCGTCACGAGCGGCACCAGGCGCTCCTCGGCAACGAACTCGAGGAGGCGATTACTCGCACCGAGCCGGCTGCGCAGCCCGGCCACGATCACCGAGGTATCGATTACGATCCGGGGCACGTCCATACCGAGTGACATCCTATACGATGTCACACACCATGGGTAGTCATCTCTGCCTCAAGCTTCGGCGCCGCCCGCGCACTGTACGCATCGTCCCCGACCAGCGCGCGGTATTCCCGATCCCGCAGCGCGATCGCCCGGCGCACCAGGTACCGTACCTGAGCACGCAGCGCGCCATCCGGCTGCCACCCACGCGCGACGGCAGTCGGTCCAAAGAGTGCGATCGCGAGTTCCCGCTGCGTGGCCCCGGCTGCAATTCCATCGAGCACCTGCAGCGCCCGCGCGTGAAGGACATCCGCTCGTCCCGGGCGATCGGGGTAGACCGCCCCATCGTCCCGAACGCCCTGCCAAAGGGCATGAGCATCGTTCAACACCGCTGCGGCGCGATCAGCTCCGGCGGCTGGAATCTGATATGCAAACCGATCGCCCTCGCGCAATTGAGGCCCGAGACGCAACCGCAGCGTCCGCGCGGCGCGGTGCAGAATCAGCCGCAGACCGCCGCCCTTCTGGAAGACTCCCCGCCGGTCTGAACGATTCCACAGCGAGAACACCTCCGCCGTCGTCGGAGCGCGCGCCGCATCAGGACTTTCATCGGTCACCAGCGTGATGAGACAGCGTGTCTCGAGTGTCCACACCGGCACGACCTGCCGCGCATCGAGGCGCGGATCCACCAACGTCGCCAGACCCCACTGGGCTGCGATGCCGTGCGAAGCGCTACGCCGGCACCGCACCCAGTCGCGCTGATAGCGCGGATTGCGGCGCAAGTACTCCCAGGCCCGAGCAGACGGGTCGAGGTGCAGCGCATAAACGTACGCTGCGGAGCAGGCCCAAGATTCGTCCATGGCGGCGCGCGCGGTTCCACGTTCTTCTTGTCTTCCGTGCCCGACGCCGGCCGTGACGTCCGCTGTAGCGCAGTGCGCACAAAAATGGAAGCCCGAGTTTCGCCGTTTTTTCCGCGAAACTCGAATGCCCCGCCGAGCATGGGCATTCGTGTCGCGGACTGTGTGCATTTCTGGTCAAACTCCCCAGAAATGCGACTGGCGTTCTGCACGCTCCTGCGGTAATGCTTCAACCCATGCAACACGACGTCGCTCGATACGTCGGGCGAAGCGTGCTTCACGGAGGTCACGGCATGGGAGCGCCTGAACGATCGAACGACACCCGCGCGATCAGTGAGTGGATCCGACCGCTCGAGCTGCGGCAGTACCGATACTTCATCGTGCTCGCCGAGGAGCTGCATTTCGCCCGCGCCGCCGAACGGCTGCGCGTCGGGCAATCGAACCTGTCGAGAGAGATTCGCGCGCTCGAGCACCAGGTGGGATTGAGACTCTTCTATCGTACGAGCCGCCATACCGAGCTCACCGCCGCCGGCGAGCGGCTCCTCGATCAGGCCCGGCGCGTCCTCGCCGCCGAAGAGCACGCGCGGCTCGCGATCGGGGAGTTCAAGCGCAGCGCCAAGGAGCGGCTGCGGATCGGCATCTGCGAGCGGGTGGCCTGCTCTCGTGTCGCCGCGGCACTCGCCGCGTGGCGCTGCACCCACCCCGAGGTGGACCTGCGGATCGTGAGCCGCAGCGGCCGCTCGCTCCTCACCGAGCTCGAGGCGGGCCTGCTCGATGCCGGCATCACGGCGATACCGGTCGCCGAACCCGGCCTCCTGGTGGAGCGACTCTGGCGGGATGCCTGGGTCGCCGCAGTCCCGAAACACCACGCCCTTTCATCGGCTCGGACCCTCGATCCCGCCGATCTCACCCGCGAGCCGCTCGCGATCCTGCTGCCGGATCCCTTAGGAAATCCCGATCAGCTGATGGTCGAGTCCGAGACCTCAACCGTCCTGTCGCTCTTCATCGCCGAGCGTCCCTCGAGTGCGGCGGCGCTCATGACCTGGGTCGAAGCCGGATGCGGCATCGGGCTTCTGAGTGCCTCGCAGGGTGCCGACCTCGCCCATCCGAGCGTCGCGCTGCGGGCGCTCAACCGTGGGCTCGCGCCGACGGATGTGCACCTCCTGCGCGGCGACGGCACGCCCTCGCCTGCGCTCTCAGGGCTGATCGAGTGCCTGCGGGCGCGCCCCGCGTGATCGCTCCCGGCGCATCACCGCCTTGAACGCTTTGTCGCGCAGGATGAACTGCGTGAGCATGTGAGGGATAAGATCGGCCGCGAGCACCGTCTCCCCCCAGGTCTCACTGTGCAGCGCCGCATAGCGGTCGAGCTGGGTCTTAAGACCGATCGGGAGTGTGATCGTCAGCTTCAAGGTGTCGGTGCTCGGGAGCGGCCCGAGGCGGAGCCTAGCGTTCATGGGTGATCTCCGGTCAGGGGCGCGCGGGCGCGCGCGCCGGGTAGGGCGCGAGGATGAGGTCCTTATTCACGATCACCCGCACCGGAAAGCCGGGACGGATGGTGATCGTCGGCTGGATGTCGAGATTGCGCCGCGTGATCTCCTGGCCGACCTGGTTCAGGGTGCCCTGCAGGCCCTGGAGCGAGGCGTACACCACGGATTGCGAGCCGCCGTACTGGCTCGGCACGGCGAGCTCCGCCGTCGCGCCGAGGAGCGTCGAGACGGCAGCGCCCGCGAGAAGCCGCTTCCAGTGCCAATCGACCTGGTCGGTGAGCCCGTCGTACCCCTCAGGGTCGGTCCCCGGCAGCCGGCCGAGCACGATGGAGGAACCATTCGGCAGGATGAGTCGCGTCCAGACGAGGAGCACCCGGCTCTGCCCGTAACCGATCTGACTGTCATAGACGCCGAGCAGTCGCGAGCCCTGAGGGACGAGCAGGGTGCGCCCCGTCACCGTGTCATAGACGTTCTGCGTGACCGTAGCGATGATGTTGCCCGGCAGGTCCGAGTCGATACCAGTCAGGAGCGCCGCCGGGATCACGGTGCCCGCGAGCAGCTCGTAGGGCGAACGTGGCGTCACGAGATGGCCGGAGGCATAGATCCGCGGGGTACTGTGCTCACGGAGGAACGATTGCTGCTGCGCCTCACCCCGCTCACTCCCGCCGGCCTTGGCGGCCGCCCCCTCCCGGTGTAAGCCCGCCGCAGCCTGCGCGGCAATCGACTCGGCTGCCGTCAGGCTTTCTGAACGTGCGGCCGCGCTCGAAGACGCAGCGCTGACCGGCGCCGGCACCTGATCGAGATGTACGAAGAGCTGCGCCTTCGCCGCCTGCTCGGCCTCCCGCCGAGTCTGCAGACGCTCCGCTCGGATCTCGTCTTCCTCGGGACTCGGGAGGAACGACGGGCGCTCGGGCAGCTCCGGGATCCCCGCCGCCCGCTCTTCCTTCACCACCGCGGGTCCCAACTCTCCCGCCGGCGCACCGAGGCGCCGGAATGTGTGTAGGCCGGCGTAGCTCTGCGGCATGGTCGCAAGCCCCGGCGCGTGCGCCACGTGCGTCGGCGCCGCCGCCCGGGACTCAAGGATCGGACCTCGGACACTCGGGCGCCGCAGCCCAATCATGGCGGCCACCAGGACTGCGATCGCAAAGAGCGCGAGAATCACCCCGAGCGTCTTGCGGTTGAGCCGCGTCACCGGGCGCGGCCGGGCGCGCAGCTCGAGTGCCGCCGCACTTTCCTTCCGTGCCGCCGGTGCACTGCCGGCCGCCGGCTCGCCGTCCGGGCTCTCGGTCACGCGCCGCCTCCCTGATCGGTGTCCGCACGCAGATCCGTGCGCGTGATCTTCACGATCTGCTGCGGCGCACTTCCCAACCGCAACTCCGCCTGCGCAAAGAGACAATCGACGATGTAGTACGGCGGGCGGACCTGGTAGTTGACGAGCTCGCTCCCGCCCTTCGGCCCGAGGATAAAGAGCGGCGGCATCTCTCCCTCGGCGATCCCAGACGGAAACTCGATATACACCCTGCGACCGTCATCGAAGACTCGCACCGGGCGCCAGGAGGGATGATCGCCCAAGATCCGATAGCGGAAGTTCAGTCGCGCGAGGTTGACCCGCTCGGCAACCGGCGCGGCCAGCTCGGCCGCGCGGTTCCGCGCGCGCAGCGCGATCAACTGCTGAAGCGGATAGCGCCACGACACCGCGGCCATCCAGGTGCTGGGCGTCGAGACGAGTTCCAGGTGATAGGTCCGTCGCGAGGTGTTGATGAGGAGATTCGTGTGCAGGCCCGCCTCGATGGGCTTCACGAGGATATGCTCGCGGCGATTCCGCCCCTCCCCGCTCGTGGTGTTCCCAATGACCCACCGCACCGTATCGCCGGCGGAGACCGACACCAGCTGCTCGCCCTGCTCGAGCTCGATGTCCGTGACGCGCTCAGGACTCGTGTACACCTGATAGAGCGCCCCCGGGGTGTACGGCCAGACCTGCATCGCGTTGAGGTAGGTCGCGCGTGAGGGCCTGATGAGCGCGGCGGCATTTGCCGCGCGCACCGCGCGCCTCGGATCCTTCGACACCTTCGCCGCCGGCGGCAGCAGATCCGGCGCGAACTTGATCTGCCCGGGGAGCGGGAGTGCCTGCGGCACTTCGATGATCTTCACGGGAAGTGGGGGATTTTCGAGCCGGCGTGCCGCCACGAGATGCTGCAGTGAAATGGTGGGCGCCGGGCGCTCGCTCGCGCAACCTGCGAGAACGCTGGCGGTGACGAGGAGTGTCAGGACGAGGGGTGCGGACAGGCGATGGTGGGTCATCACTTGGGATCTCCGGCGGATGGCACGGTGCTGACGTCCCGACTCCAGTCGAGTGCGTCGATGTAGAGGCCGAGCGGGTTCTTGCGCAGACTGACGACATCGTGGGGGGTGTGGATGACGATCGTGAGGATCCCCGTCCAGCGGGTGCTCGACACCGGAGCGCCATTCTCGAACGTCTGCTGCGTCCACTGCACCTGGTAGGAGCGTGCGGAGATCCGCACGATGCTGTGCACTTGGACGGTCACGGTGCGCCGCCCGACCTCGGCGAAGGGATTGTGGGCACGGGCGTAGGCGTTCAGCATCTCTGCGCCCCGCGGTGTCACGAAGTCATACGCTTGGAGCCAGTCGTGACGCAACACGATGGGATCGAGCGGTACGGCGCGCACATCCTGGATGAACTGGGAGAGGAAGTAGACGATCTCGGCGCTGTGCGGGTGATAGGCCTCGACCGCGGGCGCCACACCGAGCACCTGTCCGGTCCGATCGACCTCGACGACGTAGGGCGTGATGCTCGAGCGGGCCGAGTACCAGAGGAGCCCCCCGGCCATGAGCGCGGCGAGCGCGAGTGCGCCAAAGGCCATGGCGCGCCAGTTCCTCGCCTGCACCCGCGCCGAGCCGATCCGCTCGTCCCAGAGCTGCTGCGCGGCCTGATAGGGGGTCTCGGGCATCGGCGTCTTCGCGTAGCGGACGCGGGCTCTTTTGAACGGCATCATTCGTCCTTCTTCTCACTGAGATCCGGATGGAGTCCGGCGCCAGGCCGGTCGGCCGCGCGCACCGTGTGCATCGCCGCCCTCGAGCCCTGCAACCCGTGGGTGCGCAGGCGCTGCGCCCAGCCGGGCGCACGGCCCGCCGCTGCCGAGCCCGCCCCGCCCGAGGGCGATCCGCCTGCGGGCGATCCACCCGGCGCACCGCCCCCTGGGGCGCCGCCCCGGGACGCATCACTGCCGCTGCCGCTCCCTCCAGACTGGGCACGCACCGCGGACCCGACGCCCCGGGCTACACGATAGGCAGCCCCTCCCGCACCCACGGCCACCGCACCCGCGACCACCGCGGTACCGCCCGCAGCGAGCGCGGTACCGGCGGCGGCTCCCGCCCCGAGCTGCGGGGCGCCGGAGACGAGCCCCGTCGCAATCCCCGGCCCATAGATCCCGAGCCCGAGGAGCGAGAGTGCACCGAGCATGATCGCGAGTGCGTTGTCGATCGTGAGCGTCTGACCTGCGGGCGCGGTGAATTGCCCAAAGAGATTCATGCCGATGCCGACGATCACCGCGAGCACCAGGATCTTGATCCCGGCGGAGACGACGCTCCCGAGCACGCGCTCGGCGAGAAATGCCGTCTTGCCCCAGAGCGCGAACGGCACGAGCACGAAGCCCGCAAGCGTCGTCAGCTTGAACTCGATCAGCGTCACGAAGAGCTGTACGGCGAGGATGAAGAAGCTCAGGATCACGACGAGCCACGCCAGTCCCAGCACCGCGATGGTGTCGAAGTTGGTGAAGAGACTCGGGAACCCCACGAGATCCCCGATCTGCGTGAGGATCGGTCGGCCGGCCGTCACCCCGACCGCCGCGAGTGCGCCCGGCCGCAGGAGATTGCCGGCGGTGAGCTTCGAGCCCGACGCCAAGAGCCCGAGCCCCGCGAACGAGCGCAGAAGAATGCCCGCAAGGACACTGAAGTTCGAGAGGATGTAGACGAAGGCCCCGATGTAAAGCGTCTTCTTGATGAGCCGCGCGATGATGTCATCCGTCCCGCCCATCGCCCAGAAGAGCCCGGCGAGGGTGAGATCGATCCCAACGAGCGTCGCGGTGAGGAAATGCACCTCCCCCGAGAGCAGGCCAAAGCCGCTGTCGATGTACCGGGAGAAGACATTCGTGAACTGATCGATGACGCCGAGGTTGTTCACGCGACCGCACTCCCGCCGACACCGGCGTCACTCACCGGAATGACCCACTCGCTCCACACGGGTTGGAGTCTCCCGTGCATCACGGCCCCGAGAGATCGATGGTTTCCGGGGTGTAGGGCGTGCTCGGCGTCATGAACTGACTGCGCACCGCCCGCGCGCGCGCTTCGGACTCGACGATGCGCGCCGCCTCGAGCGCCACCGCCCGGTCCTGTGCGATCGCGATCTGCTGGCTCTGCATGACCTGCCGGACGCGAAGGCCGAGAAGCTGATTGGTCACCTGGATCGCCTGCAGGCTCCCGACCGCGGAGCTGCTGCGCGTGAGCACCTGGGCAAGCACGGAGGCATCGGACGGCAGGGTCTCACTCGCCTGGGATTGCACCTGGATCGCGGTATCGAGCGCATCGAGCGAGCCGGTCCAGCGCGCAAGCGATGCGGCATGGAGCGCACTCGCGCTCACCGCCGCGCCGTAGGCGGCCGGATAC
>JAKBCR010000273.1 GCA_021807675.1 Pseudomonadota bacterium
GTTACGCCAGAATCTCGGAGATGGCGCCGGCGCCGACTGTTCTGCCGCCTTCGCGAATTGCGAACCGGAGGCCCTTTTCCATCGCCACCGGGGTCTGCAACTCGATCTCCAACTGAATGTTGTCGCCAGGCATCACCATCTCGGTGCCTTCCGGCAGCTTGGCCGTGCCCGTCACGTCCGTTGTGCGGAAGTAGAACTGCGGACGGTAGCCGTTGAAGAACGGCGTGTGGCGACCGCCCTCTTCCTTGCTCAACACATACACCTCGCCCTTGAACTTGGTGTGCGGCTTGATCGATCCGCTCTTGGCCAGAACCATGCCGCGCTCGACCTCGTCCTTGGCGATGCCGCGCAGCAGCAGGCCCGCGTTGTCCCCGGCAAGACCCTCATCGAGCTGCTTCTTGAACATCTCGACACCGGTCACGACCGTCTTGCGCGTCGCCTGGAAGCCCACAATCTCGACCTCCTCGCCTACCTTCACCTTGCCCCGCTCGATGCGACCGGTCACCACCGTGCCGCGACCCGAGATCGAAAAAATATCCTCGATCGGCATCAGAAACGGAAGGTCCACCATGCGCTCCGGCTGCGGAACATACTTGTCCACCTGCGCCATCAACTCGTCGATCGTCGCTTCCCACTGGGCTTCGCCATTCAACGCGCCCAGAGCAGAACCGCGCACCACCGGAGCATCGTCGCCGGGGAACTGGTACTTCGACAGAAGCTCACGCACTTCCATCTCCACCAAGTCGATCAGCTCCGCATCCTCGACCGCGTCGCACTTGTTCAGAAAAACCACCAGCGATGGCACGCCAACCTGACGCGCCAGGAGCACGTGCTCCTTGGTCTGAGGCATCGGACCGTCCGTCGCCGCAACCACCAGAATCCCGCCGTCCATCTGCGCCGCGCCCGTAATCATGTTCTTGATGTAGTCGGCGTGGCCAGGGCAATCCACATGCGCGTAATGACGGTTCGCCGTCTCGTACTCGACGTGCGCCGTCGCAATCGTGATGCCGCGCTCCCGCTCCTCGGGCGCGTTGTCGATCGTGTCAAACGAACGAAACGTGTTCTTCGGATTGTGCTTCGACAATACCTTCGTTATCGCCGCCGTCAACGTCGTCTTCCCGTGATCAATGTGACCGATCGTCCCAACGTTCACATGCGGCTTGCTGCGATCAAACTTTTCCTTCGCCATGACTTCCGATTCCCTTTCCTAGCTTGTTCTGCCGGTTATGCCCCAGGGCGCCGGTTGTCCGGCTCCAGCCCCAATCTCATCTTTCGCGCCGTTCGGCGCAAATTACTTTCCCTGCGCCCGCCCGATGATCTCGTCGGCGATCATGCGCGGCGCCTCTTCGTAACGGGCGAACTGCATCGAGTAGGATGCCCTGCCCTGGGTGGAGGAGCGAATGTCGTTCACGTAACCGAACATCTCCTTGAGCGGCACAATGGCCTTGACCAACTGCGACCCGGCGGCATGCTCGAGCGACTCGATGCGTCCGCGACGGGAGTTGATGTCGCCGATGATGGTGCCGACGAACTCCTCGGGGACGGTGACTTCGACCGCCATCACCGGCTCGAGCAGCACCGGGCTGGCCTTGCGAGCGGCTTCCTTGAAGGCCATGGAACCGGCGATCTTGTAGGCCATTTCGTTCGAGTCCACGTCGTGATAGCTGCCGTCGTAAAGCGAAACCGTGACATCGACCATGGGGTAGCCGGCGAGGACGCCCGACTCCATGGCCTCGCGGATGCCCTGATCGATGGGCTTGATGTACTCCTTCGGAATGGAGCCGCCCTTGATGTCGTTGTTGAACTCGTAGCCCTTGCCCGGCTCGCTGGGGCTGAGGCGAATCTTGCAGTGGCCGTAGTTGCCCGAGCCGCCGGTCTGACGGATGTACTTGCCCTCGGCCTCGGCGTCCTTGCGGATGGTCTCGCGGAAGGCCACCTTCGGCTCGCCCACGTTGGCCTCGACCTTGTGCTCGCGCTTCATGCGATCAACCAGAATCTCGAGATGCAGCTCGCCCATGCCGCTGATGATGGTCTGCCCCGAATCCTCGTCGGTGCGCACCTTGAAGGTGGGATCCTCGTCGGAGAGTTTGGCCAGAGACATGCCCATCTTCTCCTGGTCGGCCTTGGTCTTCGGCTCGATGGCCACCGAGATGACCGGCTCCGGGAAGGTGATGGCAGAGAGGGCAATAGGTGCGGTCGGGGCGCAGAGCGTGTCGCCGGTCTTCAGCTCTTTCATGCCGACGCAGGCGCAGATGTCGCCCGCCATGATCTCGGTGATGTCCTCGCGCTTGTTGGCATGCATCTTGACCAGACGGCCGACGCGCTCGGTCTTGCCGGTGCGCGGGTTGAGCACCGTGTCGCCGGTGCGAAGCACACCGGAGTAGACGCGGATGAAGCCCAGCTTGCCGAAGGGATCGTTGATGAGCTTGAAGCCGAGAGCCGAGAACGGCTCGCTGTCGTCGGAGTGGCGAACGAAGGTCTCGGCGGTATTGGCCGGGTTGAGGCCCTCGATGGGAGGAATGTCGAGCGGGCTGGGCAGGTAATCGACCACCGCGTCGAGCAGCGTCTGGACGCCCTTGTTCTTGAAAGCCGAGCCGCAGAGAACCGGGAAGAGCTTCAGCTCGAGCGTAGCCTTGCGCAGGCCGGCCTTGAGCTGCGCTGCAGTCGGCATCTCGCCGTCGAGGAACTGGACGAGGATTTCATCGTCGGACTCGGCCACCAGCTCGACCAACTGCATACGGAAGGCTTCTGCCTTCTTGAGCAGAGCGGCGGGAATCTCCTCGACCGAATACTTGGCGCCCATGGTCTCGTCGTGCCAGACAATGGCGCGCATCTCCATGAGGTCGATGACGCCCTTGAAGCCGGCCTCGGCTCCGATGGGAATCTGAATGGCTACCGGACGCGCGCCGAGGCGCTTGCGGATGGACTCGAGCACCAGCTCGAAGTCGGCACCGTTCTTGTCCATCTTGTTGACGAAACAGATGCGCGGAACGCGATACTTGTCGCCCTGACGCCAGACGGTTTCCGTCTGCGGCTGGACGCCGGAGACAGAGTCGAAGACCGCAACCGCGCCGTCGAGCACACGGAGGGAACGCTCGACCTCGGCGGTGAAATCGACGTGGCCGGGGGTATCGATGATGTTGATGCGGATGTTGTTCCAGGTGCAGGTGGTGGCGGCGGAGGTGATGGTGATGCCGCGCTCCTGCTCCTGCTCCATGTAGTCCATGGTCGCGGTGCCTTCGTGCACCTCGCCGATACGGTGCGTGATGCCCGTATAGAAGAGGATGCGTTCGGTCGCAGTCGTCTTTCCGGCGTCAATGTGCGCCATGATTCCGATGTTCCGGCAACGATTGAGAGGTACTGTGCGAGCCACGAATTTCTCTTCCTTGCGAACCCCACGGTTCGCGGTTTTTTTGATCTCACCCGAGCGGCTAAACCCATACCGGCCAAAGCAATTCTGGCCAGGCGGGCCGCTCGAAATCCAATTTCATCCGGAAAATTCCCGGAAGCTGCCGGCGCCCCGTACTACCAGCGATAATGCGCAAATGCCTTGTTGGCCTCGGCCATGCGATGAACATCTTCCTTCTTCTTCATGGCCGCTCCGCGACCGTTGGCCGCATCGAGCAGCTCATTGGTCAGCTTGTCGATCATGCCCTTTTCGCCGCGGGCGCGCCCGTAGGTAATCAGCCAGCGAATGGCGAGCGAGGTGCGGCGCTCGGTGTTGACCTCGATGGGCACCTGATAGTTGGCCCCGCCAACGCGCCGCGACTTGACCTCGAGCAGCGGCTTGCAGTTTTCGACGGCGCGCTTGAAGAGCTTGAGCGCTTCGTCGCCGCCGCGCGACTCGAGGTTGGTCATCGCGGTATAGAAGATACCCTGGGCCGTCGATTTCTTGCCGCCCCACATGAGCGAATTGACGAACTTGGTGACCAGCGTCGAACCGTAGACCGGGTCTGGCGCTACTTCCCGCTTGGCAATGTGACCTTTTCTTGGCATCGTCTTCTGATTCCTTCTCGGATTCTTTTCGGATTCCTATGGGCTGACCCGACCGGACCAGCCCGAACCCTGCGATTTCACCCCGCGCCGCTGAGGACGACGGGAACTATTTCTTGCCCTTGCCCGCCGGAGCCGCGCCGCCCTTGCCGCGCTTGGCACCGTACTTGGACCGGCTCTGTTTGCGGTTGGCGACGCCGACCGAGTCGAGCGTGCCGCGCACGACGTGATAACGCACACCGGGCAGATCCTTGACGCGGCCACCACGGATGAGCACGATCGAGTGCTCCTGGAGGTTGTGGCCGATGCCGGGGATGTAGGTGGTGACCTCGATCCCGTTGGTCAGGCGCACACGCGCAACCTTGCGCAGGGCCGAGTTCGGCTTCTTGGGGGTCTGGGTGTAGACGCGGGTGCAGACGCCGCGCCGCTGCGGGCAGGCCTGCAGGGCCGGCGAAGCTGTCTTGTACCGTGGGGCCGTGCGCCCCTTGCGAACCAGTTGACTGAATGTAGGCAAACCGTTGCTCCTTACCGCAAAACCTGTACCGCAAAAACCGGACAAACCCGAAAATCGCACCCACGCGCAGCGGACCCGCTCCCGGCCGGCGCTCGATAAAAGAGCGCAAGCGCACGGAAGCCATGTTCTGCTGCCCCGCGTCTGCATCGTACCCAATCGTCAGACGAAAACCCGGACGGTGACCGCGCGCTTTTGGGGAAAACCCCGAAAGGCCAGCTCCGTATCCTGAGTTTCGGCCCGCATAATCCTCCAAGGTGGAGGGTGTCGCAGGCACCGTAGCGAAAAATCTGCCAACCAAGCCTGCACAAGAAGCAAGCGAACAACCGGAACAAACAAGGCTACCGGGGTTGGTGACGAGCCGGAGAAGCTATCGAAAAAGCCGCCCCGCCCGTTCCGACAGAGGCTAAAATCGCACCCGAGCCGGACGACGAATTCGTGTGGCAGCCAGCGGCTTGAGAGAAACCAGCCAGAACACGCGCACGAACCCGTTCTTGTCGAACCTTTTTAATGTAGCAGGAAGTTCCGATGAGGTCAATGGATTTGGCGAGGATTTTGCCCGGATTGCACGAGGATTTTGCCCGGATTGCCTCAGGGTTGCCCGCGGATTTTTGCCGGGGGCTGGGTGAATCTTCAGTTTCGCCGGATCTCTTTCGGGGGCTGGCTCCCGGCTGCTGTTTTGAGGATTTCCGAGCTGTTCGGGTTGGTTCAGCGGATTTTACGGGTGTTTTCGATGCGGGGGATGGCCAGTTGGAGGAACTCGGCGGGGTAGGAGCGGAGACAGACGTGGGCGTTGGGCGGTCCGGGGGTGGGTAGAGTGAGGC
>JAKBCR010000274.1 GCA_021807675.1 Pseudomonadota bacterium
ATCGAGACGATCGATCTCCATTAAGAAACGCTGGATCGGGGCATCCTGCCCCGCCCAGCGTGCCTGGGGCAAAAAGCGCGGTTTTTTGCCCCAGGCTCCGCCACCTGCGGCGGCGGGGCACAGTCCCTGTGCCTGGGCATCGGCCCGATTCCATCCTGCGGGCGACCGTGCTGCCGGTGCAGCCGGTCGGCCCTTCCAGCCGCATCGCGATTCTCATCGCCGGAGTCGCTGGCAAGGCCGGCGAAGCCGGCCCCTAACCTAAGCCTTTGTTTTTGCCCGCCATTTTATGGCGCTCCCTACGGGATTCGAACCCGTGTTACAGCCTTGAGAGGGCTATGTCCTAGGCCTCTAGACGAAGGGAGCGTTTTGGCTGAGGGGCCAGTTAGGAGCGCGGTATTATAAAGGGCTGTGTCCAATGCTCAAGCCGAAAGCCACGAATTGAATTCCCCCCAAGCGCGCCCGGTAGCACCCGCGGCCAAGCCTCGGGTCATCCCGCGGGCGGAGCACACGATCTCCCGGTCCCATATCTCCCCCAATGCGTTGCGGGTGCTCTATCGCCTGAAGGACGCCGGATTCCAGGCTTTCCTGGTCGGCGGGTGCGTCCGCGACCTTCTGCTCGGTCTGGATCCCAAGGATTTCGACGTAGCGACGGACGCCCTCCCGGACCAGGTCAAGCGGCTATTCCGCAATTGCCGGCTGGTGGGGAGGCGTTTTCGGCTGGCGCACGTCTTTTTTGGTCAGGAAATCATCGAGGTCGCCACTTTTCGTGCCGCGAGCGCCCCCTCCCAAGGGGAGGAGCCGCTGGCGGACGCCGACCCGGAGGATGGCGAGGCGCCGGAGCTCGATGAGCCGGAGGGAGACGGGGGGCGTGATGCAGCAGAGGAGGGGGCCAGTGCCCCAGAGAGCGCTCCCACGCACTCATTCGCCCGGGAATCACACCCGTCCATCGATGACGATTCGGAACGCATGTTCGATGAGACCGGCCGGATCCTGCGGGACAACGTCTACGGCACCATCGATGAGGACGTCTGGCGCCGCGATTTCACGGCCAATTCGCTTTACTACAACATCGCCGATTTCTCGATCTGGGACTATGTCGGCGGTGTGGAAGACATCGCCGCGAAGCGCCTGCGGCTGATCGGCGATCCGCAGACCCGCTTTCGTGAGGATCCGGTGCGGATGTTGCGCGCGGCGCGCTTCGAGGCGAAGCTGGGCTTCGACATCGACCCGGAGACGGCCGAGCCCATCGGGCGGCTGCGGGAGCTCTTGGGCGGCGTGCCGCCGGCGCGTCTCTTCGATGAGATGCTGAAGCTCTTCCTCGCCGGCCATGGGGCCAGGAGCCTGGAAGTCATGCGGGGGCGAGGCCTTCTGCAGCAGCTTCTGCCCGATGTGGATGCATATCTCACCGCTCATTCCGGCGGCCTCGTCGAGCAGCTGCTGATGAAGGGTCTCGCCAACACGGATGCTCGCGCGGTCGCAGGGCGTCCGGTCACGCCCACATTTCTCCTGGCGCTGCTGCTCTACGGTCCCATCGCCGAGATCATCGAGTCGCTGCCGCCGCAGAGGTGGCACGAGCTTTCGGCCATCGTGGAGGCTTGCGACCGTGCGGTGCGCCTTGCACAGGCGCATCTCACGATTCCTCGGCGCTTCTCGCTCGGCTTGAGCGAGATGTTCTCGCTGCAGCCGCGCCTCGAGCACCCGAGCGGGAGGCGCGCGTTGCGTCTCCTGACCCACCCGCGGTTCCGGGCAGCCTACGACCTGCTGCTGCTGCGGGCGGAGCTCGGCCTGGCATCCCCCGAAATGGCCCGGTGGTGGACCCGGGTGCAGGAAGTCCCGCAGGAGGAGCAGGGGAATATGGCGGATGCGCTCGCGCAGAGCGCGGGGCCGCGGCCCGAGCGTCCGAGGTCCGGGCGCCGGCGGCGGGGGGGCCGACGCCGTCCGCGTGCCTCGTGAGCGGCCGCATAGCAGCGATCTGGCAGCCAGCCTACATCGGACTCGGCAGCAATCTCGAGGAGCCGCGGGCGCAGATACTGCGCGCCTGCCACGGGCTGGACGCGCTTGCGTCCACGCGAGTGGTGCGCGTCTCGCCGCTCTACCGCTCCAAGCCCCTCGGCCCCGTGCCGCAGCCTGACTTCATCAACGCCGTGGCCGGGGTGCTCACGCAGCTCGATCCGCGCACGCTGCTCGATGGGCTGCAGGCGCTGGAGAGTGCGCTCGGCAGGCCCGCGGTGCGCGAGCGATGGGGACCCCGCATCATCGACCTCGACCTCCTCGTCCATGGCCGGGAGCGCCGGGAGGAGCCGGGCTTGACGCTGCCCCACCGCGGGATAGTGGAGCGGAACTTCGTTCTGTATCCTCTTGCGGACCTCGCCCCGGACCTCGATGTACCCGGGCTCGGCCGGGTGGCCGAGCTCAGAGGGCGTGTTACGTCCGAGGGCCTCGAACGGCTGGGCGAGCCCTGAATCCGAGCGGATATTGCGTGATACATGACCGGGGCTGAGCACCAGTTCATCGTGGTGGAAGGGTCGATCGGCGTCGGCAAGACCAGCCTGGCGCGGCGCCTCGCCGAGAGTCTCTCGGCGCAGCCGGTGCTGGAGGATGCGGCGCAGAACCCTTTCCTCGAGCGCTTCTACAAGAATCCGCGCTCCGGTGCGCTGCCGGCGCAGCTCCACTTTCTCTTCCAGCGCTGCCAGCAGTTGGGCGCGCTCAATCAGCAGGACCTCTTCACCGCGGTACGGGTGGCGGACTACCTGTTGGAGAAAGATCGCCTGTTCGCGCGGCTGACCCTGGACGATGCGGAGTTCGCTCTGTACGAGCAGATCTACGCGAGACTCGACGTGCAGGCGCCAAAGCCCGACCTCGTGGTGTATCTGCAGGCCCCGGTGGACGTGCTCCTGGATCGCATCGCAAGACGCGGCATCGGCTACGAGCAGTACATCGAGCGCGACTACCTGGTACGCCTCAACGAAGCCTATGCGCGGTTCTTCCACGAGTACGAGGCCGCCCCGCTTCTCATCGTCAATGCCGCTTCCATCGACCCCGTCAACAATGGCGCGGATTATGAGGAGTTGCTGGGCGCGATCCGGCGCATGAAGCGGGGGCGCCTCTACTACAACCCGCTGCGCACCAAGGGGCCCTTTCAGTAACGGCTGGTAGGCTGATCTTATGTATACCCACCTGCAGCTTCGCGAATCCGACCGCCCGCCCGTGACGTTGAGCACGCTTGCGCGCATGAAGGCGGACGGGAGGAAAATCCCGAGCCTCACCTGCTACGACGCGAGTTTCGCGGTGCTTCTGGACGAGGCGGATGTCGATGTCGTCCTGGTCGGCGACTCGATGGGCATGGTGATCCAGGGGCACGATACGACCGTGCCGGTCACGATGGATCACATCGTTTACCACACCCGCGCGGTGGCGCGTGGCCTGCATCGGCCGTTCCTCATTGCCGATCTGCCGTTCATGAGCTATCCATCGAAGGACCGGGCGCTCGAGAATTCCGTGCGTCTGATGCAGGAGGGCGGGGCCAAGATGGTGAAGCTCGAAAGTGGGGGCACCCAGGCCGAGATCGTGGAGTTTCTGACCAGTCACGACATCGCGGTCTGTGCGCACCTGGGCCTCAGGCCCCAATCCGTCCACAAGACCGGCGGCTTTCGCGTGCAGGGACGGGAGCGGGATTCGGCCGCGCAGATGATCGAGAACGCCAAGCGGCTCGAATCGGCGGGCGCGGACATCGTGCTCCTCGAATGCATCCCCGCCGAGCTCGGGAAGGCAATCACGGAGGCGCTGCACGTGCCGGTCATCGGCATCGGCGCCGGCCCGCATACGGACGGGCAGATCCTGGTCCTCTACGACATTCTCGACATCACGGCCGGCCGCAAGCCGCGCTTCGTACAGGACTTCATGAAGGGCGCCGGCGACAACCGTGAGGCGGTGAAGCGCTATGTCGAAGCCGTCCGCACCGGCGCCTATCCAGCCCCGGAGCACTGTTTCTGATGCCTATGGAGACCGTAAGCACCATCGCGGCGGTGCGCGAGCGCGTACGCCGCTGGCGCGCCGAGGGACGGCGCATCGCGTTCGTACCCACCATGGGAAATCTCCACCTCGGCCACGTGAGTCTGATCGAGACGGCTCGCCGCCACGGCGATCGCTTCGTGGCGAGCATCTTCGTCAATCCCATGCAGTTCGGGCCGAACGAGGACTTCGCGCACTACCCGCGCACGCCGGCCCAGGATGCCCGCATGCTGACCGAGGCCGGCTGCGACCTGATGTTCATGCCCGATGTCGCTGAGATCTATCCGAACGGCTCGGACCGGGCGACGCGCATCGAGGTGCCCGGTCTCTCGAGCGTTCTTTGCGGCGAGTTCCGTCCCGGGCACTTCGAGGGCGTCGCCACCGTGGTGGCGAAGCTCTTCCACATAGTGGAGCCGGACGCCGCGGTGTTCGGCGAGAAGGATTTCCAACAGCTGACCCTCATCCGCCGGATGGTGGTCGACCTGTGCATGCCGGTCACCGTCATAGCGGCTCCCACCGTCCGCGAGCCCGATGGGCTCGCCATGAGCTCGCGCAATCAATACCTCACCGAGGAGGAGCGCCGCAAGGCGCCCATCATCCACCAGACGCTGCTCGCGGCGGTGGAGCGGCTGCGCGCCGGCGAGCGCGCTTTCGCTGAGATCGAGCGTGAGGGCACGGAAGCGCTGGAGGGCGCCGGCCTCAGGCCCGATTACTTCGCCGTCCGCCGCGCCGACGACCTCAGTGATCCCGAGGACGGCACGAAGCACCTCGTGGTCTTGACCGCTGCCCGCCTCGGCCGCGCCCGTCTGATAGACAACCTGCAGCTGCGAACTTGACGGGCGCCTCGCAAATCGATCCTGGCCGGAAACTCGCCGCCGGGAAGGCCGCGCGCTAGCCTACAAGGGTGTATTTGCGGCGTTCTCGCCAGGGTCGATTTGCGAGGCGCTCTGGAGATCGAGAGCATGACCGCGATGACGTGAGAGCGCCCACTCGATGTGCTCCCGCACGAGTTGCGAAGCACCCTCCCGCCGCCCCTCCAGCGCCGCAATCACCGCCGCCGAAGTCGGTGCATTCCCGAGCGCCACCGCGATGTTGCGCGACCACTTCTCGTACCCGATGCGATAAATCGCGGATCCCCGCATCCGCTCCTCGAACTGCGCCTCCGTCCAGGCGAAGAGCTCCGTCAGTCGCGCCGAATCCAGCGCAAGGCGCACTTTGAAATCGGGATGCGAGGCCGTGCGCGCGAACTTGTTCCATGGGCAGACGAGCTGACAGTCGTCGCAGCCGTAGATGCGGTTGCCGATC
>JAKBCR010000275.1 GCA_021807675.1 Pseudomonadota bacterium
ATACCGAAGCGCTCATCGATGCACCGATATTCGGGCGCGCCCTTCAGCACCATGCCCTCGGAGAGCTGCTCGGTCATGCGGCGGTGGATCTCTTGCCAGGGTGTTTGCGAGGGGGGATAGCGGTAACCTCCCGCCGCATCGAGCGCCCGGCGCCGCGCGGTGAGCTCGGCATCGCCCAGGAGCATCTCGACTCGGCGCTTGCGCAGGTCGATCCGCAGCCGATCGCCGGTCCGCAGTAGGGCCAATCCTCCTCCCACGGCCGCCTCGGGAGAAGCGTTGAGAATGGACGGCGAGCCGGAAGTGCCCGATTGCCGGCCGTCGCCGATGCATGGAAGCGCATCGATACCTTGTTTGATGAGGTAACTGGGCGGGCGCATGTTGACGACTTCGGGCGCACCCGGATAGCCGATCGGGCCCGTGCCGCGCATCACGAGGATCGTATGCTCATCGATCCCGAGCGACGGTTCGTCGATGCGCGTGTGATAGTCCTCCGGGCCGTCGAACACCACGGCCCGTCCCTCGAAGGCGTCCGGGTCGGCCGGATCGCTCAGATAGCGTCGCCGGAAATCCTCCGAGATCACGCTGGTCTTCATGATCGCGGAATCAAAGAGGTTCCCCGTAAGGACCAGGAAGCCGCCATTGGCCTTGAGCGGCCGGTCGATGGGGCGAATGACGTCGGTGTCGATGATCTCGTGCCCGCGGCAGTTCTGCGCGAGCGTGCGCCCGTTGACCGTCAGGGTGTGCTCCCGGATCAGGCCGTGCTTGAGCAGCTCGTTGACCACGGCGGGTACCCCGCCGGCGCGATGATAATCCTCCCCGAGATACTGTCCCGCGGGCTGCAGATTGACGAGCAGCGGAACCTCGAACCCATGAGTCTGCCAGTCCTCGAGCGTGAGCTCGACTCCGAGATGGCGAGCGATCGCGGCGAGATGGATCGGCGCATTGGTCGAGCCGCCGATGGCGGAGTTGACCACGATGGCGTTGAGGAAGGCATCCCGCGTCATGATGGCCGAGGGCCTCAAGTCCACGCGCACCATTTCGACGATGCGTGTACCGGTGTGGTAGGCGATCTGGCCACGCTCGCGGTATGGCGCCGGGATGGATGCAGAGCCGGGAAGCTGCATACCGAGCGCCTCGGCGAGGGAGTTCATCGTGGTTGCCGTGCCCATGGTGTTGCAGTAGCCGGTGGAGGGCGTGGAGGCGGCGACCCGCTCCATGAAGCCGGCGTGGTCGATCTCTCCGGCGGCGAGCATCTGCCGGGCCTTCCACACGACGGTGCCCGATCCGACCCGCTCGCCCCGATACCACCCATTGAGCATCGGCCCGACCGACAGGGCGATGGCGGGGATGTCGAGCGTTGCCGCCGCCATCAGGCAGGCGGGGGTCGTCTTGTCACAGCCGATCGTCAGCACGACACCGTCGATCGGATAGCCGTGCAGCACTTCGACCAGACCGAGGTAGGCAAGATTGCGGTCCAGGGCCGCCGTCGGGCGTCGGCCGGTCTCCTGGATGGGATGCACCGGAAACTCGATGGGGATGCCGCCAGCGGCCCGGATCCCCGCCGCGACGCGCTCGGCGAGCACCAGGTGGTGGCGGTTGCAGGGCGAGAGATCCGAGCCGGTCTGCGCGATGCCGATGATGGGCTTGTCCGACTGCAGCTCCTCGAGGGTGAGGCCGTAGTTCAAATACCGCTCGAGGTAGAGCGCGGTCATGCCGGGATTGGCCGGATTGTCGAACCAGGCGCGCGAGCGCAGCCGCCGCGGCGAGTCAGTTTTTTCGCCGGTGGAACTCATGGACTGGGGGATCTCGGAAACGCGGATTTAAACATGGCCCGCAAGCTCATCTACGAACCTCGAGGAGGTGGACACTCCCTCCGCGCCTGTCAGGGGAGTCACTTCGCGGTATAATATCTCAAACGGGCATGTCTTGTCTGAGTAAATAGTATCCCAGGTGCTTGACAACGACCAACCCGCTGGGGCAAAAACCGTAAATGTGTGAATTGGCTTCGATTACCGAGATCGTGCTCGTTGGAGTGGGGGGGGGTGATGCTGATGTCCAATCTGTCGAGTGCCGTGCGTGCCGATGTCCGCAGGCGCCGCGGGCAGCTCGCCTTCCTCGGTGGCGCAGCGGTTCTCGCCGCTTTACTCGTAGCGTCGCCCCGTGATGGATCCAGAGTGGCGGCCAAGAGTCCGCGGCGGCGCTCAGGAGAGTATCCTTAATGGATCGCAGAAAATTCCTAGCGACAGCGACCGCTGCGGGCGCAATGCTGACGAAGGACCTTCGGAGTTTCGCGCAGGACGGCAGCTCGCCAGGGCGGGAAATGGTCGACATCGTCGTGGACCTCGCGGGCACGGCGACATCGCTTCCTCACTTCTGGGAGGCTGCGGCGGGATCCGACCGCACGGCGGTCGGGCTGCGCGATCAGTGGCGCCAGGATCTGGTCCGTGTGCGCCGGGAGGCCGGGATCCAGTCGATTCGCTGCCACGGCGTGTTCGATGACGAGTTTGGAATCGCGGCGCGCTGGCCAGGTACCTTCAACTTCAACTATCTCGATCAGGTCTATGATTTCATGCTCGACAACGGTGTCCGGCCGTTCGTCGAGTTGAGCTTCATGCCGGAGGCCATGTCCCGATCATCCAACCGAATCTTCTTCTACAAGGGCAACGTCTCACCACCGCGCCGCTGGGAGCACTGGCGGGACCTCGTCCAGGCTTTCACCGGGCACTGCGTGCGGCGCTACGGCGTCCAGGAGGTCAGGCGTTGGAGTTTCGAGGTCTGGAACGAGCCGAACCTGAATTTCTGGGCTGGAACCCAGGACGATTACTTCGAGCTCTACCGCCAGGCGACATTGGCGATCAAGCATGTGGATCCTCACCTGCGGGTGGGCGGCCCAGCGACGGCGGAGCTCCAGTGGATCCCGGACCTGATCCGTTACTGCTCGAGGCACGGCGTTCCACTCGATTTTGTATCGACCCACGTTTATCCCGGCGATCCGCAGACGGTGCTTTTCGGGAAGGCCGACGCCTATCCGTACGAGGAGGTCATCCCGCGCGGTTTGGAGCAGGTTCAGGAGCAGATCCGAAGCTCGGCGATGCCGCATCTGCCGTTGTTCCTGACGGAGTGGAGCTCGCAGAATCCGGCCTTCATCGCCCACACCCTGAAGAGCTGTATCGGCTTGGCCGATGTGATGTCCTATTGGACCTTCAGCAACGTCTTCGAGGAGCAGGGACCACCCATGCTCTTCAATTCGGGCTTCGGGATGCTCGACCAGCGCGGGATCGCACGGCCGTCCCTCCATGCCTTTGCCCTGATGCACAGGCTCGGTGAGACCCGGGTGGGTGCGAACGGCCCTTCCTTGGCCACGCGGCGCACCGACGGTTCATTGGCCATCCTGGTGTGGAACCTGATCCCGGAGGAGAACGGGAGTCTCGTGCCCAACGGCAACCCGATGATTGCCCGGGGCGGCTGGTTCAGCGACAAAGGTCCGGAGCTTCGCGGTACGCTCAGGTTGCCAGGTTGGCGCGGAAGCAGGTCCGCGCGCCTCACCCAAGTCAATGCCCACAGCGGATCGGCCTATCCGGCGTGGGTCGCTATGGGCAGCCCGACGTCTCCTAACCAGGATCAGCTGGCGAAGTTGAGACGAGCGAGCGAGCTACCGCCCCCGACTGTTGAAACGATCGGACCGGATGAGGAGCCGCAGCTCATCTTGACGATTCCGGCCAACGGAGTGATGCTCGTCGAGATTGACGCCTGACTTGCAAAGGGTTGCCGAGGCATGTCGAACATACCGCTCATCTCCGCGGCCGAAATAGGTGGTATTACACAATCACCGGCCAGCCGGATGGTTGGAGCGTGGCACCTGGATGTCGAGGGCAGTGATCTCGGCGCAGACCACCCGGCCAACGACTACCGCTTGACGAGGACGATCGGCTGGAATGGCACGACTCTGACTGAGACCGACGAGGCGGCGAACATCGTCATCGTGGGCTATTTCGTGCCGAAAGCGCGAACGGTGACCGAGCTGAGGCCGGACGGGGTTGAACGCGAAGTCACCGCCGCCAGTGCAGTGCCAATGTTCCCCACGGTCACGATGATGGCGAAGGCCGGCTGGCAGGGCGACAACCTTTACATACACGCATACGGACACAGCCCCTTCGGGTACTGGACCAGGACGCGGCGCCTGTTTCTTTCGCCGGACGGCACCGTCCTGACGGAATTCCTGCGCGAGGATATACGCCTCTTGGAGGATAGCGAGAAAGTGCTGGTCTTCAGGAGAGTCCAATGAGTGTCCGGAAGGGGACTGTTGCGACGGCCTCCTTCAGCCCCGCGCCGTGAGCGGCGACCTTGACTACGCCAGTGCGGCCCGTGCCGCGCAGAATGGCAAGGGCACGGCCGTCCCATGTTTTCGCTGACGTCGATTGGAAGCCCGGGTTGGCGCGCGGGTTGGCGCTTCCAAATCCGGCGAGCTCGGCCGGCCCGCTGATGCGGAGCGTCACGTCCTGCGCGGCGCCGGGAACCCGGCGCCCCTGCGCGTCCAGCACCTCGATACCGAAATGGCAGATGTCCTCCCGCCCGGCCCCAGCGGTCGGATTTTCCGGAGTGATCCTGAGGGCTGCGGGAGGACCGGCCGTTTCCAGGGTCTGTCGGGCGATCTCCTCGCCGTCGCGGAAGGTCACGGCCTCGAGCACGCCGGGCTGGTACGCCATGGAGAGCTCGGTATGCTTGAGGTCACCGTCGGTCAAGCGTTTGCTCGCGATCGTCCGGCCGTTGAGTCGAAACTCCACGTGGTCGCCCGTGGTATAGACGCGGACGGAGACCTGCTTCCCCTCCGCGCCCGGCCAGGTCCAACTGCGTCGCGCATCCGGCCATCCCCACGGACGAACCAGCTCCACTTCTCCTTCCGGGAGCGGGCCTTGAACGACGACCTCGAGGGGACTGAGCCCCCACACCACGTCCCGTGCATATGAGGCGGCCTTCTGATAGCCGAGCAGATCGAGGTCGCCACAGTCGGAGATGACCCACGGCCAGGAGGCGATGAGCGCCAGCATCGGAGGCGTGCCGGCGCGCGCGTTCACGCTGCCGCCGACGCCCGCCTCGCCCAGATAGTCCATGGCCGTCCAGACGAAGTCGCCAAGAACGTACGGCAGCTTGTCGATCCGGCTCCAGGTGGCGAAGACATCCTTCGGGAAGCTCTCCGTCCCTACGATGATGCGCGCCGGATAGGCCTCGTGGTCGTGGACGTATTCATCGAGCCTGTAGTTGTATCCGGCGATGTCGAGGAACACGGTGCTCGCCTGATCCGGGATGTTTGCGC
>JAKBCR010000276.1 GCA_021807675.1 Pseudomonadota bacterium
AGCGGACCAGGTCCGCAGCATTCGCGGCGCTGAACGAGCGTTCACTGATCGGCTTCCCCATTTCCGCGGCATCCAGCGCATCGAGCTCCCGAGCTTCTGTCAAAATGAGGTCGGCCCACCGATGAAGGATTCGCTTGCGCGAGGAGGGCGTCTGTGTCAGCCACCTTCCGTCCTCGAATGCCCTCCTGGACGCGCGCACGGCAAGCTCTACATCCGCCTGACAGCCGGCCGGGATTCGGCACAGAAGCCGCCCGGTCGATGGATTGATTACGTCGAGGACCTTATCGCTACGGGATGAGCCGAAGGCCGCATCCACCAGGTGTTGATGAACGGTGCAGGCGATTGGCATTACCTTAGCCTTTTTCCCGGCGTTTTCGAGGTATCGGCTCCGCGTGCAGAGCTCGCCCGGCGATTCACTGCCGCCTCGATCGAGGTCCGCACTACGCTCAGCGGCACAGAGCCCAGGCTCAGTATTTCATCGTGGAACTGCCGGATGTCGAACGCCGCACCCAATGTCCTTTCCGCGTGTGCGCGCGCCTTCCAGATGACGTCTCCGCCCAGATAGTACGATAACGCCTGCGCCGGCCAGGAGACGTACCGGTCCACTTCCGCAGATATCTCGTGATTTGACAGGCTGGTCTGCTCCGCAAGATAGGCGACTGCACGCGCTCTACTCCACCCGAAAGCATGCAGTCCGGTATCCACCACCAGGCGAGCGGCGCGCCACACTTGGTAGCCCAACATCCCGAATCGCTCGTACGGTGTGTCGTAGAAACCCATCTCCTCGCCCAGGCGCTCGCAGTACAGCGCCCACCCCTCGGCGTACGCCGGCAAGTACGCATGTCGCCGGAATGCCGGAAGCAGGGAGTTTTCCAAAGCCAACGAGAATTGGAAGGCATGCCCGGGCGCTGACTCATGCAGCGTGAGCGCGGGGAGATTGAACAACGGTCGTGATCCGAGGCGATGGGTGTTCAGGAGGTAGATCCCCGGCGCGCCGCGACCGCTGGTGTAAAATGGCGCGATGTCGTCCGGGACAGGAACGATGGCAAAGCGCATTCTGGGCAGCAAGCCAAAGTACGCGGACGCGACGCCGTCGAACCGCTTGGCGATCCACGCTGCCCGCATCATTAACTCATCCTCTGATTTTGCAAAGAATCGAGGATCCTTTCTCAGGAGCTCGAGAAAGTCCGAAATGGATCCGCCGAATCGGACTTCGTGGAGGACTTGCCGCATCTGCCGCCGCAGGCGAGCGACTTCCGCGAGCCCAAACTCATGGATTTCCTCCACGCTCGAGTCGAGCGTCGTGCAGTGGCGGACCTTCGCACGGTAATACTGCTTGCCGTTCGGCAGCGCCTCGGCCGAAAGGGACTCCCGACACTGAGGCAGGTACTCGTCCTGCATGAATGCCAGGAGTTCGGCATGGGACGGCTGCACATGCCCGGTAATGACCTTCAGTGCCCGCTTGAAAAGCTGGCGTGCCCTGCGACTACTGATTCCCTTGCCCGCGCGAAAGGGCCGAAAGAACCCCGTATCCTCAGGCTGCGACTCGATGACAGCTCTGATTGAGTGTTCGCGTCCTTTCATGCTGTCTCTTGGGGGGGTGAACCCTCGACGCAGCCCACGACGCATCATCTCCGTCATGTCCCTGAAGAAGCGTGGGATGTCGTGCATCTGCGCGATCCAATGCTCGTAGTCCTCCAGACGCCCGAATCGCCGCCGGCCGACTGCCGCTACCTCGCTCCAAAACGCGGTATCCGAGTTCGCAGGGGCCTCGAATTCACCGTACTGTTGCCCCTCCAGCAGTGCCGCGATCTGCGCACTGTACACGTCCCAATTGACACGCTCGGCGGCAGAGAGCGTCTCCTTGTCGATACTGCGTAGCGACACCATGACCTCCGTCCAGCGCGCCTGACGCGCCTGCTGCGCCTCCCCATTCACTTCCGGCAGCCGGTCGAAGCGCACGTGGTCCGGGCCAGTGAGGATGTCGAGACCGGTGAGATCCGCGAATTGATCGACGCGCCACTCCCACTCCTTTTCGTACAATGTCCGAAGCCTGCGGTCTGACGAGGTACTCGGCGAAGTCACAGATACGTACTCAGGGTTCCGTCAGCCGATTCTTCCCTGAAGATTCCCGTGGGCTGTACGGCAGACAGCTCCGCGGCAGTCATCCGTGAGGCTATCACTACGGCATGCCCGCGGACGTGCTTGGAGATCCGGCGAGGTTGGGTGAACGTTGAGCCAACGGACTGCACCAGCACCGGTGGTGAACTACTGTCAGTCTGCACAACAGCCTTCGTTCTGAGGAGCCGCTCGCCCGCGAGCGCGGCCAGGTTATCGAGCCATTCGGCCGCTTCCCGCCACGGCACATGGGACCGCTGCCTAAAGGAAAAGACACCTACCCGGTGACCGGCATGATGGCTCGGAGGACTGATCTCGATCCACGGTACCTCGTCAACAGGATCGAAGGCCTTCAAGGCCCTCTCGCAGGGATCGCGCACATCGACTATTCGAGCGAACGGATTGAAGGTCCGGGCAAGGGCTTTGGCCTGCCGGCCGCGATCAGGCGCCAAATCCGTCTTTGTGAGGATCAGAGCCGACGCACCCGCCCATTGAGCGGCAACTTCAGGGAATGTGTCTGGTCGTGCCGGCAGAGTCGCATCGACCAAAGCCAAGACCCGAGCATGGGCAGATGGCTTCCCGAGACTGCCGAGCTGCCGAAGCAGTGGGCCTGGCCTGGCCAAACCACTGGCCTCCACCAGCACGGTCTCGAGACCCGCCCCGCACCTCTCCTGGTACATCGACTGCAACGCCATGATTCCCCGCGCCAGCTCATTCGACGGACCGCAACAGAGGCATTCCCCTGACATCATGCGCAGAGCTGCGAGCTCCCCAATCCCAGCCCGCATCGCCAACCCATCGTAGGTCGTCGCTCCAGCTTCGTTGACGATGACCGCCATCCCCTGACGGGACATCTGAGACAGATAGTCAGTCATGAGAGTCGTCTTGCCACACCCCAAGAACCCGCATACGATATGGACGTCGATCATCTCAGCGACTCTCAGCCTTCTCTGCCGCGACCATCTCCCGAACGTCGTGCAAGAGCTGCTCCGTGTCGTACACAATGCCGTTGGCGATCGTGGTGGCCAGCGCCCGCTGCCAGGAAGGACTCATTGCCCCTTCGCTCAACCGCAGCGCACCCGTGCCGTACAGCAATTTGAAATCCGCCAGCGGGTTGTGTACGTGTATGAGCAGATCCGCCCTGTAACCCACATCGATGATGCCGACCTCGTCGGCCAAGCCTAGAAGCTCAGCACTCTTCGAAGTCGCGGCCCGCAAGACCTCGAGCGCATTGAAACCCGATTCCTGCAGCATCTCGAGCTCGCGTATGAATCCAAAGCCGTATACCTGGAAGATGAATCCCGAGTCGCTACCGGCCGCAACCCGTCCGCCACGGTCCTTGTAGGCGTTCAGGAAGCACATCCACAGCCGGAAATGTTCCTTCCACTGCACTTCGTCGGCGACCGACCATCGATACCAGTAGGAACCATGCCCGACTCTATTGGGTTGGAAGCTCTTCCAGAGCGCAGGCCACGTATAGCTGTCATGCCAGTCCGCACGGCGCGCCCGCATAAGGTCCCGATTGGCGTCGTAGATCCCGAACGTCGGGACAAAGGTGAAATCGAGATCCAGAAAAGCGTCGAGCACCGTGTTCCAGTGCCGGGAACCCGGCGGCGCAGCCAACGCGAACCCGCATCCGGAGTGCGAAAAGCGCATGTATTCGTCGAGATAATTGTAGTCCGCAGGGTAGCTCTGAAGGGCCCTGTCCTCGAAGAGCGCCTCGGGTAAACCATAGAAGTGCTCAGCACTGTCGAGTCCCCATCTCGCCGTCGTGAGCGCGTTGGCTCGACTCACCGCCTGTTGGGCGTGGTGACATGCGGTCCTGAGCCCAAGCGGCTTCGCGGCCTCCAGAGCTGCCCGCATCAATGCGGGGGGAGCTCCGAAGAATTTGAGACCATTGGCGCCCTTCTCCGCTACCTTCATCACCCACTCGCGCACATCCTCTACCGAATACAAGGTTTTCAACATGTCATTGACAGCAGGGACATACGCATGAACCCGCAACCGCGGAGCTGCGATATCCCCCCGTTCCGCGCGATCGCGTTCCCCAAGGGTCCATGTCAAGCCATTCATCGCACCGACCTCGCGGACGGTAGTAACGCCATGAGCCAGCCAGAGCTTGTAAACGTAATCGGCGGGCGGTTGCCGCCCCATTCTTCCGTGGGCCGGCCAGCCAACGTGGCCATGCGCATCGATGAATCCCGGGGTCACATACTTGCCCGTACAATCGATTTCCCTCTCTCCCGCAGCGGGCCTCCCCGCTGCGCCTATCGGGACCCCCGGCGCCCCGACTGGAGCAATTTCCGTGATCACGTTCTGCTGGATCACGAGATCGGCCGGTCCCCACGCCGGAGCCCCGGTTCCATCGATGATCGTCGCCCCGCGAAGCACCAGTCTTCCATACGGCCCCTCTCCCCGGTCCCGCTCGCGTCCCGGCTCCACGAGAGCAATCGCACCACTCTGCAACTGCCGGGCATACTCATCGCCGGCTGATACAGGTTCGCTCACCTTCTCACCCCAGGGCTTTCAATATCTGTAAGCGATCCGCACCCCATATGTCCGCGGTGGCGCGAAGTCGCTGAACACAACGCCGGATCCGGAGTAGTCCCCGGTTCGCACGGCGTGATTCTCCAAATTGGACACATAGCCCGACACTTCCCAGGTTCGTGCCGGATCGTAATACGTCAGTCTCAAGTCGGTCTTGCTGTACGCATCGACGGAGTAGTAGTCGATGTTGAGAGCGTTCGTATAGCTGCGTGACTGCCAATATACCGCAACCGTCGGCGTCAACGTGCCGCCTTTTGGCAATTCGAACACATGGCTGTATTGAACACGCAAGGACACGTCCGGCGCATCCGGAAGTTGATCACCCGCCAGACTCGGGATGATGACCGAACCGCCGAATCGTGGATCCACGGCATTGGTGTAGTGGGTATAGCGAGCATGGAGGTACGTGATGAATGAGGACAAGTGATCGAGAGCGGTCACATTCCATGCCCCCTCGAATTCCAGGCCGTATATTCTCGCTTTTCCGGCATTGGTGGTGGCATTGGCAATCACGCCCGGAAGGGAAACGAGCTGAGCGATCTGTATGTCCCGATAATCCTCGTAGAACACCGCGGTCCTGGCGCTCAGCGATTGGTTGAGCAATCGTGACTTCAATCCGAGCTCGTAATTCGT
>JAKBCR010000056.1 GCA_021807675.1 Pseudomonadota bacterium
GGTCCTCCATGAGAGCCAAGTTCCCGACGAGCACCTTCTCGCCGGTCACCGTCGCATCGATGCCGCGGCCCGGCCGATAGCCGAACTGTTCGGGCTCGATGAGTGTGCGACCCGAGGCACGCGCGTGCTCGACGATGGTCTTGCCCAACGGATGCTCGGAGCGCAGCTCAGCCGCTGCGGCGGTATCGAGCAGCGCCATCGGATCGACTCCACCCGTCGGGTGCAACGCACGGATTTCCGGTCGCCCGAAGGTGAGCGTACCGGTCTTGTCCAGCACGACCGTATCGACCCGGCCGAGCTGCTCGAGATAGAGCCCACCTTTGATGATCGCACCGACCCGAGCCGCGCGGCCGATAGCCCCCAGGATCGCGAGCGGCGTGCCGGCCGCGATACCACAAGCGCCTGCGACAATGATGACGGAGATCGTCGAGCGAATGTTGTGGGTCAAGAGGTAGGTGAGGAGTGCCGCTCCAAGAGCGAAGTACACCAGGTAGCCGGCCAACCGGTCGGCCAGGCGCTGCACGGGAGCCCGCGAGCGCTCCGCCCGCTCCACCGCCTCGATGATCTTGCCGTAGCTCGTGTCCCGTCCGATCCGCTCGGCGCGAATCTCGAGCGCTCCGGATTGATTGATGGATCCGGCGAATACGGCGCTGCCCGTCGTCTTCTCCACGGGAAGCGACTCTCCCGTGATGCGAGACTGATCAACGAACGAAATCCCGGCGACCACGGTGCCGTCCACCGGGATCCGGCCGCCGGGATTGACGAGCACAGCATCACCCGGAGCGAGTTCCGCCGCGTCAACCTCGGATACCCCACCAGCGCGGCGAACCGCGATGGCTCTGGGCAGGAAATCGAGTAGATCGCGGATGGCACGGCGGCCGCGCGAGACCGTCATTCCCTCGAGGACCTCGGCGATGAGGACGAAGAGCGTGATGACGAGTGCGGTGAAAAATTGCGAGATCGCCGCTGCCGCCACGATGGCGATGGACATCGAGAGCTCCATCGTCATCCGCCGCGCCAGCAGATTCTCGAACGCCTCCTTGAAGATCGGCCAGCCGCCGATGGCAAGGCCCAAGACCCCGATCACGCTGACGGATCGCAGCGGCTCCCAAACTTGAGACCACACGGCGGCAGCCGCCAGCGCAACCAGGGCAATGCGGACGGCCTCGATCAGCGAGAACTCGTGCTCATGCTCATGCTCACGCTCATCCTCGTGATCATGCTCGTGATCATGATCATGGTGGTGATGCGTGGAGACGCCATCCCTACGGGGAATCCCGTGCGCGGCGGGAACCGTGGTTCTGATCATCGCCTGATCCGTCAGCTCAGGCACGAGCGTATGACCTTGCTCTTTGCTCATTGAAAAACCTCCGACCCGGAACGCCTATCGTAGATAGGCGCGCACCACTTCGATCAACTCGTCGGCACCCTCTCGACGCTTCGCATCGCTCGCGATCTGCGGATTGGCGAGGTGCGTCTCGATATGATCTTCCATCACCTCCACCATGAGCCCATTGATGGCGCCCCGCACGGCGGCAATCTGCTGCAGGACCTCTGCGCAGCCGCGCTCAGCCTCGAGCGCCCGCTCCAGCGCTTCGACCTGACCGCGGATACGGCGAACTCGGGAGAGAAGCTTCGACTTCTCGCGCGTCGTATGACTCATTGCCAGCGTACCCATATACCCTAGAGGACTATTGTATATGCGGAGAACGCCGGCGTACAGTGGCGCCCCATGCCATCGCGCACGACCAGCTCCAGTCGCGCAGGTCGAGGATCTTTCGCAGGACCTCGGCTGAGGGCTCGGCGAGCGGGCCCCTGGCAATCAGCGTCGGCTACGCCGCGATTGGCGGGACGTCAGTGCTCGCTGGGACCGTGGTGGCACTTCGAGTACCCCTATCGAGGCGCGTGCGGAGCTCAGTGCAGCATGCCGCAGCCGGCACCGTGCTCGCGGGACTCGTGAACGATGGGACCGGCTGGCAGCTCAAGGTGCCAGGCGGTGAGACGAAGCCGGTGCCAATGCGGGCTGCCGTCAACAGGCTTCGGACGAACCAGCGCAAACCCCGAGCCACAGCCGCACTAGGGGCCGCCCGCGATGACCTGCACAGGCGCCGGATCGCCGACCTCCTCTGCCGGCTCGAATCGCGCGAAACGAAGCGCCAGCGTCGGAAGAACGAGCAGCGTGAGGACCGTCGAGCTGAAGAGACCTCCGAGGATTACCATCGCCATCGGACCCTCGATCTCCTGGCCCGCCAAATGGGGACGCACGGCCAGCGGCAACAGCCCGAACGCCGTCACGGCGGCGGTCATGAGGATCGGCGCGAGGCGGTGCATCGCACCGAGCTCCGCGGTCTCCCGATTCCAGGGGTGGCCTTCCTCGAGCACCAGGGTACGGTAATGCGACAGCAGCATGATTGCGTTTCGCAACGTGATGCCGAATACGGTGACGAACCCGACCGCTGCGCCCAACGAGACGGTGAGTCCCGTGATCCAGATTGCGGCGACGCCGCCTATGAGAGCAAATGGCAGATTTACCACGAGCAATCCGACGCTGCGCGGATCGCGGAGCGCGATGACAACGAGACCCAGAATCGAAGCAAAAACGAATAGAAAATTGAGCATGAGCTCGAGCCGCGCCCGACTCGAGGCGGTCGCGGTGCCCCCGACACGCAGGTAATCGCCGGGCGCCAGCGGCACGCCCGCGAGCCGGCGGCGCGCCAGGGAGACGAACTGCCCGGCGCTACCCGTGACATTGGCGGTAACGACCTGCACACGTTGGGCGCCGCGGTGCAGGATGACCGATTGACCCGCTCGCTCGCGGATGTGGGCAAGGGCTGACAGGGGCACGACCAGACCTGTGGGGCTCTCGAGCGGGACCTGACCGATGGCTGCCGGATCGGTACGCCGCGCAGGCGGCAGCACCACGACGATCGGAAACGAGCGGCCTGCCGTGTACACACGGCCCACGGTACGGCCGCTGTAGCTCGTCTGGATGGCGCCCAGCACCTTACCCGACGTGAAGCCATAGCGAGTCAGCGCCGCCCGCTTGAGTCGGATGGAGAGCTCAGGCGTGCCGGGTGGGGTCTGGATGCGCACACCCGCGGCGCCCCGCACCTTTCTAAGCGCTGCTGCTATGCGCAATGCGTCTGCGTTCAGCGCGGCGAGCCGCCGCCCGTAGATCGTCACGACCACCGGGGCCGTGACGCCAGAGAGTGTCTCGTGAATGCGCTCGGTGAGGAAGGTATTCGCCCACCAGCGAACACCGGGAGCCCCCCTCACGGCCGCCAGGATCTTGCGCTTGGCCGCCGCACTGTCGGCATTGCCTCGGGCGCTGAGGCCCACGTCGATCTCCGCTTTGTTGGTGAGCGCATTGCCGTTGGAAAGATGCGCCCGGCCAACGTGCATCACCACGTGGGCAACTTCCGGCAGCCCCTCCATGATGCGGATCGCCCGCTCCCCTACAGCCGTCGTGGCTGCGAGCGAAGTGCCGGGAGCCGTCTCGAAGTGCACGATCAGATCGTTCTCGTTGAACTGCGGCAGGAAGCTCGTGCGCAGCGCGGGCACACTCCCAAGGCCCGCTACAACGAGGACGATGACCGACACGAGCACCGCACGTGGATGCCTCTCCGCGAAAGCGAGCATGCGGCTGTAGACGCGCTTGGCCCGCGCCAGAACGGATGGGTCGGCGGGATCGAGCGGGGCGCGTCCGAGCAGGATTGAACAGAGGGCCGGCGTGACAGTGAGCGCCACGGCGAGCGAGGAGAGGATCGCGAAAATATAGGCGAGTGCCAGAGGACGGAACAGCCGTCCCGCAACGCCGGTCAGGTACAGCACGGGCAGGAAAATGAGAACGACCGAGAAAGTCGCGAAGATCACCGCCTTACGCACTTCGAGTATCGCGCGCAGCATGACCGTAAGCGAGCTTCGCGGTTGAGGCAGGCCACGATCCTCACGCAAGCGGCGATGGATGTTCTCGACGCCGACGACTGCATCGTCGACCACCTCCCCCAGAGCGATCGCCAGCCCGCCCAGGGAGAGGGCATTCAAGCTGAAGCCCAGCCGCGTGAGGACCAATGCCGCGGAGAGCAGGGAGAGCGGAATGGCGACGAACGAGATTACGGCGGTGCGCCAGTTTCGCAGCGCAAAGTAGAGCACCAACAGGATCAGTACCCCTCCTATCGCGAGGGAATCGCGCACGTCGCGCAGCGCGGCGTCGATGAAGGAAGCCGGCCGCAAGCCATCCGGCTGAACGGCGATTCCGTCACGCTTCAGGACCGGTGCGAGCGCTGCCAGGGCACGGTCCAGTCCTCGCGTCACGGCGAGTGTATTGGCGCCATACTGCGAGCCGATCACGAGCACCAGGCCCGGCTGGGTGCCCACCCGTCCGCTACCGATCGGGGGCGGGGATCCCTCCGCAACGCGAGCGACCTCGCCCAAAGTGACACTGCGATGATCCCGACGCAGGAAGAGGCTCCCCGCGAGGGCGGCTGGCGTCGTCGCCTGGCCGTGGCTCATCAGCAACAGCTGCTGATTGGGGGTATTCACCACCCCGGCACCGCGGACGGCGCTTGCGGCAGCGGCGGCCGCGGTCAGCTGATTGAGTCCCGTGTGTAGCGCAATCAACCTGCCGGGACTGAATTGCACCTGCAGCTGCTCGGGCCGGGAGCCGAAGATCACGACCTTTGACACGCCTGGGACGGCAAGCAGCGCTGGACGGATCGTCCACCGGGCGATCTCGGTAAGCTGCATCAAGGAGAGCTTCGGTGCGGTCAAGCCGATGGTCAGCGCAACGCCGGTGGAGGACTGGAGCGGCGCGATGACCGGTGTCGCTCCGGGCGGCAGTGTCGCCGTCAGCGGAGCCAGCCGTTGTGAGACCAGCTGTTGATCGAGGTAGACATTGGTGCTGCCGTGGAACACCGCGGTCACGACCGACAATCCCTCCATCGACTGTGAGCGCAGGACCGACAGCCCGGGAATGCCGTTTACGGCGTCCTCGATTGGCGTCGTGACCAGGGCTTCGATCTGTCGGGGCGCCAGGTCCGCGGCATTGGTGACGACGGTGATCGTGGGCTGACCAAAATCGGGGAACACGTCGTAGGGCGCACGGATGACGGCCAGGAGACCCAGCAGAGTCAGTCCGAGGGCCGCGAGCATGACGGTCCAGCGGAAGCGCAGGCAAAATTCGACGATGGCGCGCATCAGCCCGACCCGTCAGTCATCACCGTCATCGTCTGCCTTACCGGACTTTGCAGTCTTGGCTGCCGGTGCCGCTTGCGTGGCCGCCGAATAAAGGAGCGCCGCCCCTGCGGTGACGACCCGATCCCCCGGATGGAGCGAGCTCTCACCCCTCTCTGGCACGAAGTACCCATCGCTCGAGACGAAGAAGCTCCCAAGCGGAACGCCTGCGAAAGAGCCAGCGACGGTCTCGCGGAAGGCAAGCGGCTTGCCTTCATGCCACACCACGGCTGATTGGGGCACGAGGACACCCGCTCCTCTCGCTGCGGTCTCGAGGACGACGCTGAGCGGCGTCCCGATCGGTATCGAATTGCGCGCGGGCATGAGATAAAACACACTCTGGCCGGCCACTCCTGCGGCGGTACGCGGTGCTCTGCTGAGCAGATGCAACAGTACCTTCTGACCCTCAGGAGTCGTTGCCGAGGCAATCTCCGGCGGGTGCGCAAGCGCCTGCCCGAGCGGCAAATTGACCTCGACCAGTGCTGAGGCGCCGCTTTCGAGACCTGGTAATGGCGCTTTTCCGGAGCGTGCAGCCGCGGAAAGCTTGGGACCCCAGTGAGCGAGCATTCGCGTCTTAAGCTGTACAAGCCTCGCGGCCGCCGTTGCTTGCCCGGCTTGGGCAACCTCGAATCCCGACTGGGCGATTTGGAGCGCTGCCTTGGAGATGTTGTGGTGGATGCGATAGAGGCCGGTCGCGCGCCGAGCCTGGCTCCTCGCCAGAGCTGCCTTGGCGCGGGCGGCCGCGGCCGCGCCGCGCGCGGCGGCGACTTGCGATGAGAGCGTCACGAGCGCTCCGGGATCGAGAACGACGCCGTACGCAGTTACTTGAGGAGCCGACTGGAGACGTTTCAGCTCCGTCGTCCGGATGTGCCCTGCTGACAAAGCCTGGCTGTCAAGCGCAATGGGTGCGAGGGCGCCAGCCACTGCCGCCCGCGCAAGAATTGTCGCAGCCATTGCTGCAACCAGCCGCTGCAACACTCTTTTCGGCATCAACGCGTTTCCGTCGGGACCGGCAAGGGATGATAGAGCGCCGCCTCGAGCTCCCCGAGGGCCGCACGCTCATGTACCGACGCGGCGAGCGAGCCCTGCTCGGCCTCTAGGGACACCTCCTCGGCTCCGAGCAACCGGAGCTGGCCGATCTGGCCGGCGGCGAATTCGATCCGTCGGCGCGAGAGCGCGTTGGCAGCCGACGCGCGCACTCGGCGCGCACTCGCGAGCTCGGCCTCACTCGCTGTCCAGTCCGTCTGCGCCCGCTCGATCTCGCCCAGAACCTGCGACTGAGTGGACCTGAATTCCGCGGCGGCAACGCGCCGCGCCGCGCGGGCTTGTGCGATGGGGCCCTGGTTCTGATTGAGGATCGGCAGAGGGAGCGAGACCGCCAGGATGAACTTGTTGTCACCCTGGTCGTAGTGATAGCCCGGCCCGATGTCGATCGACGGATACTGCCGCGCGATCGCCAGGCGGAGATTCGCCTCCGACGCACCATAGCGCGCCAGGGCGGCGAGGACATCGGGCCGCTTGATAAGCGCAGCCTGGATCAGCGGACCCAGCTTGCCGGGGCGCTGCGGGTGGGAGATCCCCGCCAGATCCAGCCTGACATCATGCAGCGCCGCAACCGGTAGACCGAGAGCCATCGCCAGCCCGGTACGCGCGAGCCGCAGCTTCCGCTCGCTCGCAGCGGCCGCAAGCTGCGCCTGCTCCTCCCCGAGTGTCACCGTCGTCAGCGTTGCAGCCGACACCATTCCTGCCCGATAGCGCTGGGCGACCGCACCTTGGTATTGGCTCGCCACGACAAGCGCTCTCGTCGAGAGCCCGGCGGCGCGCTGTGTCGACCACAGCGCAAGGAGAGCGCCGCGCACTCTGCCGCGCAGCTGCCAGGCGGTAGCGGCGATCGCCTCTCGGGCGGCTTGCGCCTGCGCCTGCGCGCGGGCGATGAGCGCCGGACGTACCCCGAACGCCCGGATCAGGAAACTGACGATCGGCCCGACTTTCCAGGGGGACGGAACGGTCGTGGTCGTGTTGTAAGTCGACCGAAATGAGAGCGTCGGGTTGGGCAGCACCGCGGCCGTGATCTCCCGCGCCCTCGCCTCACCCAATCGCGCGGTTGCGAGCGGCATATCCGGCCGCTCATAGGTGGCCACCAGGGTCAGCGTCTCGAGATTCCACCGCGGTGTCCCGGCGCGATGCTCCTCGATCGCGAGAAAGCGGAGCAGTCGGGGGTCGCTCAGGCTTCGAGCGACCAGGGCCCGCGCACTGGTCTCGGGATTGATCGGGCGCGCCCGATAGGTCGCACAACCGGCCAGCGGCACTACGAGCAGCACGGCCAGGCGCCTCGCAGCCCGGACTGAGGTCTCCTTCATCTGCCGCTGATACTACGCGGCGGCAGGTGACGCGATGCTGACGGTCAGATTACGAAATCGTAAGCGCAGGTTTCCCGGCGGACCCTATGAGCCGCTGCGGGAAAGTGAGCCGGACCTCGGTGCCCTTCCCTACGCGGCTCTCGATCGCGACCTCACCGCCGTGCCGAGTCACAATGCTCTTGACCACCGCCAACCCGAGGCCGGCGTTCTCCTCTGAGCCGGTGCGTGCCTGCTCTACCCGATAAAACCGCTCGAACACGTGGGGCAAATGGTCCGGCGCGATGCCGCAACCGGTATCGCGAACGGCAATCTGGATGCCCTGCTCGCCACCGGCCGCGGCGAGCTCCACGGAGCCGCCAGCCGGTGTGTGGGCGAGCGCATTGGAGACCAGATTCCCGATCGCCTGCTGAAAGAGGGTCCGATCAAGCTCGGCACGCAGATGCGGAATGCTTGCCACCCGGAGAAGAACACCGCCCTCCGACGCGGCCGCTTCGTAGAAAGCACCAATCGTGGCAAGAGCCTCACCAACGTCAAGGGCTTCGCGTTGCAGCGCATCGGATGCCGTGTCCGAGCGGGCGAGGAAGAGCAGGGTTCGGATGAGGCGCGATATACGCGTACATTCCTCGAAGCAGGAGCCGAGAACCTCCCGGTAATCCTCCTGCGACCGGGCCTTGCTGAGGGCGACCTCGATCTCGCCGCGCAGATTATTGATCGGCGTGCGCAGCTCATGCGCCACATCGTCCGAGAATTGGGAGACGTGGCGGAACGATTGCTCGAGTCGATCCAGCATGCCGTTGAAAGTTTCGGCGAGACCCCGAAGCTCGGCGGGCAGGCCGTCGGCCGGGATGCGCTCGTGAAGTGTCGTCGCGCGGATGAGCTCGGCCTTGTGACTGATCCCCTCGAGGGGACGCATGCCGCTGCGGGCGATGAGATAGCCGACGAGCGAGCAGAGCACGAGCGAGGAGCCCAGCACGATCCAGAGACGCTCACGGTATCGCGCGAGCAGGTATTCATCGTGGGCCCGGTCCATCGCCACCTCGATGTATCGCGGGCCATCCACGCGCGCCCCCGGAATCGGCGCCACCAGTGTCAGGAATGGCTCCCCGGTTCGCGAGAGGATCTGGCGCACTTCGCGGTGACGCACATCGATTCCGAGCAGCTCTGATCGCGTCGGTGCTCGCACTTGGTCGGCCATGCCGGGCGTCTGCATCAGCGTCCGTCCGTCGCCATTCATCACGCGCACGTAAATATCGGTTCGATGCCGCAGCGCGGGAGCCGGCCGGACGGAAACCGGGCCTGAGAGCTCAGTGCCGCGCGATGCGCCAAGCAGGAGAATTGCGTTCTCGAGGTTGTCCGCGAGATCGCGCTGGTCCTCCCGGTACATTCCATTGACGAGTACGAAGTAAAGCAGGCTCGTCGCCACGACGACCATCGCGAAAGCGGATAGCGCATACCACACGGTCATGCGCAACGCGATGGAGGGCGGCGAACGCAGCGGCCAGCGGCTGGCGCCGCCGCGATCAGGCGCGCTGCTCGAGGACATAGCCGACGCCACGCACCGTGTGGATGAGCTTTTTCTCAAAGGGGTCGTCAACCTTGGAGCGCAGCCGGCGCATATGAACCTCGACGACGTTCGAGTCACTCTCGAAATTGATGTCCCACACCTGGTCGGCGATGAGCGTCCGAGAGAGCACCTCACCACTGCGCTGCAGAAGGAGCGACAGCAGCTGAAATTCCTTCGGCGTCAAATCGAGTGCTCGGCCGCCGCGCCTCACACGGTGACGCCCAGGATCAAGCTCGAGATCCGCGAGCCCTAAGACTGGCGTCCGCCTGATCGGCCGCCGCCGCAAAATCGATCGCGTCCGCGCCAGAAGCTCCGAGAAATCGAAGGGCTTCACCAGATAGTCGTCGGCCCCGAGCTCCAAGCCCTTCACGCGGTCGCGAACCGCATCGCGCGCCGTGAGAAAAAGCACGGGGGTAGAGATTTCCTGCCGCCGCAGGTCTGCGATGACGCTCCAGCCGTCTCTCCCCGGCAGCAGCACATCGAGAATGATCAGCTCGTAGGCCTGCGTGCCGGCGAGGTGGGCGCCATCTTCGCCGTTCTCCGCGAGATCGACGACGAAGCCATTCTCTTCCAGTCCGCGCTTGAGGTATGCCGCCGTCTTGCGCTCATCCTCGACGATCAGGATTTTCATGAGGCGGAAGAGACCCTGGTGAGGTGAAATACCGTCGCTCAGGCGATTCTACAGGTCGCCTTGAGACCGGTCGCGTTTGCTGATTGAGTGGCGCCATGCGGCACTCGGCCCGGGTGCAAGCCTCCCCAAGATACGAATGAGCCCTCAGCGCACCTGCGGGTTGCGGCGGGAGTGAATCCTTTGGGTCGAGGTCCTGCTGCGATTACCTAGCGAGACGCGCTGCGGTAGGCTCTCTCCCTCCGTGGGCAGCAGTCCATTACAGAGTCTGGGGGCCCCTATGTTTGTCGCGGTCTATTGGTGGCGGGTTCATGCAGGCAAGGAAGAGCAGTTTCGCGAAGCCTGGCGCCGCGGTACCCGGCGCATCACCGAAATCTATGGCAGCTATGGGTCGAGGTTGCATCTCGATCGTGACGGACGATTCATCGGTTATGCGGAGTGGCCCGATGAAGCCACGTGGCAGGCGGCATTCGATCGAAAGATGATGTACGACGACCCCGAGGCCCGGCGGCTGTTTTTGGACGCGATAGCGGAATCGCCCCCCGACGGCAGGCCGCTATTTGCGATGAGCGTGACCGATGACCTGTTGCAAAGGCGATTACCCGGCTGAGATGCATTCTGTTGAATCACAGCTTAACGTTCGTCGGACCTCTGCTGCGCGAGCGTTTCATGCGGCACCGACGGCTGCACCAGGAGCGAATTGAGCTCGTTTACGAGAGCCGGCATCTCGGCCTTGCTGTATCCGAGGTGAGCATGTGTCGCACACACCGAAGCTCCCGGCCAACAGAGTCGTTGCGCCTACACCTTCATCAGCTCTTGACGCTGGAGTTTCACCTCAACCTGGCCCAGCTTGGTCCAAGCCGACACCAGCCATCGCAAGGATCGAGCCGAATGAAAGGCAATTGGCCGCGGATTTCCTGGTCTTTCTGAAGCATCGGCGGGACGTCTCGGGTGCAGAAGCCACAGCTCGACAGCGGTCCTCGAGGGACTCTCACAGGCGGTCGGGCGCGGGCTGCCAGGCTCGAGGCTCGAGGCGCGAAGCATGGAGCCGCGATGGCGGAAATGCGGTCGATCAGGGCCCCGGGCCACCCGCAACTCCAGGAACTCGCCATGGCGTGTTGAGCGCGCCTGCAGTATGGTGCGGCACAGCTTTGCTGTCGCGAGTGCGCGCATCAGTTGCGATCGAGGCTGAAGTTCATCTCAGATGGGGGGTCTCAATGCGTTTCATCCTGATCCATGGCGGGTTCCACGGCGCCTGGTGCTGGGAGCGGGTCATCCCCGAATTGCAGGGGCTGGGCCATGAGGCCGTGGCGATCGACCTGCCGGGACACGGGAAGCGCCGCGATGAGGTCTCGACCCTCGAAGGTCGGCGTGATGCCATCGTGGAGGTGATGCGGTCAGGCGACGTGCTCGTCGGCCACTCCGGCGGCGGGTATGACATCTCGCTGGCGGCCGATGCCGCGCCCGAGAAGGTGGGTCACATGGTTTACCTGGCGGCCGCGCTGCCGATCGAAGGCAGGCCGCTGATCGAGGCGAGCGGTGGTCGCCCCGCCGAGGAGGTGAACGAAGGCGGCAAGACCCAACTGATGACCGACGAGACCGGCATGATGAAATTCGTCCGTCCGGACGGCCATGGGCGCATGGAATGCTATGACTTCCAGAAAGTGTGGGATTTCTTCTATCACGACTGCGACGAGGCCACGGCGCGCTGGGCATACGAGCAGCTGAGTCCCGCGCCGGTGGAAATGCTGCTGAAGCCCGTCCACCTGCAGAATTTCTGGAATGCCGACCTGCCGCGAAGCTACGTTTTGTGTCTACAAGATCGCGCCGCGCCACTGAGCATCAGCCGGCGTGCGTGCGGGCGTCTGGGCGTCGAGCCGCTGACGATCGATGCTTCGCATTCGCCCTTTTTGAGCAGGCCGAGGGAAGCCGCGCAGATCCTGGTGGCCGCAACGAAGACCCGGCCCGTCCACCCGCTGCGGCCGCGGTGACAGCGGCGCGATGGCGGACGTTCTGATCAGCGATCGCACCCGGCGATGCCCATGAAGCCTCGCGCGGAGTGTGCCGCCACCGTCGATCCGGATCAGAACACCTTCGAGAGCTGCACCCGCAAGCGGGTCAGGCGCGTGGTCTGGATGCGCCACCCCCTCTCCAGACGGACATAGGTCTCCTGGTAATGGCCGAAGCCATGCAGGTAGATGCTGCCGTCCTCGAGCGGGAACTGCTTCGTCCGGTACAGACGATCCTCCATCGCCCAAACGCCGGTGGCCGTCGTGTCCGAGGTTATCTCGATATCGGGCATGTGCCCGTGGTGCACCGAAACCTGATCCCCGGTGCTTTCCTTGACGTAGGCCAGTATGGCCTCGACCCCGACACACTCTCGTGACGCTTCCGGCACGATGAGACGGGCATCCGGCGCCCAGACTTCGCGCCGCCAGAACTCCCAGTCCTTATGATCGAGGCCCCAGAAATATCTGGATTTCAGCCGTTTGATCTCTTCGATCGCGAGCAGCTTTTCGATGTCTTTCATGACCACCTCCGGCTCATCGACCGGCCGCAGCCGACTTGGGCTCACCGATGACATGATGCTTGCCGGCCAGCCGCGATTGCGGCCCCGCCTCTACGACCCGACGGATGCCCTCGCGCATCGATACCCGATTGGGACCGAGCAGCCTCACCATCTTGCTGGTGTCGGCCCAGATCGGCCATGACTTGCTGTTCTCCACGAAAATCGGCTTTTTGCCGAGGAGCTCACCGGCGATCGCGCAGTACTCCTGCGTCGTGATCGGCTCGGTGCCACCCACGTTGACGATCTCCGCCGGCGCGCTGGCGATGGAGGCCGCGGCAATGGTCTTTTCGACGTAATCGTCTTCGAAAAGAGGCGTGTGGACATTGCGCGCCCCCGGGTAGACGCTCACGGGAAGCCCCTGGGCGACCTGGTCGATTCGCTGCGTGACGCCCCCGCCTCTCGGGCCGTAAAACGAGAAGATGCGCACGATCACCGTCGGCATGTTGTATTCCATGCTCAGATGCTTGAGCAGGAATTCCGCCGCGATCTTGCTGGCCGCGTAATTCTCGGCGGAGCTGTGCAGGCCGTAGGGATCCTCCTCTCGCAGCGGCCGCTCCCCCTGGTACTCATAGAGCGATCCCGTACTGCCCTGGATGAAAGCCTCGCACCCTCGGTAGCGCGACGCCAGACGCCCCACGGCGCCCGCATTGACCTCGTAGGCGTCCTTGTGGCTGGGCGGCAGGACGCCGTAGTTGATCACGATATCCACTGACTTCGGCAACGCTGACAGGTCGCGCTCCGCCATGTCGAAGGCAATCGTCTGCACGCCACGCGATTCGAGCTGTCGCTTCTGCTCCGGGTCCGAGAACCGCGCCACCGCGTGGACGCGGTTTCGCTTCGCGAGCTCGATGGCGACAGGGAATGCGACCAGGCCGCTCGCCCCGGTGATGAGCACCTGTTTGCCCGAGAACTCGGCCTTCGGATTTGCTCGCTGGTTTGGTTCCACGCGCACCTCGATTCGCCCCGTCTCCTCGTCGGAGGGGACTTATGCCTCTGAGAGGAGCAGATTAATGGAAGTGGCCACCCTGCTCTTGACCGAAAGCGACAGCGGGCCGCCCTGCCCCCGCGCCGGGGGAGCCCGGGCTCACCCGCCTGCCCAGGGCCCCACGAAACCGCGGGCGACCCATCGAGCCCGATTTGACCGGCTGACCCGGCGGGTTGCCGATCTGGGCGGACGCGGATGATCAATTGCGCCATGGGATGCCTCTTTCGCAGCAGCAATTCTCCCGTATGGACTCGCTACGGCTGCACGGCTCGGCTCGGTTCACAGGATCCTCCTCGATCTCTATGAGGCGGGCTAACCGGGCGCAAGCGCCTTACGCAAGCCCTCCTCGCAGCTTCGGCAGATTGGGTCGATTTCGAGCGACGGATGCACCAGCACACTCATGGCAATCCCGAAGATCGTTGCTCCCACCATAACGGCCGCCGCGGAAGGATCAATCGTCGCTGCGATGTCACCCTCGGCCTGACCCCGCGCGATCAAGCCTGCGAGGCGTTGCTTGAATCTGTCGTGCTCGACCGCGAACAGCTCCAGCTCGGCCGAGCGGTCGGCGAGCGCGGAAGAGAGGAGGCGGTAGTAAGCCTGTCCTTCGTGATTGGTGCCCAGGTGACGGACATAGATATCGAAGTACACGAGGAGGCCTTCGACCCCCGGCAGCTCATCGACGCGCTTCTCGACCGCCACGGCTTCGGGTCGCGAGCGAAGGTGAGCGATCACTGACTCGATGAGCCCTTGCCTCGACCCGAATCGATGTGTCACGAGGCCCCGGCTGTAGCCCCCGAGCCGAGCGATGTTGGCGAAGGTTGCCCTGCCGACGCCTTCCGCGCAGATCAAGGCGATGGCGGCTTGCATCAGCCCTCGCTCCGATTCGTCGCGTCGCTCGACTTGCGTTCGCCTTCGCGGCTGCCCCCGTGAGCCCACTGCTGCCATCGATCCTCTCCACTTGTTGGCAAGCCAACTAAAAAGTATATTAGCCCATTCTGGTCGGAAGCGGGTCTACCGCTTCATATGTAACTATATGATATATATTAATTTATACCTTCGATTGACCTCTTGCGCCCGAGCGCCTGAATCGAGAGCGCCAGCCGACCGGCACCGAGTGCCCCGGCTCTCCTTGCCCCACCCCTGCCTCGGATCAAGCGCCATCGCCGCAGGATGAGTCTCGGGCGTCATCACCTTTCAGCACCTGATTAGCCGGAGGACACCCCGTGGAATATCGCACCCTGATCAAGAATGGCACAGTCGTGGACGGCTCGGGCAGGCCTGCCCGCCAGTCGGACGTCCGCATCCGTGGCGGCCGCATCGCCGAGATCGGCAAGAAGCTCTCACCGGCGGACGGCGAGCGCGAAATCGACGCGAGCGACTGTTTCGTGACGCCGGGCTTCATCGAGGCCCACAACCACTGGGATGCCGCCGTCTGGTGGTCACCCAACACCGAGCCGTTTCCTGGCTATGGGACCACGACATCGATCAACGGCAACTGCGGCTTCTCGCTGGCGCCTCTGCCCGGCACCCCGGCGGCGCGTGAGCACGTGATCGACATCTTCAACTTCTTCGAGGACATTCCGGAAGACCCCATGCGCACCCTGATCCCGTGGGACTGGCGCAAATGGAGCGAATACAAGGCCTCACACCTGCGGAACGTGAAGACTCCCATCAATTTCGCGGCCTTCTGCGGCCACATTCCATTGCGGCTTGCGGTCATGGGCGAGGCGGCCTGGACCCGTGCCGCGCATCCCGAGGAGATCACCCGGATGTGCGCTCTGTTGGAAGACGCACTGCAGGCCGGCGCCATGGGGCTCTCCACCAACCAGCTCGATTACGACAAGCACAACCGCCCGCTGCCCTCGCAACTTGCCGCGGACGACGAGTATCTCGCGCTGATGAAGGTCGTCGCGCGCCATCCCGGTGCCACGATCGAGATCATTATCGACAACTGGATGCGCATGACCGCTCCGGAAGTGGTCGATCGGCTGGGCCGCATCGCCAAGCAGGCGGGCGCGCGCATGCAGTGGGCGGGCCTTCCCACGCTGAAGTTTCAGGAAGCGAACCGCAAGCGGCTCGAGATCCTGCACGAGCGATTCAAGGCCGAGCGGCTGCCCTTCACCACCGGCTTCACTCACGTCGAGTTCACCTTCTCGATCGATTTCAAGCGCACCCTCCTCTTCGCTCAGTTCGGCCTGCAGGCCTGGCAAGACCTCGTGGAGATCAAGGACGATAGCCAGAAGTATCGAACGCTCAAGGATCCGGCCTGGCGGGAGAAGGCCCGCACGGCCTGGGACACCGGCTTCGCGAACAACAATCTGACCGCCGGCGCGCTGCAACTGCGCGAGAGCGAGAGCGGCGTCGGCCCGGTCGGCGTGACCCTCGCGGAGTACATGCGCTCGATGGGCATCCAGCACCCATCGGATGCGCTCGCGGAATGGGTGATCCGCAATGGAACCGACTCCGTGGTGCTGACCAAGGGCTGGGAGAAGGACGACGAGGTCGTCTTGCGCCTGCTCAAGGATCCCAACTCAGTCGCGAATGTCTCGGATGCCGGTGCCCACGGAAAGATGTTCTGCGGCGCGGGCGACAGCGCACTGCTGCTGACGGATTACGTCCGTGATCGCAAGCTCCTCACGATCGAGGAAGGGATCCATGCGCTCACGGGCAAGCTCGCCGCGTTCTTCGGACTTCACGATCGCGGCCTCATGGAGACCGGGAAGGTCGCGGATGTCGTGGTATTCAACCTCGATGAGATCGAGCGGCGGCCCGAGGAGAAGATCTGGGACGTGCCGCAGAGCGCCGGCGGACGCACCTACCGATACATCCGAGCCCCCGCCCCGATGCGCTTGACCTTGGTCAATGGCGTGCCCACCTTCGACCATGGCGCGTTCACCGGCCGATTCCCCGGCGAATTCATCGGACCTCGACCCGAGGCCCATGCAGCGTCAGCCGCGGCGTAGAAGATGCCGAGCCGCGTCCCCCGGGAGGTACCGATGGAGAGGATCGAATCAAGGTAGAACCGCCGGTGCAGGCGCTCGGCTCCTCGAGCGCCCGCACGGCTCCGCTGACCCTGCCGGCATCCAAAGCGGATCGCTGATCGTCAGGTCTGCAGGGGGTGGACCGACCTGGGACGCATCGGATCCGGGACAGGGTCAAGCCATCCTGGCGCTGAAGCCCGCAAGATCGATGTATTCCTCCAGCACGAGGATCTTCCCGCCGACGATCTGCAAAATGATGCATCCCGGCCAATCGACCTTGCGCCCATCCGCCCGGATGAGCTGCAGCATGTGCTGCTGCACAAGGCCGTACGATGGGACGTGGTGACGACGCACCTCGGAATAGCGCCGGGTGGGAAACCCGCTGAAGAACTCGCGGAGCGTCGCGGCATTCTCGTGGGCCGTCATGCTCACCTGATCGAAGTTGTGCCAGATTCGGGCATCGGGCGCATAGCAGCGGACGACGGCCTCCTCGTCGCCCGCTTCCAAGGCCCCAAAGAACCGGTCGGCAACCGTCACGAACGCTTCCCACTCACGCGTCATACCGCCTCCGATCCATGCTCGATCTTCCCTCCGTCCTCAAAAGTGGTAGCCCGCCTGCAGAATCACCTCCCGCGGCCGGTTGAAGTAGCCGTCGTACTGATAGGGGCCGCCGAAGGTCACCGCGCTCGAATCCACCGCATAGTAGGCGTTGTTCAGATCCCGCCCGATCACCGAGACCGACCAGGTATCGTCCGGGCTCGACACACGAAGCGAAGCATTGAGGCGCCAGAACGCGTGCTGGATCTCGTTCGGATCCTCGGTGTCATCCAGATAATAGGACCCGCTGTACGCCCCGCTCACATCGAGCGCTCCCGTGAGGCCCCAGGGAAGCCTGAACGCGTACGATTCGCCGAGGTTATAAGCCCAATCCGGCGCGACGACGAGCGGCTTGCCGGCGAGATTCTGCTGCCCGTTGACACAGCCGTCGGCCCGCGATTGGGTGGCATAGCACTGTGCCCCCGGAAAATCGAGATAGCGCGCGTGGTTGAATCCAAAGGCTCCGTGCAAGGTGAGTCCGTGTCCCAGGAGCCATTCCAACGAGCCCTCCACGCCCTGCGTGCGGGCATCCGACGCGTTCCTCACGGTGTAGCTCACCGTGGTCGGATCGTACGCAGTCACCTGAAGTCCGTTGTACCTATAGCGATAGGCGGTGAGCGTCAGGCGCATCGTCTGATGGAGCAGCTCGGACTTGAAGCCGATCTCCTCGCCATGGGTCTTCTCGGGCCGAAAGCGCAAGGTCGAGGCCGTATAGCCGACATCCAGGACGGCAGTATTCGAGAATCCTCCGGACTTGTAGCCTGTCTTGTAGGACGCATAGAGCGTGGCCTCGTGCCAGGGATGCCAGCTGAGGGTGACCTCGGGCGATATATTGTGATCACCGTAATGATCTTTGATCCAGCTACCCGCCGCGGTCCAGAGGGCGGCATAGGCAGGATTCACCGCGGAATTCCCGATCGCCAGCGACTTCGACTCGTAAGTCCAGCGTGCGCCCCCCGAGAGCTCGAGCGACGGGAGGATCTTCCATCGCAGCTGGCCGAATGCGGAGTAGGAGTTCTCCCCGTTCCAGGCATCCTGCTCCAGGGCGGTGTAGTTGCCCGTTGCGGGATTCACCCCCACATCCAGTAGAAACGGAGCATTGAAATGGTAACGGGTGGAATGATCGACGTAGAGGCCGGCCGTGTAGTTGAGCACTCCGGAAAGGTCGGAAACCGCCCGCAGTTCCTCCGACACCATTCCGTAGCGCTCGAACTGGGCATCATAGACCTGAGCGAAAGAGGAAAAGTCCGCATTCTCGCTGCCGGCGAATCGCTGCCCGTAGTAGCCAGTGATGGACGTCACGGTCACGCCCCGCAGGGTCTCTGCCAGTGTCACGGACGCCAATGTGTCCGTGGACGTGGAATACGGGACACCGTTGTTGGCGTACGGGTAGTTCACGGCGAACACGGCTGGCAGCGCGCTCTCGGCCATACGCTGGTTCGCCTGGCAATCCGCCTGGGTATCATTGAAACCGAGTATGGTCGGTATCGTGGTTCCGTGGGTACAGTACTTCTCGACGTTCGCGGCCATCCCATTGGTGCGATCGGTCCCAATCGTGATTCGGGCCGTCGCCGTGAAATCCTCGGTGGGCGTCCACTGCGCGATCAACCGGCCGGCATAGCTGCGATCGCTCGGCATGGAAGGGTCCCAAGCGCCCGGCAGGGTGACGCCCGGCACGAACGGATCGGGTTGCGGCTGCGCGACATTCCGCATCCAGCCGCTCATGTCGCTGGCGCGAAACGCCAACCTTGCCTTGAACGTATCCGAGAGCGGCCCCGAGATCGCCCCCTCGACGTAGCGCTGCGAGGCATCGAACTCATACCCCGCGTGCACGTAGCCCTCCAGGTAAGGTGTCGGTCCGTTCGATTGCACATCGATGACGCCGGCGGGCGAGTTCTTGCCAAAGAAGAGCGCCTGTGGTCCTTCGAGCACCTGCACCTGCCGGGTGTCGAACATACTCTGGCTGATGATTTGTCCCCGGTCGACCTGCACACCGTCGAGCACCACGGAGACGCTCTGGTCGATGCCGGCATCCGAGGGCGTCGAGCTGATCCCGCGGATGGAGATGAGGGCTCCGGTTCCCGATGCCACGGCGCCGATCGAGACCTGCGGAACCAACTCCCCGATCTTGCTCAGGTCCGAGGCGTCGTTGTTCTGCAGTGCCGCGCTCCCGACCACCGCCACTGTCACCGGAACATCGAGCAGCGACTCCTTTCTCTTCTCGGCGGTGACCGTGATCTCCTGCAGCTTCCCCACTTCCTGGTAACCGCTTCCACTCGATCCGCCGGTCGTCCCCGTCTGCGCGATGGCGAGCGGTACCGGCCCTATAGCCGCCAGGACCAGCAGTGCCAACGTACGCCTCGTCATATTCTTTGCGATTCGCATCATCCCCCCCACAAACGCGAATTGACCCCACCCCAAGCGGTCGGCCGCGAGCGATTTCGCCGCCGGTCACCCGACCTCGAGCGGCCCCATGCATAACATCGATAAACTAGTAGGTACTACAGATACTTTTACGTTATCTGATGTACCACTTTTTTATTGACTATACTCTTCATATTCAGCAAGTCAACGCCGGCGCAGGAGCATCCGCGAGGTGCCATGGCGCGTGCGGCAGTCCGTAGCGGGCCCGCATGGCCGCGGGTGCGCGCACCGCGTTGGGTCCGCGCTCGAGGGCTGGAGTTGACTGCGTCGCGTTCGCTCGGCGCGGACCGACAGAGCGGCAGGCTTATGCCGCGCGTCCTGGTAAGGGCCATGGCGGGGAAGCGCTCCGTGCGCGGCTCATTCTCCTGAGGTGCCCGCTCCGACGGCATCCTCGAAGCCCGCGAGACCTGCCTCGAACGTGAAGCTCCGGGCAAGTCAGGCAGGAGCGTGAGCCCCAGCCACTGCTGCATTTGGGGCGAAAGCGCGTCCTTGACTTGCTGCGAGAGCGCCACGTTCCAGTTGACCTGGACGCGAAGAAACGAGGCCACGTAATATCCGAACAGACAAGCACGATCCTCATCGGCGGTGACGTTCGCCCCGGAGGTGTGTCACAGGCGCCCGTCCATCACGATGATCGAGCCCGCCGGGGCCTCGAAAGGGCGCAAAAGGCTTGCCGCATCGGCGGAAACCTCCCCACGGGTCAGCCGGCGATGACTGCCCGGGATGAAGAGCGTCGCGCCGTTCTCGTGGCGGACATCGCTCAGGCACCCAATGACGTTCACCGCCCACGGTCGCGACCATGGCTCGGGCGCTCGACGGATGATTAGGCGCCTACTCTCAGCACGACTTTTCCCCGGACGCCGCCCTCTTTCACGCGCTTCAGCGCCCCGGCGGCCTCATCGAGAGGATGGATCTCGAGAGGCGGTGTCTTAACGAGGCCTCTCGCCATCAACTCCAGGATCTCTCCGAGCTCCGCGCCCACTCGATCGAAGTCCATGATCGAGAGGATCTTGGTGAAGCCCCGGCTGCCCGCGCGCTTCACATCGCCCTGCACATCCCCGTCTTGGGTCAGCGTGAGGATGCTCAGCAGCCGCCCTGTGGGACGCAAGGCGTCCAATCCATCCGGCAAGCTCTCGCCACTGACGCAATCGATGATTGCATCAACGCCCTGTGGCTCCCACGTGCGAACGGCAGAGACCATTCCGCCCTTGGCGTAATCGAGCACCAGGTCGGCACCCAATCCCTTCGCGTACTCGAGATTCCTGGCACTGCAGGTCGCCGCGACGCGCAGCCCCCGCGCCTTCGCGAACTGCACCGCGTAGCTGCCGACACCGCCCGAGGCGCCGTGAATCAGCACGGCGTTGCCTGCCGTCAGACCCGCCTTGTTGTCCCGAAAGAGCGCCTGATAGCCCGTCAGCCCGGCCGTCGGGATGGCGGCGGCCTCGGCGAGATCGACCATACGCGGCACGATGCTGACCGCATTCGGCAGCACACGCACGAATTCGGCGAAGGTGCCGTTATGGCCGCTTTCCCGCCGGTCGGAGAACGCCACCACGCGATCGCCCGTCTCGAAGCCGGTGACCTCGGCCCCCACTGCCGCGACGATGCCCGCCGCGTCATAACCGGGAACCCAGGGATCCGGATACTTGCCGTAGAACTGCACGAGATGGCCTTCGCACTCCTTCCAGTCGACGGGATTTACCCCGGCGGCGGCAACCTGGATGAGTACCTCATTCGCTCTGCAGGTCGGGACGGCAACCTCGTCCACTCGAACCCGACTCGGGGGTCCGAATCCGGAAATCACAGCGGCACGCATGGTGGCACCCTCCCCTCACTCAAGAGAATACGAAGCCCAGGACCGGCGGCTGCTGGCCGCTCACGCGATCACGGCATCCCGGATGGCGAATGCCGCATGAATGAGAAATGGATCGACGATCCGTTGTGGGCACTCCGGATCGAACCAACCGTCGACGAGTCCCCAGTGGATCGGATGGACCATGTACTCTCCCTCGAGTCCCGCCACCTCGTCGAACTCCTGCTCCCAGACATGCGTCCAGGGGCGCCGCCCCCGAGCCGAGACGACTCGGCCCAGCGACCAGTTACGAATCGAGGAGACGTATCGCGGCATCAGCAGCAAATCCGTCTCGAGGCGCCTGACATCGCCGCCTGCGGCGTCGTGATCGACGGAGAATACGAGGCAACGCCAGATGCCCTCGCGATTCCGCCCCGGTGAAGAATCGGCGAAATCCGCCCGGTACTGCACGGTGTCCACGGAGAGGCCTCGGTCCGGACCGAGCGCCGGCGCAATCTGCGTTTGCCAGAGCATCGAGTGGCAGCAGGCCGAGCAGGCCGCCTCGGAACCGAAAGAGAGTCGCCACATCAGGCGCCCGCCGTTCAGCGCCCTCGGTAGCGTCGCGCCAGCGTGCGCGGATCTGATTCCCGGGAGCGAGCTGCCCACGCGGGTGAGGAGCTCGAGCAGCCGCTGCGGCTCCCCGACGAGTCTTTCGGGATCGAAATCGATGATGGTCAAGACGTTCACCATGCCTTGCCTCCTCAGACATCGACCATGAATGTTCTCTTGCGGCTGATGGCGATGGAGTCAATATGGCTCCACCATGCGATCTTCTCATCGTCTCCTTCGATACCGACGTCTCTCGACGCATCGGCTCGAGCTGCGCCCAATCTCATTCCCCACCAGCCCGCGACGTCGGGCACCGACCAGAGAAAATGCAGGGTCGTGGCACGCCCCGGGATCTCGAGCGGGGGCGAGCGCCAAGCGCCCTCCAGATGCATCCCCC
>JAKBCR010000057.1 GCA_021807675.1 Pseudomonadota bacterium
CGAGGTGGGATCTGGGAGCGTTCGGCGATGCCGGGATGTGCACCACCAGCGATCCGGCGCTCGCCGAGCGCATGCGGGTGCTGCGCGTGCACGGCATGGAGCCGAAATATCACCATAGCCTCATCGGCGGGAATTTCCGGCTGGATGAGATCCAGGCGGCGGTGCTCAATGTGAAGCTCGGGTACCTGGACAGCTGGATGGCCGCGAGGGATGCCCATCCCCGGCAGTACACCCGGCGGCTAGGGGGCATACGGCCCGCCGGAACGGTGGTTGCGCCGGAGCAGACCAAGGGAGGGCAGCACGTCTGGAATCAGTACGTCATCCGGGTGCAGCAGAGGGACGAGCTGCGCCACTACCTGGCCCGCGCGGGGATCGGGACGGAGATTTACTACCCGATTCCGCTTCACCTGCAGCAGTGCTTCGCTTACCTCGGTCACCGGCCCGGCGAGATGCCCGAGTCCGAGCGCGCAGCCGGCGAGGTGCTGGCGCTGCCGGTCTTCCCGGAGCTCGCTCCCGCCCAAATCGACCACGTGGCCGGTACAATCGAGCGCTTCTTTACGCCCGCGGTCACATCTCAGCAGACCGCCTGAGGAGCTCCCCATGCCGAAGGCCGCAGGTCCCCGTACTCCCATCTGGCCGGAACTGGCCACCCATGCCTCGCGGCTCGGCACGGTCGCCACGCGTGAGCTCTTCGCGCGGGATCCCGGGCGCTTCGAGCGCTTCTCGCGCCAGGCTGCGGGCATTCTCATGGACTTCTCGCGCCAGCACCTCGATGAGATGGTGCTCGGGAAGCTCCTGGACCTTGCCGAGGGGGTGGGCCTCAAGGATTACCGCGACGCGATGTGGCGGGGGGAGAAGATCAACTCCACCGAGGGGCGGGCGGTGCTGCACGTGGCGCTCCGGCAGCCACCGGGGGCGAACATCGGGGGAGCCGAGATCGCCCGGCAGGTGATGGCGGAGCGGGAGCACATGCTTACCTTCGCGGAGAGCGTCCGCGGGGGACGGATCGTCGGCAGCTCCGGGAAGCCGTTCACGCGGGTCGTGAACATCGGCATCGGCGGATCGGACCTGGGGCCTGCGATGGCGGTGCGGGCGCTGAGGCTCTTCACCCTCGATGCGCCGAAGTGCGACTTCGTCTCCAACATCGACGGCTGCCACCTCGAGGACATCCTGGAGAGCGCGGACCCGCGGGCGACGCTCTTCATCGTCTCCTCCAAGACTTTCACGACTCTCGAGACGCTGACCAACGCGCACACGGCGCGGGCCTGGCTCAAGGAGAAGCTGGGCGAGGAAGCGGTGCGGGAGCATTTCGCGGCCGTGTCGGTGAACCACCGGGCGATGGACGAGTTCGGCGTTCATCCGCAGTACCGCTTCAAGATGTGGGACTGGGTCGGAGGGCGCTACTCGCTCTGGTCCTCGATCGGGGTCTCGCTCGCGATCGCCATCGGCAAGGATCAATTCCTGGCGATGCTTGCGGGCGGACACGAGATGGACGAGCATTTCCGCAAGGCGCCGTGGACGGAGAATCTCCCCGCTCTCATGGGGCTGCTCGGGGTGTGGAACATCAACTTCGAGGGGCTGCCGACGCTGGCGGTGCTGCCGTATGACGATCGGCTCCAGCGCTTTCCGGCCTATCTGCAGCAGCTCGAGATGGAAAGCAATGGGAAGTCGGTGACGCTGGACGGGCGGCGGGTCGACTGGCAGACGGCGGCGGTGATCTGGGGGGAGCCGGGCAACAACGCGCAGCACTCGTTCTTCCAGCTGCTGCATCAGGGCACGCCGCGGGCGGCGCTCGATTTCCTGCTGCCGGCGCGCTCATCCTGCGGCAATCAGGGGCAGCAGGATCTTGCGATCGCCAGCTGCCTGGCGCAGGCGGAGGCGTTCATGAACGGACAGTCGCCGGAGGCGGTGCGGGTGGACCTCATGCAGCAGCAGCTCGCGAACGAGCGCATCGAGGAGCTCATTGCGCACAAGGTGCATGCGGGAAGCCGGCCGAGCACGCTGGTGGCGTTTCAGAGGCTGGATCCGGCGACTCTGGGGAAGCTGATCGCGCTGTATGAGCACAAGGTGTTCACGCAGGGGGTGGTTTGGGGAGTGAACTCCTTCGACCAGTGGGGGGTGGAGCTGGGCAAGAGGCTGACGGATCAGCTGGCGCCGGCGGTGCGCGATCCCCAGGGGGGGCATGTGGTGGCGCCGGGGGTGGGAAAGATCATCGAGAAGCTTGCGCAGTGGCGCAGCGCGCCGTAGCCCGCTCATCCCGCCAACCGCGCAACCGAACGTACAATCCGCACCTGCAATCGATCCGATGGAGACCGCATGGCCGCCGAGAATGGCGATTTGCTCTCGTCCGGGCTGGAGGAGCACCTGGAGGTTTTTCGGCAGCTAGGCGCCCTCGCGCAGGGCATCCGGCAGGCCGCCGGCGTCCTGGTGGCGTCGCTTTCGCAGGGCGGCAAGCTCATGCTCTGCGGCAACGGCGGCTCCGCGGCCGACAGCCAGCACCTTGCAGCGGAGCTCACCGGGCGCTTCGTCAAGGACCGACGGCCGCTCGCCGCCGTGGCGCTCTCCACGGACACGTCCGCGCTCACCTGCATCGGCAACGACTACGGCTTCGATGAGGTGTTCGCCCGCCAGGTGACGGGTCTCGGGCGCAAGGGCGATTGCCTCCTCGCCATCTCGACCTCCGGGAATTCCCGCAACGTGGCGCGGGCGGCCGAGACGGCGCGCGTGGCAGGCATCCGCGTGATCGGCCTGCTCGGCCGGGATGGAGGGGTACTGCGCGGGCTCTGCGACGTGGCGATCGTCGTGCCCAGTGCGACGACGGCGCGCATTCAGGAGGCGCACATCTTCATCGGCCATACGCTTTGCGCCATGGTCGAAGAGGCGCTGGGCCTCGCCTGATGCGAGAGATGACCTTGAATGACCTGAAGAGGCGACTTGAGCGAGCCCGAGTGCTGGTCGTCGGGGACGCCATGCTCGATCGATACCTGTTCGGCGAGGTCGAGCGCATCTCGCCCGAGGCGCCGGTACCTGTGGTGCGCGTCACTCGCGAGGAATATCGGCTGGGTGGCGCGGCGAACGTGGCGCTGAACGCCAAGGCGCTGGGCCCGGGGGTGATGCTGATCACCGTAGTGGGGGATGACGAGCCGGCACGCAAGCTCGAGGGCTTGCTCAAGGACTGTGCGGTGGAGGTGACTCTGGGAAGGGATCCGAAGCTGTTCACCTGCGTGAAGCTGCGGGTGATCGGGCGGGCGCAGCAGCTGGTGCGGGTGGATTTCGAGAACCAGCCGGACCACGAGGTGCTGGCGGACATGTTGACGGATTTCGCCCGGCTCGCGCCTCAGTATGATGCGGTGCTCTTCTCGGATTACGGCAAGGGGGGCCTCACGCACATTCCGCGGATGATCGAGCTCGCGCGGGCGGCGGGCAAGCCGGTGTTGGTCGACCCCAAGGGGGACGACTACGGGCGCTATGCGGGGGCGACGGTCATCACACCCAACCGCTCGGAGCTGGCACAGGTGATCGGCAGCTGGAAGACCGAGGCGCAGCTTAAGGAGCGTGCGCAGCGGCTGCGGGAGAGCCATCGGCTCGATGGCTTGCTGCTGACGCGAAGCGAAGAGGGGATGTCGCTTTTCGATGCGGCGGGGCACCTTCAGGTGCCGGCGCAGGCGCGTGAGGTGTTCGACGTCACTGGCGCGGGCGATACCGTGATCGCTACGCTGGCCTCGATGCTGGCCTGTGGGATGAGCTTGCGGGAGGCCATGCCGATCGCCAACCGCGCGGGGGGGATCGTCGTCGGCAAGTTCGGCACGGCGACGGTGAGCTACGAGGAGCTCTTCGGGTGAGAGTCGTGGTGACCGGCGCCGCCGGGATGGTGGGCAGCAATCTGGTGCAGGGACTCAATGCCATCGGCATCGACGATGTGATCGCCGTCGACGATCTCACCGAGGGCGCGAAATTCCGCAATCTCCTGGGCGCCAGGATCAGCGATTACTTCGACAGGGGCGAGTTCTACGGCCGCTTCGCGCTCGGCGAGCTGGGTCGGATCGATGCGATCTTCCACGAGGGCGCCTGCTCCGACACCATGGAGCACAACGGGCGCTACATGCTGCAGACCAATTACCGCTGCTCGAAGGACTTGCTCGATCACTGCCAAAGCCAGGGCACTCGGCTTCTCTACGCCTCCTCCGCGGCCACTTATGGTGACAGCACGGCGTTTCGGGAGGCGCCGGAGAACGAGCGGCCGCTCAATGTGTATGGCTACTCGAAGCTCCTCTTCGACAACATCGTGCGGCGCGTGCTCCCCACCGCGCGGTATCAGGTGGCAGGCTTCCGGTACTTCAATGTCTATGGGCCGCGCGAGCAGCACAAGGGGAGGATGGCCTCGGTGGCGTTCCATCACTTCGGTCAGCTGCGCGAGAGCGGCACGGTGAAGCTCTTCGGCGAGTACGGGGGCTATGGGCCGGGGCAGCAGACGCGCGACTTCGTGTTCGTGGACGATGTCGTCGCGGTGAACCTCTGGTTCCTGCGGCATCCGCAGCGCAGCGGGATCTTCAATGTCGGGTCGGGCAGGGCTCAGCCCTTCAATGACGTGGCCCATGCGACGATCAATGCGTCGCGAGCGCTGCGCGAAGAGGCGCCTCTCAGCTTGGAGCAGCAGGTTTCCCGGGGACTCATCGATTACGTTCCGTTTCCGCAGGCTCTGGTCGGCAAGTATCAATGTCATACTCAAGCGGATCTGACGTCACTTCGTGCGTCTGGTTGTGACGTTCAGTTCGTCGATGTTGCGGGCGGTGTGCGGCGCTATGCGGAGTGGTTGAAGGACCAGCGGGAGCCTTGATCGGGGTCGATGGTGGACTTGCCAGCGTCTCTGGATCGCAAGATTGTGCCTGCCGGGGAGGTCAGCGGGTGGAATTGGCCGCGACCGCTGGTCTTTACCAACGGGGTGTTCGACGTCTTGCATCGCGGGCACGTCGTATACCTCGCTGTGGCGCGGGAGCTCGGTGCCGCGCTGCTGGTGGCGGTCAACAGCGATTCTTCGGCGAGGCTGCTCGGGAAAGGGCCGGATCGGCCCCTCAATCGGGAGAAGGACCGGCTGCTCGTGGTCGCGGCGCTCGAGAGCGTCGCGTTCGTCACGACTTTCGACGAATCGACTCCGTGCGAGCTGCTGCAGCGCTGCCGGCCTGACATTTACGTCAAGGGCGGCGATTACGACATGGAGACGCTCGAGGAGACCCGTCTGGTGCGCGGCTGGGGCGGCCAATCGGTCGCCATTCCTTTCTTGGACGGCTACTCGACCAGTGCGCTCGTCAGCCGCATTCGCGGCGGATCATGAGCCGCAAGGCGGCGTTCATCGACCGGGACGGGGTGCTCAATGAAGAGCGTGCCTTCGTTCACCGCATCGAAGACTTTGTCTTCGTGCCGGGCGCCGTCGAGGCGCTGCGGGCGCTGAAGTCCGCCGGGTATGCCCTGGTGGTGGTGACCAATCAGTCCGGCATCGCCCGCGGCCTCTACTCCGAAGCCGATTACCTGGCACTGACCGGGCACATGCGCGAGCTGCTTGCAGCCGAGGGAATCAGCCTCGATGCGGTCGAGTACTGCCCGCACCTGCCCGATGCTCCGGTGGCCCACTATCGCCTCGAGTGTGATTGCCGCAAACCGAAGCCCGGGATGCTGAGAAAGGCCATCCGGACGCTCGATATCGAGCCTGGCGCATCCTTTCTGGTGGGTGATCGGCTGTCGGACGTCGAGGCAGGCCGCGCGGCCGGAATCGGCCGCTGCTTCCTGGTGCGCACGGGATATCCATTGCCCGATGAGGCCGTGGCGCAAGCGGATGCCGTATACGATGATCTACTCGCCTGCGCGCGATCCGTACTGGCCGGCTGATGAGGCTCAGGTCCAGCCGCCCAGTGCTCCACTGCCTGGATTCGTGGAGCCTGCACATGACGCAGCCGGCACGTCCGTGGCAAGCTTTCGCTAAAGCTGATCTAGAGGAATCAAGAACTTGAAAGGCATCGTTCTGGCCGGCGGGGCGGGTACGCGGCTGCACCCGGTCACCCTGAGCATCAGCAAGCAGCTCCTGCCGATCTACGACAAGCCGATGGTCTACTACCCGCTCGCGGCGCTCATGCTGGCGGGGATCCGGGACATTCTGCTGATCTCGACGCCGGAGGACCTGCCGCTCTTTCGCAGGCTGCTGGGCGATGGGGCCAGGTGGGGGATCTCGCTCTCCTACGCGGAGCAACCCCGGCCCGAAGGGCTTGCTCAGGCGTTCATCATCGGACGCCGGTTCGTGGGCAATGATCGTGTGGCGCTGGTCCTCGGGGACAACATCTTCTACGGTCATGGATTGCCGGAGCAGCTCGAGGCCGCCGCCCAACGCAGCGAAGGGGCGACGGTGTTCGCCTATCGGGTGCGGGATCCTGAGCGATACGGCGTGGTCCAGTTCGATGAGGCGGGCCGGGCGCTCGACATCGAGGAGAAGCCCGCCCACCCGAAGTCCTACTTCGCAGTGACCGGCCTTTACTTCTACGACAACCCGGTGCTCGATATCGCCGCGAGTCTCAAGCCCTCCGCTCGTGGGGAGCTCGAGATCACCGACGTCAATCGCAGGTATCTCGAGCGCGGGCGGCTGCGGGTCGAGCTCCTCGGCCGTGGCGTCGCCTGGCTCGACACCGGTACCCATGAGTCGCTCCTGCAGGCATCCATGTTCATCGAGGCGATCGAGTCCCGGCAGGGCCTCAAGGTCTGCTGCCCCGAGGAGATCGCCTATCGCAAAAGGTACATTTCGGCCGAGCAGCTGGAGTCGCTGGCGCGGCCGCTCGCGAAGACCGGGTATGGCACCTATCTCCTCGAGATCCTGAAGGGAAGTGCCTGAGATGGAATTCGTCCCGACCGACATCCCCGAGGTCGTGCTGATCCGCCCGAAGGTGTTCGGCGATGCGCGCGGCTACTTCATGGAATCCTGGGAGGAGCGCAAGTTCGCCGCCGCGGGGCTCAACCTGAAGTTCGTCCAGGACAACCATAGCCACTCGGCGCGGCATATCCTGCGAGGGCTGCACTACCAGATCCAGCAGCCGCAGGGAAAGCTGGTGCGTGTCGTCACCGGGACCGTGTACGACGTGGCGGTGGACATCCGCCGCAGCTCGCCTACCTTCGGCAAGTGGGTGGGCGTGGTGCTTTCCGCGGAAAACCACCACATGCTCTGGGTCCCTCCCGGCTTCGCGCATGGCTATCTCGTGTTGAGCGACTCCGCCGATTTCCTCTACAAAGTGACGGATTTCTGGGCGCCGACCCACGAGCGGGCGATTCTCTGGAATGACCCGCAGATCGGCGTGAAGTGGCCGCTGCCGGCGGGTGTCGAGCCCGTCCTGTCGGGCAAGGATGCGGCGGCCGCCGCTTTCCGCGAGGCGGAGGTCTATTCCTGATGCCGCCCGCATCGTCGCCGACGAAGGTCCTGATCACAGGCGCCGGCGGGCAGGTTGGGCGCATGCTGCTCGATGCGGTTGCGGAGGGCTTCGAAGCGATTGCCTGCACGCATGCGGACCTCGATATCGGCTCGGGCGATGCGGTGCGTGAGGTCATCGGGCGCCATCGGCCGGCCGTAATCATCAATGCGGCAGCTTATACGGCTGTCGACAAGGCCGAATCCGAGCCCGACGCTGCGCAGCGAATCAATGCGGAGGGTCCCCGGCATCTGGCGGCGGTCGCCCGGGAAGGTGGCGCCCGGCTGATCCACATCTCCACTGATTTTGTCTTCGATGGCGCCGCCTCCCAACCGTACCGGCCGGATGCCGCCACGAATCCTCTCAGTGTCTACGGGAGGACCAAGCGGGATGGGGAGCGGGCCGTTCTCGAGACGCTGCCCGAACGCTCCACGATCGTGCGAACCGCCTGGGTGTATGCCGCAACGGGAACTAACTTTGTCCGCACCATGCTGCGCGTCATGCGTGCGACTGGTGCGGTACGGGTGGTGGCAGACCAGGTGGGAACACCGACCGCGGCGAGATCCCTTGCCGAGGCGCTCTGGCGAATCGCAGGCAATCCGGAGATTCGCGGCATCCACCACTGGACCGACGCCGGGGTGGCGAGCTGGTACGACTTTGCGGTGGCGATCGCCGAAGACGGCGCGGCGCTTGGGCTGGTTCCACCCGAGGTCACCGTTACCCCGATCACCACGGCGCAGTACCCGACGCCTGCCCGCCGGCCCTCCTACAGCGTGCTCGAGAAGCGCTCGCTGGGTCCGTACGGCCTCTCTCCCCTCCACTGGCGCAAGCGCTTGCGCGCCGTCCTGAAAGAGATCCCCAGTGCCTAGGCTCCTCGTCACCGGCGGCGCCGGCTTCATCGGCGCCAACTTCGTGCATTACTGGCTGAAGAGCCACCCTGGTGAGCGTTTGGTGGTGCTCGATGCGCTGACCTACGCCGGCAATCTTGCCAATCTCGATCCGGTCAAAGAGCGATCAGAGCTCAGGTTCGTGAAGGCCAATATCTGCGACACGCCGGCCGTCGAGGCCCTGCTGCGAGGGGAGGGCATCGACACCATCGTGCACTTCGCCGCGGAGTCGCATGTCGATCGGTCCATCCACGGACCGGATGCTTTCATCGAGACCAATGTGCAGGGCACCCACTCGATGCTGAAGGCTGCGCGCAAGGTGTGGCTGGAGGAGAAGAGCGTCCCCGCGCATCGTTTTCATCACGTCTCCACGGACGAGGTCTACGGCTCCCTGGAAGCGGACGATCCCGCATTCCACGAGCGCACGCCTTACGCGCCGAACTCACCTTACTCGGCCAGCAAGGCGGCTTCCGATCACCTGGTCCGGGCCTACCACCATACCTATGGCCTTCAGGTCACGACCAGCAACTGCTCGAACAACTACGGCCCGTACCATTTTCCCGAGAAGCTGATTCCGCTCATGATCGTGAACCTGCTGCACGGGCGGGCGCTGCCGATCTACGGGGATGGGCGTAACGTCAGGGATTGGCTGCACGTCGGCGATCACTGCCGCGGCATCGACCTGATCCTGGAAAAGGGAAGCCCCGGGGAGGTCTACAACATCGGCGGCGGTGTCGAGAGCGAGAACCTGAAGCTCGTGGAGACGCTGTGTGCGGTCGCGGATGAGGCTTTCGGGAGGCACCAGGACCTCTGCGCCCGTTTCTCGGGTTGCCCCGCGGCGCGCGGCGGGAAGTCCTCCAGCCTCGTTCAGTTCGTCAAGGACCGGCCCGGCCACGACCGCCGGTATGCGATCGACTGCGGCAAGATCGAGCAAGAGCTGGGCTACCGGGCGCAGGTCACTTTGGCCTCAGGACTGCGCAGCACCTTCGAGTGGTACATCCAGAATGAGTGGTGGTGGCGAGCCGTCATGGACGGCAGCTATCAGCGGTGGATCGAGACGCATTACCGCTGATGCGACCTCCTTGTACTCGCGATACGGGTCGCAGCGCCTATATCAGATGCAAGGCGTAGAGCCCGGCCGTGATGACAATGGCGCAGAGGGCGGCGACACCTGCGAGGTTTGCCGCCATCATCCAGAAAAGCATACGGAGATCGTTTTTCAAGCCCTGGATTTCCGCTCGCAATTCCCCTTTGTCGAGTGAGGTATCGTAGGTCATCGCAGTGGCTGCTCGGTCGTCGGTCAGGATGCTGGCGGGGGATCCGATGCTGGCACTTCGTCCAGCTCCCGCAGCATGGCTTGTGCCGCTGCCGAGAGCGTGGCGAGATCGTTCCTAACGGCGTCCCATAGGAGCTGATAATCGACCGTGTCGTACCCGTGGCTGATCTTGTCTCGCATGCCTGCGACCAGGCGCCAAGGTACCTGAGGATAGCGTCGAGTCAGCTCTTCGGGGAGCCGCTTGACGGCCTCGCCGATTACCTCCATGGCTCTCTCGAAGGCCAAGGCGTCTCGCCAATTTGCTTCTATTTGTGCCGCAGACTTCTCTGCGCAGAGCGCCTGTGCGTGCAGCACGTATTCCACGATCTGCCGTAGGGTGACCCGCTGATCACGCTTGCTCATACACGGTGACGGCCTCGCTTAATACTTGATCCCGGAAATACTTGCTGAGCCACGCCGATGTGTTGAAGTCCACTTTTCGGCCAAGGATTGCCGCCAGCTCCTCGCCGTATCCAAAAAAATTCAAGCCGGGATGCACGCCGGGCTCGAATTCAGCGAGCACATCGATATCGCTCCGCCTCGGATCGAAGTCGTCGCGGATCACCGAGCCGAACAGGCTGAGCTTGCGAATGCCACGAGCACGGCAAAATGCCGCAAGGGCATCATTGTCGATGCGGATGGGGAAAGCATGGCGCATGAGGCTCGATTGGGCTGTAGTCATTGCACTTCGCAGCGTACCACTGGTCCTCTACATCATAGAATACTCGTTTCGCCGTCCGGGAGAACCGCCGGCGTTCTCGGCCAGGATATCGGCCGTGGCTCTGGCGTGCGGGGCGTCGAAGCCTGCCTCGTGCTCCAGTGGATCCGCCAGCGTCAGGGTGTCGTAGATCATCGCGGTGGCCATTGCGCCGTGCCTCGCCATTGTAATCATGAATCAAAGCCACGGATCTCTTTTCCTGACCATCCGGACTTCGAGCGTGGTGGTTACTCGACGTGGCTTTGCCTGCACCCAAAAGCTGTGTGTTCGTGAAGAAATGACACGATGATGGCCCCCAGCCTCGAGCTCTACGTCACTGCCCAACGTCGTTTCAGCGTGAGAACGTTCGACGCGGACAACGCCGTGTCGCTCGCGCAAGCAACGGTGAGCAAAGTCGAGCGCGCGTTCGCCGATGGCCAGGGAGCAGGTCTGCTGCACCTTGCGATTCAGGAGGTCAAGACCTCTTTGCCGCCGGGCCTTGTGTTCGCGCGGCGTTTTGCGCAGCGCTATGTGGGCGAGCTCTGTCATCTCGGCGATACCCGGTCGCTGTTGGAAGCGCAATGGGTGCCAGCGCCGGCGGACGATGAGCTCACCGCTCTGGCGCTCGAGGCGCCGCCGTTGCGAGGACTGGAATACCTGGATTGCGAGGCGCTTCGCGCGGCATGGCGCGATCTCGACACCCGGGTTCGCCAGGAGGTCGGCGGGTCCGCAATGGGCTTGCGGGCATGGCTTCACGAGCAGAATCCGCTCTGGCGTCTGCTCGGGCGGGTTACTTTCCATCTCGCGGAGAACAAGCGCGACGAGGAGTATCCGTTCGCGTTTCTTGCCACGTACGCGAGCGGCATGTCCTCACGCGGCGAGGCTCAGTACGTTCCGCTCGGCCGCGCGCTCAAGGAGTACGCCGGTGCCGCCAACCGCAAGCGGCTGGTGGGACTTCTGACGCCCATCCGGGATGCGGCCGAGAGCCTCCCCTGGGTGCGAGAGCTCATCGAGAGCGGGGACATCTACCAGCCGCTCGCCTGGACCCCCGCCGAGGCGCACCGGCTCCTGCGCGACATCCCGGCGCTCGAGGCGAGCGGGCTCATCGTGCGCATTCCCGACTGGTGGAAACCGGAGCGCCCGCGCCGGCCACAGGTCAGCGCTCGCGTGGGTGCGGCGAGCGGTGTTTCGCTGGGTGCCGATGCGCTGCTCGATTTTTCCGTCGCACTGACGTTGGATGGCGAAGCGCTGACCGATGCGGAAAGGAGCGAGCTCCTGGGCACGGCGGACGGTCTGGTCAGGTTGCGGGGACAATGGGTGGAGGTCGACGCTGAAAAGCTGTCCGCGGCGCTCGCGCACTGGCGGCGGGTTGCGAGGGAAGCGCGCGCCGGCGGGATCTCGTTCCACGCCGGTATGCGCCTGCTTGCCGGTGTCGATGGGGGCGCGGATGGAGAGGCTGGCGAGCAGTCGGAGGCGCTGCGGGCCTGGAGCGGGGTCGAGGCGGGCGGCGGGTTGCTCAGCCTCCTCGAGCGATTGCGCAGCCCGGAGGGCGAGGGTGACCTGGCGGTAGGCGGGCTGCGGGCGACGCTCCGGCCTTACCAGGCGGCCGGCGCGAAGTGGCTCGCGCTGTTGACGGGCTCAGGGCTCGGCGCCTGCCTGGCGGATGACATGGGCCTTGGCAAGACCTTGCAGGTGATTGCGCTATTGCTGCACCTGCGCGAGCAGCCGGCCAGAGGCGGCTCGGCGGCGAAGCGACCCGCCGCGGACTCGCCGCGCAGGCTCGATCGAGCACTGCCGAGTCTCGTGGTCGCTCCCGCCTCCCTCATCGCCAACTGGAAGTCCGAGCTCGAGCGTTTCGCGCCGATGCTGCGCGTTCTGGTCGCGCATCCTTCCGAGACCCCCGCGGCGCTCGACACCGCCGAAGATCTCGATGCCGCTCTCGCCGAAGCCGATGTCGCATTGACGAGCTACGGCATGCTGGCGCGGTCCGCGCCCCTGCGGCAGAGAGCCTGGCGTCTGGCGATTCTGGATGAGGCGCAGGCGATCAAGAATCCCGGCGCCCAGCAGACACGGGCGGTGAAGCAATTGACGGCCGACTGCCGCATCGCGCTCACCGGCACACCGATCGAGAACCGGCTGTCGGACCTCTGGTCGCTCTTCGATTTCCTCAATCCGGGACTCCTCGGGGATGCGCGGACCTTTGCGCGTGCCGCCAGAGATCTGGCGAAGGACGCCGAGTCCCGATACGCACCGCTGCGAAAGCTGGTGCAGCCGTACATCCTGCGGCGCCTGAAAAGCGACAGGCGAATCATCGCGGACCTGCCGGAGAAGACGGAGGTCCGGGCATTTTGCGGCCTGACGCGCGAGCAGGCGGCGCTCTATGAGCGCCGCGTCGCGGAGCTGGCGGGCGCGCTCCGCCGAACGGAGGGCATCCAGCGCCGCGGCGTGGTGCTCGCCGCCCTCATGCACCTCAAGCAGATCTGCAACCATCCCGCGCAGGGGTCGGGGCAGGGTGGCTTTGCGCCCGAGCGCAGCGGCAAATTCGGGCGACTCACCGAGATCTGCGAGGAGCTGGCGCAGCGGCAGGAGCGGCTGCTGGTCTTCACCCAGTTCCGGGAGATGACCGAGCCGCTCGCGGACCATTTGGCAAGGATCTTCGGCCGCTCGGGGCTGGTGCTGCACGGCGGCACGCCGGTCGCGAAGCGCAAGGCCCTGGTCGATGGGTTCCAGCGTGAGGACGGGCCGCCCTTCTTCGTGCTCTCCCTGAAGGCCGGCGGCACGGGCCTGAATCTCACGGCGGCCTCGCAGGTCATCCATTTCGACCGCTGGTGGAATCCGGCCGTCGAGAACCAGGCGACCGACCGCGCCTTCCGCATCGGCCAGCGGCGCAACGTCCTCGTACACAAGCTCATCTGCCGCGGCACGATCGAGGAGAAGATCGACGCGCTCATCGAGGCGAAGAGCGGCCTCGCCCGCGATCTGCTCGATGAAGGCGGGGAGCGGTTGCTCACCGAGATGACCGACGAGGAGTTGATGAGCGTTGTCGCGCTCGACATCCACAAGGCGTGCGAGACATGATGCCGCCGATCGAGTGTGAGGAGCATTGACTAGATGAGATGGTGGACCTATTCACGCGCCCCGAGCGTGCTCGAGCGGCGAGCGCGCGCCGCGCGGGACACGCAGCGCCTGGTGAAGAAGGGCAGCGCGCTCTCACCCGTCGTCATCGAAGGCCGGTCCATCGCCTCGAGCTTCTGGGGCAAGACATGGTGCGAGAACCTGGAGTCGTATCGCGACTACGAGTACCGATTGCCGCGCGGCCGCAGCTACGTGAGGAGCGGCGCGGTGCTCGATCTTCTGGTCGAGCCGGGAAGGATCACCGCGCAGGTGTCCGGCTCCCGCCCGCAGCCCTATGAGGTCGAAATCAAGATCAAGCCGCTGCCCGCCAAGCACTGGGGGCGGGTCAAGGCCCAGTGTGCCGGCGAGGTCGGCTCCCTCATCGAGCTGCTCGAGGGGCGCCTGTCGGATCGCGTGATGCGCATCGTCACCCATCGCGAGCAGGGCCTCTTCCCGAAGCCGCTCGAGATCGAGATGAGCTGCTCCTGTCCCGACTGGGCGACGATGTGCAAGCACGTCGCCGCCGTGATGTACGGCGTCGGGGCGCGCCTCGACAGCCAGCCACAGCTGCTCTTCGCGCTGCGCAAGGTCGATCACGGCGAGCTCATCGCCGAGGCGGCCGAGCTCGAGGTGTCGCGGCCGGGCAAGGGCCGCAAGACTCTCGATGGGGAGAGCCTGGCCGGCGTATTCGGCATCGAGCTCGCGCCGAGCCTGCCCGCACGGCCGCGCGCGAAGCAGGCGGGCCGAAAATCTCCAGCGTCGAGCAAGGGCAAGGCCCGGCACCGGAAGGGGGCGTCGCGAGCCCCCTGATGTCAAAAGCCCAGCCGCAATGAGCACGCTCCCCCGATTCGCCACGGACCTGGCCAATTCGATACTGAAATTCTTCGATGCGAAGCTGGTGTCCGGCAAGGTCACGAGCGTCTCCGCGCACCCGGATAGCCCCGAGCTCGTGCATCAAAGGGTATTCCCCTGGGCGACCTACTCCCCCTGGCTTTCCGATCCGGAATTCGCGAGCTGCTACGAGCAGGTCAGAAGCCATACGCTGGTGGACATCTACCGGTGTTACGAGCTGTGGACCCTTGCGAGGCAGCTCGTTGCGATCGAGGGTGATTTCCTCGAGGTCGGCGTATGGCGAGGGGGTACGGGATGCCTGATCTGCGAGGCCGCTCGAGATTCCGGCAAGACCGTCTATCTGGCGGATACGTTCTCGGGCGTGGTGAAGGCGGGTCAATGGGACCCGGTCTACACGGGCGGTGAGCACGCGGATACCTCGGAAGAGACGGTGCGTCACCTCATCGGAAAGCTGGGCCTGCGCAATGCCGTAACCCTCAAGGGCATTTTCCCCGAGGACACCGCGGGCCAGGTGCCCGGCGCGCTTGCGCTCGTGCACTGCGATGTGGATGTGTATTCGTCCGCCAGGGATGTCGTGGAATGGGCGATCCCGCGCCTGAGCACCCACGGCGTCGTCGTATTCGACGATTATGGATTCGAGCATTGCCAGGGCGTCACCACCCTGGTGAACGAGCTGCGGCGGGATCGCAGATTTCTCTTCCTCCACAACCTGAACGGACACGCCATTCTCATCCGAAAATGAGACCCCAAGGCGCTCCAAGGCTCGCTATCCGGCCGGACGGCCGGTGATCGACGAGCGAGCCACCCAGCCCATGAGCCAAGAGGCATCCAAGACCCGCGCAGTCCGCCCGAGCGACTTCGACCGTCGTTTTCTACAGGGGCGCGTGATCGACATTGGCTGCGGCGATGATCCCATCGTCTCCCATGCTGAGCCCTTCGATGTGCAGCATGGCGATGCCCAGGAGATCGCCAGTCTGCGCGACGTCGGGGCATACGATGCGGTCTGCAGCTCGCATTGCCTCGAGCACATGAGAGACGTCAAGCGCGCCCTGAGCCAGTGGTGGTCGCTGGTGCGCGAGGGGGGGTACCTCGTGCTGGTGGTTCCCGATGAGGACCTTTACGAGCAGGGGGGCTGGCCGAGTCTCTTCAATAAGGACCACAAGGCGACCTTTCGGCTGCGAAAGGCGGTGAGCTGGTCCCCGGTGTCGTACGACATCGAAGAGCTGGTCAGGGCTCTGCCGGGCGCGCAGATCGTGAGTGCCGAGACCCAGGATGCCGGATACGATCACTCGCTGGGCAAGGCCCGGATTTCCTCGGCCGACCGCCGGCTTTACCGGATCGCCCGCCGCGGGCGACGGGTGTGTCGCGACCTGCGGATTCCCGGCAGCTTGGCAGCGCTTTTCATGAAAGCCATGGTTAGGCTGGGCTGCCCTGTCGATCAAACGCTCGGCGTAGCGCTCGCCCAGATCCAGATCATCGCCCGCAAGCGGCAGCCGAGTTGAGTCAAGCGGATCGACGATAGAGGCGACCGCTCAGCGTGCAGCCTCTCGTGGCCAGCGGTAATATCCTGTGGATGAACCAAGCCGAGCGCGAGCGCATCCTCGCTGCGGCGCGTGACGCGCTGCTGGCCGCGCTGCCGGATGCCTGGGCGATCTACGTCTTTGGAAGCTTCGCACGCGATGAGCCGTGGCCGAGCAGCGATCTCGATGTGGCGGTCCTGCTCCCGCCGGCGCGCCGGATCGAGAATCTCCTGGACATCATGAGCGACGTATCGTCGCGGGTTCATCGTGACGTGGATATCGTCGATCTGCGCGGGGCGGGGGATGTTCTGCGTCACGAGGTCCTCTTGGAGGGCAGGACGCTCTATGTGTCGGCACCGGATGAGGTGCTCGCCTGGGAAGCGGGCGCCATGAGCCGATACGCCCGCCATCGCGAAGAGATCCGCGACATTCTCGAGGATTTCCGCAGAACAGGCGTGGGGTACCACGGGTGAACGAGGTCCTCGCCCAGAAGATCACCTCGCTCCAGCGGTGCGTCGCACGCGCCCGTGAGGCGCGGGCCGAGGCGGGCGCGGACTTCCCTGCTCGCTACAACCTGCAGGACGCCGCCGTCCTCAACGTCATTCGGGCCTGCGATACCGCGATCGATCTTGCGAACATGCTGATCCGGCGGCGACGCCTGGGCATCCCCGCCGAGAGCCGGGAATCCTTCGCCATACTGTCCCGAGAGAAAGCCATCCCGGTGGATCTTGGGCAGCGGCTGCAGAAGATGGTCGGATTTCGCAACATTGCGGTGCACCAGTACCGCGACCTGGACATGGATATCGTGCAGACGGTGATCACCCGCGGTCTCGACGACCTGCTGGAATTCGCTCAGGCAACTCTCACCCAGATGAAGAGCGAGCCTGCCGGCCCTTCTCAGCGCAGCCCGCCATAAGACATCTCGTGCCGTCCACGGTCGAAGCCGAACCTCTTGAGCTCACGCAGCTTCATACGCGCCAGGGTCGCTCCGTGGCTACACCGGACCGTCATCCCGTGCGGCCTTTGAACGTTTGGCGCCGATTCCCGCTCCAAAGCCGCAGCGCTCCCGCTACAATCCTGGGTTTGCGCAGGCGGCCCCGGGGGCGATGAAGACCCTGAGAGTCGGCGACACCCGAATGGGGGGCTTGAGCGTGCGCTGCTTCGTGCACTGGCGATAAGGGTTATCAATGCGCTTGATGCGACGTCTTGGGCCGGTGGCCGGGGTACTGCTTGCGTTTTTGGGCTCTTGGCTGATCGGCGCGCCGGCGCAAGCTCAGACCTCGTCGCTCGGATCGAACCCCAGCGCGTTCGCCTTGCTCCAGGGGCTCTCGCCGACGGAGCAGCAGGCCATCCTGGGGCGGATCACGGGTGCCGGAACCTTCGGCCCGGGCACGACCCAGCTCAATAACTACCCGGGTGCGCTCGGGCAACTCGGTCAGTCGAATCAGACACAGACGCAGCTGCTCGAGCAGGAAATGGCGGTCCAGCAGCGGCGGTTGGGCGAGGAGCAGCAACCGCTGATTCCGGTGCTGAAGGGCGGCGACTGGGTGATCGTCGAGATCGGGTTTCACCTCGCTCCCCGGGCGGCATCGCAATCGGTGCTCGCGCTGCAGCAGGCATCCGCCGCTCAAGCGCAGGGTGCCAACCTCTCGCCGCAGAGCCTGCAGGCCCTTCAGGCGCTGCAGGGCGGCGCGGCAGGCAATGGTGCGGTATCCCTGGCTCAGGCATCCACGCCCGTCACACCCTACACGCAACTCAGTGCGGCCGATAAGCAGCGGCTGACGGCCTTGATGGACATCATCCGCGCGCGCAATCCCTATCAGCTCTCCGCGAACGGGGAGTTGACCCTGCCAGGCTTTGCGCCCATCCCGCTCCTCGGGCTCACGGAGGACCAGGCGACGTTGCGACTGTCGGTGGTGCCAGCGTTCCAGAACTTGGAGGTCAGGGTAACGCTGCTGCCGCTCGAGAAGACAGGGGAGCAGGCGCTGAAGCCCTTCGGGTATGACCTGTTCGCCCGGTATCCGGCGAGCTTCAACCCGCTCACCAACGTTCCGGTACCGTCCAACTACATCGTGGGCCCCGGTGATGTTCTCGACGTGCTGCTCTACGGCAACCAGAATCAAGCCTATCAGATGGTCGTGGGCCCGGACGGCCGGATCAACTTCCCGCAACTGGGGCCAATCGCTGTCGGAGGGCAGCTCTTCAGCGCCGTGCAATCCGAGATCGAGTCGCGGGTGGCGCACCAGATGATTGGCGTGCGCGCCAGCGTGACGATGGCGCAGACCCGTTCGATCCAGGTCTTCGTGATGGGCAACGCCTACGAGCCCGGCTCGTACACCATTAGTGGACTGAGTACCATTACCTCTGCCCTCTACGCTGCTGGAGGCGTCCGGAAAACTGGCTCGCTCCGCAGGATCGAGCTGAAGCGCAATGGCGTGCTGGTGCGGACACTCGATCTCTACGACCTGCTGATCCATGGCAGCACGGCAGATGACGTCAAGCTTCTTCAGGGTGATGTCGTATTCGTGCCTCCGGTGGGCCCCACGGTCGCAATCGATGGCCAGGTCGAGCGTCCTGCGATCTATGAGATCAAGAATGAGAACACACCCGCCCAGGTTCTCGCCCTGGCGGGGGGGCTCACCCCGGATGCGGACACCTCGAAAGCGACGCTGACCCGAATCCTGCCGAATGGCGAGCGGGTCGTGCTGCCCCTGCGGCTCACCGCGGCCGCGGGCGCGGCGGAAGGGCTGCGCAACGGCGATCTGATTCACGTTCCGCGGCTGAAGCCTACGCTGGATTCCGCGGTCCTTCTGCAAGGCCATGTCTACACGCCAGGCCCGTATGCCTACCGGCCGGGCATGCGCTTGACGGACGTCATCAATTCCGTGCATGACCTCGAGCCGAACGCGGACCTTCATTACGTCCTCATCCGCCGCGAGCTGCCGCCCGATCGGCACATCGTCGCGCTTTCCGCGGACCTCGCGGCTGCGCTGGCAGCTCCAGGATCGAAGGCGGACGTCAAGCTGATGCCTCGGGATCAGATCACGGTGTTCGATCTGACCTCGAGCCGCGACCGGATCATCGAGCCCATCCTGCAAGAGCTGCGCGCGGAGTCGACGGCACAGCAACCGGAGCAGGTGGTGACCGTCGAGGGCCGAGTGAACGTGCCTGGGCAGTACCCGCTCGAGCCGGGCATGAGAGTGGCTGATCTCATCAGGGCGGGCGGCGGCCTGGCCGATGCGGCGTACGCCGGTCAGGCTGAGCTGACGCGCTACGTGGTCGTCCCTGGCGGCACGCGCCGGACCGAGATAAGGACCATCGATCTGGCCGGAGCGCTGAGCGGCGACCCGGCGGACAATGTGAGGCTTCAGCCCTACGACGTTCTGAGCGTCAAGGAGGTCTCGCAGTGGGCGAATCAGGAGAGCGTGACTCTCAGTGGACAAGTGCGCTTCCCGGGAACATATACCATCGCGCCGGGTGAGACGTTGAAATCGGTGATCGAGCGCGCGGGCGGGCTCACTCAGTACGCCTTTCCCCAAGGAGCCGTATTCACTCGCGTGGAGCTCAAGCAACGTGAGCAGCAGGAGATGGACCAGCTGGCGCAGCGGATGAAAGTAGAACTGGGAGTGTTGGCCCTGCGGGCTGTAGCGACCAGTGCGGGGGCGAACACAAATAATGCATCCAGTGCGCTCATTGTCGGACGCTCTCTGCTGCAACAGCTTCAGGGGGAGAAGGCGGTCGGGCGGCTGGTGATCAATCTGCGGCGCATAATGCGCCAGCCTGCAAATTCACCGTATGACGTCATCCTTCGCAATGGGGACGAGCTGATCGTGCCCAAGTTTGAGCAGGAAGTGACAGTCATTGGCGAGGTACAGGACCCCACCTCTCATCTATACAATCCCAATCTGTCGCGCGCCGACTATATCCGCCTGAGCGGTGGATTCACCTCGCAAGCGGATGAGAAGAGAGTCTACGTGGTGCGCGCCGACGGCAGCGTGGTCGCAAACGAGGGAAGCCGCTGGTTCAGTCGTGGGTCCGACACCCAAATCAAGCCCGGCGATACCATCGTGGTGCCGATCAATGCCGAGCAGATGCTGCCGCTGCCGTTCTGGCAGGCCGTGACGGGCATCATGTACAACGTGGCGATTGCGGCAGCAGCGGTCCATGCGTTGTAAAGGGCGGATTCGTCGCAAGCCTCGATTCCGTAGCGGCTCGCGAAGAGTTGTATGAAAGCGTCAAAAACTGCATTGATAACGGGAGTCACCGGTCAGGACGGTGCCTACCTGGCGGAACTCCTGCTCTCGAAGGGCTACGTCGTCTTTGGATTGCGGCGCCGCGCCTCAATGTTCAACACCGCGCGAATCGACCACCTATACAAGGATTCGCACGAGCCGGACGCCCGGCTGTTTCTTCCTCACGGCGATATGACCGACGCGACCAGCCTGTTGCACGTCATCGAGAGGACTCAGCCTGATGAGATATACAATCTCGCGGCTCAGAGCCACGTGGCCGTTTCATTCGAAGAGCCCGAGTACACCGCCAATTCCGATGCGCTCGGTGCTCTGAGGATGTTGGAGGCGATCCGTATACTTCGCCTCGAGAAGCGCACGAGGTTTTATCAGGCGTCGACATCGGAAATGTACGGCATGGTTCGTGAAATGCCACAATCTGAAACGACGCCCTTCTATCCGCGCTCCCCCTACGGCGTGGCCAAGCTCTACGCGTACTGGATAACGGTGAACTACCGGGAAGCGTACGGAATGTTTGCATGTAACGGCATCCTCTTTAATCACGAGTCGCCGATTCGTGGCGAGCTGTTCGTCACCCGCAAGATCACCCGGGCGCTTGCACGGATAAAGCTGGGGATGCAGGACCGGCTCTATCTGGGCAATCTGAATGCGAAGCGTGATTGGGGCCATGCGCGCGACTTTGTCGAGGCGCAATGGCTGATGCTTCAGCAGCCGACGCCGGACGATTTTGTGATCGCGACCGGAGAGCAGCACAGCGTCAGGGAGTTCGTGGAGCGGGCGGCGAGCGAGCTGGACATGCGGATTCGATGGCGCGGGTCCGATGTGGAGGAGGAGGGCGTCGATGACGCGGGAAGATGCGTCGTTGCCGTGGACCCACAGTACTTCCGTCCAGCTGAGGTGGATACCCTGCTCGGGGACCCGAGCAAGGCCAAGAGGGTGCTGGGGTGGTCGCCGAAGTGCAGCTTTGTCGATCTCGTAAAGGAGATGGCGCATTTCGATTATGAACAGGCACTCAGGGACCGGTCGCATCGCGTCATGGCTTGATGAGGAACCCGCGCGCGGGGGGCGGACTCCTGAATCATAAATTCGGATTTCCAGGTGCGGCAGCCCAACGGTCTGCTTCGGGCACTGCAGCGTGAGCAAGCTCAAGGTCAACATAGCTGCCAATATCGGAGGCGCCAGCGTAGGCGCGTTCACGCAGTTGGTCTGCGCCCCGATATACGTAAGACTTCTCGGCATAGATGCATACGGCCTCGTGGGCTTCTTCCTTACATTGCAGGCGTCCCTGCGGGTCCTCGATCTGGGGCTCGCCCCGACGTTGAACCGCCAGTTGGCCAGGTATTCGGTGCAAATGGAAAAAGCACAGGAATCCCGAGATTTCGTCAGGACTCTCGAAGTTGTCTATCTGCTGATGGGGCTCATCGTAGTGATTGCGATCTGTCTTGCGGCGCCCGTCATTGCCGACCGATGGATAAAACACGGTGCGATTCCGGTATGGGAGGTGCGGCGCGCCGTGGTGTTGATGGGCGTGCTGGTGGCCGTGCAGTGGCCGCTGAGCCTCTATCAGGGAGGATTGTTGGGCCTGCAGCGCCAAGTGGAGATGAATGTGGTCAGAAGCGTCGCGGCCGTGTTCAACGGCGGCGGCGCCGTGCTTGTCCTGTGGTGCTTTTCCGGAAACATTCTGACGTTCTTTGTGTGGCAAGTGCTTGCGAACTTCGCCTATGTCCTCACGATGGCAATTGTCCTGTGGACGAAGTTGCCGCCGGCCAGCCGCCGGGCGCGATTCGACATTCGCCCGTTGCGCGAGGTCGCCAGCTTCACGGGCGGCATGAGCGGCACGGCGGTCGCGGGCGTCGCTCTCACACAGATGGACAAGATCATTCTGAGCAAGATTCTGCCCCTGGCCCTGTT
>JAKBCR010000277.1 GCA_021807675.1 Pseudomonadota bacterium
TCTTAGCGCTTCAAAGCGCTCTCGGACACCAGCACCACGGCGCCCGCGCCGTCGGAGGTCTGGGAGCTGTTGCCGGCCGTCACGCTCCCCTTCGCATCGAAGACCGTCTTCAGCCTCGAGAGCGCCTCGAGCGACGTATCGGCGCGCGGACCCTCGTCGTGACGCAGCATTCGTTTCGAATATCGGACCTCACCGGACTCGAGGTCCGGTGTGCGGTCGGTCACCTCGATGGGGGTGATCTCGGCGTCGAAGGCTCCCGAGGCGGTCGCCGCGACCGCGCGCCTGTGTGATTCCAGCGCGAATGCGTCCTGATCCTCGCGAGAGACCTTCCACTGTCGCGCGACCTTCTCGGCGGTGATGCCCATGCCGTAGGCGATGGCATAGCTCTCGTCCCTGGCGAAGATCTCCGGGTTCAAGGCCACCTTGTTGCCCATCATCGGCACCATCGACATCGATTCGCTGCCGCCGGCAAGGACCACATCGGCCTCGCCCACCCGGATGCGGTCGGCGGCGATCTGCACGGCATTCAAGCCCGAGGAGCAATACCGGTTGATCGTGATGCCGGGCACCGAATCCGGCAGACCCGCGAGCAGTGCCGCGATGCGCGCCATGTTGAGGCCCTGCTCCGCCTCGGGGAACGCGCAGCCCACCACGACATCCTCGACCCGCGCGGGCTCGATCGCCGGCACCTGCGCGAGAGCGCCCTTGATGACGTGAACGAGCATATCGTCCGGCCGCACGTGGCGCAGCATGCCGCGCGGGGCCTTACCGACGGGCGCGCGCGTGGCGGCAACGATGTAGGCTTCTTGAGTCTGTCGTGACATGGGCTCGTTTCTCCGTGGCCCGATCAATTACGCAACGGCTTGCCGGTGGCCAGCGTGTGGGCAATGCGCTCCCGCGTCTTGGAATTCTTCAGGAGCGCGAGGAAGTGCCGGCGCTCGAGCGCGAGGATCCAGTCCTCGCTCACTTCGGTACCGGGCTCCACATCCCCCCCGGTCATGACTTCGGCGATCCGCGAGCCGATCTCGAAATCGTACTCGCTGATGAAATGTCCCTCGAGCATGTTGACGAGCTGCCCCTTGATCGAAGCGGCTGCGGTGCGCCCGGCGACCGGGAAGCCTCTGCCCGTGAGCGGCGGTCGATATCCGGCCTCGTGCAGCGCGATGGCCTGCTGCTTGGCGATGTGCAGCAGCTCACCGGAGTTGAGTACCACGACATCGCTTTCGCGCAAGAGCCCAAGCTCCTGCGCCTCGATGGCGCTGGCGGCCGCCTTGGCCGTGGCGATCATCGTGTAGTAGTCCTTCAGCGATGCGAGCAGATCGCCCTTGCTCTGCCGCGCGGCCCGCAGCGCCAGCTCCTTGCAGCCGCCGCCCGCCGGCAGCAGTCCGACGCCCGCCTCCACCAGACCCACATAGGACTCGAGCGCCGCGACCACTCGATCGCAGTGCAGGATGAACTCGCATCCCCCGCCGAACACGTACCCCTGTGTCGCGGCTATCGTCGGGATGCGGCTGTAGCGCAACCGCATGGAAGTGCTCTGAAAGAGCGTGATGACGCTCTCGATGCTGCGCCAGTCGCCGGCCGCGAGCTGCGCGCCGAAGGCTTCGAGGTTGGCTCCGACCGAGAATGGCGCCTCGGGCTGCCAGATGACGAGACCGTTGAACCGCTCTTCGGCGATATCGATTGCGTCATTCAGGCCCTCGAGGACCTCCGGACTGATCGAGTGCGCCTTGGTCTTGAATGAGACGACCACGATCCCATCGTCCGCGGCGAGCGCGCGCACGCCCGCATTCTCGTAGACCGTGTCGCCGAGCTCCGCCCTGCTCTCTCCGAGCACCGTTTCGGGCCACAACTGCCGCCGGTACACCTGCAGCGTCGAGCGTCCCACGAGCCTGTTGGCCGCGGCATCGTATGAGCCTTCGGGGAAGTGCACTCCCTTGCGCCCCCTCTCCCGAGCCCAGGCGGGCAGCGGCGCGCTCGCGAGCGCCTTGCCCGCGGCGATCTCCTCCTCGATCCAGGCCGCCACCTGTGACCAGCCCGCCGCCTGCCAGGTCTCGAAAGGACCGAGCTTCCAGCCGAATCCCCAGCGCATGGCGAGATCCACGTCGCGGGCGCAGTGCGCGATATCCTTCAGGTGATACGCGATGTAGTGGAACGTGTCGCGAAAGCAGGACCAGAGGAACTGCGCCTGAGGATGTTGACTCGATCGCAGCCGCTCGAGCCTCTGCGCGGGGTCGGGGAGCTTCAGGATCCGCGTGACGCTCGCATCGGCCTCACCCACCGCATCGACGTGCTCGCCGCTCGCGGGGTCGAGCACCTTGAGCTCGTTGCCTTTCTTGCGGTAGATGCCGCTGCGGGTCTTCGCACCGAGCGCTCCGGCCTCGATCAGGCGGGTCAGCCAAGGCGGGGACTGGAAAAGACCGTGCCAGGGATCCTGCGCAAGCCCCTCCTGCATGGTTCTGACCACGTGGGCGAAGGTATCGAGGCCCACGACGTCGGCGGTGCGGAATGTCGCCGACTTCGGCCTTCCGAGAAGCGGACCGGTGAGCTCATCGACCACATCGAAGCGGATGCCGAGCCTGCCTGCGTTGGCGATGGTTGCCAGCATGGAGAACACCCCGACGCGATTGGCGACGAAATTTGGAGTGTCCTTGGCGCGAACGACGCCCTTGCCGAGCGTGGTGACGAGAAAACGCTCCAGATCATCGAGCACCGCCGGGAGCGTGTCCTCGCACGGAATGAGCTCCGCAAGGTGCATGTAGCGCGGAGGGTTGAAGAAGTGCACACCGCAGAAGCGCGGCCGCAGCTCCTGCGGACAGGCCTCGGCGAGCCTCGTGATCGACAAGCCCGAGGTGTTGGAGACGAAGAGGGTGCGCGCCCCGAGGTACGGGGCGACCTTGCGGTACAGATCCCTCTTCAGGTCCATGCGCTCGGCGATCGCCTCGATCACGAGGTCGCACTCGGGGAGGAGAGCCAGGTGATCGTCGTAGTTGGCCGGCTGAATGAAAGCCGCCGTCTGGCGGCCAGCGAGCGGCGAAGGCTGAATTCTCTTCAGGCTCTCGATCGCTCTGTCGACGATGCCGTTCTTCCCGCCCTCCTTCGCCGGCAGGTCGAAGAGTACCGTCGGCACGCGGGCATCGACCAGGTGCGCCGCGATCTGGGCGCCCATGACTCCGGCACCGAGCACGGCCGCCTTGCGCACGGTGAACTTTGTGTCCGACATGATTTCCCCTTCGCAAGCGCTCCTCGGGGGCAATGATACCCAGATCGGGGGACCCTTACGATGCGCCCGGCGGGTCGGCCTCCCCTGCGGACGCCTTGCACAGCAGATCCAGGAACACCTGCGCCACCGGCTCGAGCGGCGCACCCTTGCGGCTGAGCGCCATGAGCGGACGGACGATCCGCAGTTGCCTGAGCGGCAGCTCGCAAAGGCTCCCTTCGCGCAGCTCATTGACCATGCTGATGCGTGGGAGCCAGGCAATACCGCCCCCGTGGACGGCCGCCCGCTTCAATGCCTCGGTGCTGCCGAATTCCATGCTCGTGCCTTCGGCTATGTCGTAGCGGCGCAGCGTCGCCGTGATCAGCTCGCGCGTTCCCGAGCCCTGCTCGCGCACGAGCAGCGGCTGCGCGGAGAGGTCCGCGATCGTCAGGCGCCGCTTGCGCAGCAGCGGGTGATCGGCACAGGCGACGGGCACGATCTCATCCTGCTGGAAAGCCGTGGCACGCAGCCCCGAGCGATGCAGCGGACCTTCGATGAAGCCCAACATGAAGCGCAGGTCGTCGACGCCCTGGGATACCTGCTCGGTGTTGCCGATGAACAGCGCCACCTGCACCTGCGGCCGCTCCCGCCGCAAGGTGGCGAGCACCCGTGGCAGCACATAGGTCCCGATCGTGTTGCTCGCGCCGAGCGAGAGCCGGCCGTGGAACGCGCCGGCGATCTCGCGCATCGCGGCCTCGGCCGCGCGCTCGAGCTCGAAGAGCCGCGCCGCGTAGCGGCTCAGCACCTCGCCCGCATGAGTCGGCCGCATGCCTTTGGGATGGCGCTCGAAGAGCGTGACCCCCAGCCGCTCCTCGAAGGTCCTCAACTCGCGCGAGAGGGCCGGCTGGGAAATGTGCAGCTTGCGGGCCGAGGCGGTGAGGCTCCCGGTCTCGGCAATGGCGGCGAAGATCGAGAGGTGATGGAGATTCATATATCATTAATATATAGTGAAAGTGCATTCTTTGCATTGGATATATATTCGTCGCTTCGCCATCATCGGCCGAAAACCCACCGCGGGGCTGAGCCATCCATGCCGGAGCGTGCCGTCACTCGTACCACCTGCTACATGTGCGCCTGCCGCTGCGGCATCAAGGTGCACCTCGAGGACGGGCGGCTGAGGTATATCGAGGGCAACCGGGATCACCCGGTCAACCGCGGTGTGCTTTGTGCGAAGGGCTCCGCGGGGATCATGACGGCGGTGTCCCCGGCGCGGCTCACCTCGCCTCTGAAGCGCGTGGGACCACGCGGGTCGGGTGGTTTCGAGCGCATCTCCTGGGAGGAGGCGCTGTCCCTGGCGGCGGACCGCCTGGCCGCCATCCGCGCAACCGACCCCAACCGCCTCGCCTTCTACACCGGACGCGATCAGTCTCAGGCGCTCACGAGCCATTTCGCGGGCAGGTTCGGCACCGTCAACTACGCGGCTCACGGCGGATTCTGCTCCGTCAATATGGCGGCGGCCGGACTTTATTCGGTGGGCGGAGCGTTCTGGGAATTCGGCGAGCCGGACTGGGAGCACGCGCAACTTTTCCTCCTCTTCGGGGTCGCCGAGGATCACGACTCCAATCCGATCAAGCTCGGCCTCGCCAGGCTCAAGGCGCGTGGCGCGAAGATCATCTCCATCAACCCGGTGCGCACCGGCTACTCGGCGATCGCGGACGAGCTCGTGCCCATCACACCGGGGACTGATGGACTCTTCGTGCTCGCGCTCATTCACTGTCTGCTCGAGGCCGGCAAGATCGATGCGCAGTTCCTGGTCCGCTACACGAACGCGCACCATCTCGTGATCGATGCCCCGGGTGAGCCCGATGACGGTCTCATCGCCCGCAATGCAAGCGGGCGCGAGCTCGCATTCGATCGTGCCTCAGGCGCTCTCACCGAGGCGCAAGCGATCGGCATCGATCCATCCCTGCTCGGCGCTTTCACACTGCCCGACGGGCGCCGTGCCCGGCCGGCCTTCGCCCTGCT
>JAKBCR010000278.1 GCA_021807675.1 Pseudomonadota bacterium
GCACCCTGCCCGGCCCAGCGCCGTTGAGGCAAAAAGCGCGGTTTTTTGCCTCAACGCCCGCCACCTGCGGCGGCGGGGCACGTCCGTGTGCCTGGTGACCGGGTTCGTGCCGCTTCATCGTTTCGGGGTCGACCGCTGGTCGATGGGGAACTAGGATGCGCTGGATCCGGGCATCCTGCGCGAACGAAGCGCGCTCGGGTAAAAAGCGCGGTTTTTGGGTGCGCCGGGGCTCCGCCACCTGCGGCGGCGGGGCACAACCGGGGCGAGGCACCTGCTTTGCTGCTCCGCCAGCGATGTTTACCGCTGAGCGTCAGGCGAGGGTGGCTTGTCCGGATTGCGGGCTCGTGCAGCGGCTGCCGGCCGTGCGTCGGCGGCACATTGCCGAATGCCGGCGGTGCGGACGGCTGCTGGCGGGACCGGCGGCGGGGCGGGTAGATGCCCCGCTCGCGCTCGCGCTGGCGGCTTTGCTTCTGCTGATTCCCGCCACCGTCGAGCCGTTGCTCCGTGTGGCCTCTCACGGGGCGGCCAGGATCAGCTGGCTGTGGAGCGGGATCGCGGGCCTCTGGCGCGAGGGGTTCGCGCCCCTGGCCACGATCGTCGGGGCCTTCAGTCTCGCGCTTCCCTACATCTATCTTGCGGGGCTGATCGGCGTGCTCCTGTCGCTGCGGTTGGGCCTGCGCCCCCATGTGGGGCTCGCCTTTCGCTGGGTCATGCGACTGCGTCCCTGGATGATGCTCGAGATCTTTCTAGTTGGCTGCTTCGTTGCCTACAGCCGTCTGCGGCTGGTGGTCGGTGTGCACGTACTCGAGGGAGGCTGGTGCCTGCTCGCAGCGACCGCGGCGTTGCTGCTTGCCATGACCCAGCTCGATGAGCGGACGGTCTGGGAGGCGCTGCCGCTGCGATATGAGCGGGATCAACACGGGCGGGTCGGGCCGCACGTGTGTCAGCGCGATAGCGACCCTCGAGCGATCGCCTGCACGGCTTGCGAGTTGCTGGTGACCGCCGCGCACGAAGGCAGTGCCTGCCCGCGCTGTGCGGCAACGCTTCATGAGCGCAAGCCTCATGCGTTCACGGTCACCGCGGCGCTGGTGGCGGCAGCCTTCCTGCTCTATGTGCCGGCCAACGCGCTGCCAGTGCTGACGCTGGTCAGCTTCGGCCACGAGCAGTCGAGCACCCTCATCACCGGGGTGCTCGAGCTGATCCACAACCGGCTGTGGCCGCTGGCGCTCATCGTCTTCCTGGCGAGCATCGTGGTGCCGCTGCTGAAGCTGTGCGGCCTGACCTGGATGCTGCTGGCGACCCTGCAGGGGTCCTCGCGACTGCTGATCGGGCGCACACGCTTCTTTCGGCTGATCGATACCGTCGGATCCTGGTCGAATATCGACGTGTTCGTCGCTTCGGTCCTGGTCGCCCTCCTGCAATTCGGCGCAGTCGCCCAGGCCAGGGCGGCCAGCGGACTCACGGCGTTCGCAGCGGTTGTAATCCTGACAATGATTGCGACGCGGACATTCGACACGCGGCTCATGTGGGACGCTCCCCAGGGAGGATGATCCGTAATGCCAGACGAGCCGGACGACCCTGAGGAGCCCGTGGAAGCGCGCGTGCGGCCTCGCCGCTGGATCGCGTGGGTCTGGGTCGTGCCGATAGCGGCCGCCGGGGTCGTGGCATGGCTCGCCTGGCGGGCGCTCGCGGAGCGCGGGCCGCAAATCACGATCACTTTCCATGCGGCGCAAGGACTGCAGCCTGGCCAAGCGACGATCCAGCACCTCAACGCGGTGCTCGGGACCGTGACCTCGCTGCGGCTGACGCGTGACATGCGACGGGTGGTCGTCGATGCCCGGATGACCCGGGAGGCGACTCCGTATCTCACCGGCTCGACCATCTTCTACATCGTGACTCCACATCTCGGCGTCCAGGGTATCTCGGGGCTCTCTACGATCGTCTCGGGCTCCTATGTCGAGATGTACCCCGGCAGGCCCGGCAAGCCGCGGCGCCATTTCGTCGGCCTCGACAGCCCGCCGATCGTGGCTCCCGGCGCGCAGGGGCGTTCATTCATCCTGCGTGCGCCGGATCTCGGCTCGTTGACCCGAGGCGCGCCGGTGACGTATCGCGGAGTGGATGTTGGCGTAGTCACGAGCTTCTCGCTCGCGGATGACGGGGGTGGCGTAAAAGTGACGGCATTCATTCGCTCGCCGGAGGACCGGCTGGTGCATCCCGGGACGCGCTTCTGGAATGCCGGCGGAGTGGCTATGACCCTGGGTACCCAGGGGCTGCAGCTGCGTGCCAATTCCTGGCAACAGCTCCTCGCCGGCGGTGTCGCTTTCGACACTGCTCCCCCGGCCATGTCGGGCGCGCCCAGTCCCGCGGGCAGTGTCTTCAGGCTCTACGGCAACGAGCAGGCCGCACTGGGTGGCCCGGGAGGATCGCCGCTGCTCGCGGATACGCTGCGAAACCTGAACGCCGTCCTACGCAATCTCAATCAGGCGACGGCCGGCCCGCAGCTTCATGATGCGCTGGTGACGCTCAACCGGGTGTTGACGCATCTCGATCGGCTGGCCAGTGAGACACAACCCAACATCAACGCGCTGCTGAAGTCGCTCCGTGCCACGTCCGATGCCGCGCAGCGCACGCTCGTCGCCGTCCAGAATACGACGGGAGGCACCGCGCCCTCGAGCACGAATCTGCCGGAGTTGATGAGCCAGCTCAGCCAGGCGGCACGCTCCGTACGCGAGCTTGCGGACTATCTCGACCGCCACCCGGACGCGCTGCTGCGGGGGCGCAGGGCGCAATCCCGCTAGATGCCCGGATCCGGCGCATCATCCCAGCGTCGCTCAACTCGCTCCGCGCTCGCCGGCACCGGCAAAACGGTCGGTCGCCGTGATGAGCTCGTGGAGGTTGCCGCGCTCGAACGCGGAGTGACCGGCGTCCGGCACGATGCGCAGGTCCGCTTCGGGCCACGCGCGGTGCAGATCCCAAGCACTCTTCATGGGGCAGACGACGTCATAGCGCCCCTGCACGATGACGGCCGGAATGTGGCGGATGCGGTGGACATCGTCGAGAAGTTGGCTGTCGCTGCGGAAAAAGCCGCCATTGATGAAGTAGTGGCACTCGATTCGCGCGAAAGCCTCCGCGTAGCGGTCCTCCTCGAACCTGGCGATGTAATCGGGCGCGGTGCGCAGGTAGCTGGTGGCGCCCTCCCAGATGGACCATGCCTTTGCCGCGCGGCTCCGCACCTCGGCGTCATCGCTCGTCAGCCGTCCGTAATACGCGCGGATCATCTCGCCGCGCTCAGCCTCCGGAATCGGCGCGACGTAGCGCTCCCACAGGTCCGGATACAGCGCGCCGGCGCCGCCGGGGCTCTGGTAGAACCACTCCAGCTCCCAGCGCCGCAGCATGAAGATCCCGCGCAGCACGAGCTCCGTCACGCGGCCAGGGTGTGCCTGCGCATACGCCAACGCCAACGTAGATCCCCAGGAGCCGCCGAACACCAGCCACCGCTCGATGCCGAGATGCTCGCGCAATCGCTCGAGGTCCGCGACCAGATGCCACGTGGTGTTGTCCACGAGGCTGGAGTGCGGACGGCTCTTGCCGCAGCCTCGCTGATCGAGCAGCACTATCCGGTAGCGGGCCGGATCGAAGAAGCGGCGCATCCTGGGGTCGGTCCCACCGCCCGGGCCGCCGTGCAGAAAGACAGCGGGCTTGCCGTTGGGGTTGCCGCACTCCTCGAAGTGGATCTCGTGCGCCTCCGAGACCCGGAGAAAGCCCGTCCGGTAAGGCTTTATCGCCGGGTAGAGGCGTCGGCGTACGCCTGACTGGGATGATGTTGGCATGGCTCGGGCAATCGTACTGCAACGGGTCGCGACTTCGATACCGTCCATATCCTCAGTCCGTCACCGCGGCGAGTCGCCGACAGGTATAGTGCCGCCATGACCGCACGCCAGTCATGGCGGTCACTGCAAGCGCGGACACGCTCTTTCGGGGGAACCGAATCGGCGTGCCGATGTCCTCTTCACTGGTCGGCGCAGATCGGCGCCGGCAGCACCGAGCGAGAACTCACCGGGCGCCGCGCTCATCCGAGCGACACGGGCGCACATTCCGCGCCCGCTGTCGATTGCATCTGGCACCGAAGGAGAGTTAGTTGAACGAGCGGCGAGTTCTGTGCGCCCTGGCAGTCGCTGCCTTCGCGCCGGCATGCATTCCGGCGGCGCATGCCGTCACCCCGGCGCCTCCCTGTAGCGGACCGTCCGGGCTGCTGGGCCTGCTGGATCGGCCGACCGTCGAGGATTCCAGCTGCGTGGTTCCGCGGGGGATGACCGTCATCGAGGCGGGGGCCACCGCCGGCAACCTGTATGGCACGCCGGGCGGCAGGGTCTATACGCTGCCCAATCTCGAGCTGCGCTGGGGCCTCCCGGGAGGTTCCGAGCTCGTCTGGCTGCCGCCGAGTTTCCAGTACGATTCGGTCGATGGCGCCCCGGGCGTTCCGGCCGCGACGATACACGGCTTCGGTCCGACGACGGTCGGCATCAAACATTCGTTCGGCTACACGGAGCACTGGCAATGGACCGCCGAAGCGCTGGCGACACCTCCTTCGGGCGACAGCACGTTCGGTAGCCATGGACTCGGCGGCGCGCTGAATGCGATCGTCAGTTACGGCAACGGCCCGCTCGGCGTGTCACTGATGGTCGGCGTCACCTCGCAGACCGAGCCCACGGCGGCGGGTGGTGGGCGCTTCCAGAGCTTCAATCCCGATCTGGTGGTGACCTGGGAGTCGACCTCACGGTTGCAGTTTTACGGCGAGATTTATGGGCAGTCGCACTCCGGCTACCGGCACGGGTGGGGCAGCGATGCCGATGGCGGACTGCAATATCTCGTCAGTCCGGACTTCGAGGTGGATCTGGAGGAGGGTGTGCGCATTCAGGGCAGCCTCGGCGGGTTCTCCAACTACACCGGCGTCGGGCTCGGACTGCTCCTTTGAGCGCAGGGCTGAGCGTGATCCGCCGATCGCGCCTCCGAACCGCACTTGCGGCGGCACCGCCCCGGGCCGGCCGGCCGAGCGTGGCCGTGGACCGATGCTCTGGGCGGCAGTCACCGATTACCCGGTCGGGCAAGCGCATCCGGAATGGCCGATAATGCGCCATTGCGTTGCGGCGGACCCCGTTGAAGCTCACCCTCGATTCCCTCGCTTCCCACCTGGAGCAGCGTCTCCTTCCGGCCTACC
>JAKBCR010000279.1 GCA_021807675.1 Pseudomonadota bacterium
TGGACCGGGGCGCAAAGCGGAAAGGGGCCGGCGGATGCCGTGTCCTCGCCCGTGGTGACGATTGGCCCGGGTTCCGGCTCTGTAGATCTCTTTTTAGAGATTCTGGATGCCGAGCAAGAGATTCTCGTGCAATGTGACGGTCCGCTCGCCTTCGAGCACGCGGTCGGGCGGATTCGCATGCTCGCCGAGCGTCTCTTCGCCCCGGCGCGCTGCGTGATCACGCTGGGAGCCGGCGCCGCGCTCCCCGAGGCGGGCGGCGTCGCCATTCCCGACCTCGGCGGCGGCAGCTTGGGCACGATTGCCCTTCTGCCGCCCGCATCCGGAGGAGGCGCCGTCATCGCTGGGGCAGCCGCCCTGCTGCCGTTTCTCGCGCGACTTTGCGGGTTGGCCGCGCGCATGGCCCGCGGGCAGCCGGCGGGACCGGGCGCCGAAGAAAATTTCGCCTCGCTCGCCGCTACCATCCCCGGGGTGGTCTACCAGCGCATCGTCACCCCCGAGGGCGACATCCGCTACACCTACATCAGCGAAGGGGCGCAGGAGATCTTCGGTGTCTCCGCGCAGGAAATTCTTGCCAATCCCGAGGCGCTCTTCTCCCGTCACGGCGAGAGCTACAGCCGAGACTTCCGCAATCGTCTCCTCGAAGCCTCGCGGGAGTTGCGGATGTGGGATGTCGAGGCCTCGATCGTCACCCGCGACGGGCGGGAGAAATTCACCCATGCCATCGCCCGTCCCAAGCGGCAGGCGGATGGGTCCGTGCTCTGGACCGGCATCATCCTCGACGCCACGCGCCTCAAGGAGGCGGAACGCGCCGCCGCCGCGACAGAGGCTCGCACCCGCGCCGCGATCGTGGAAAGCCTGGCCCAAGGCCTCCTGATGTTCGACCGCGACGATCGGCTGATCATCAGCAACAGCCATTTCGTCGATCTCTTCCCCGGTCTCGCGAGCTTCATCCGCCCCGGCCTCGGCTACGCCGAGATTGTCGCCGCGGAGGTCACCGGCCACGGCAGCCGGCCCCCAACGGAGGCCGAGCAGCGGGTCATCGCCGAGCGCATTTCCGGCCACGCCCGCGCCCACGTCGTGTTCGAACGCCATCTCCCGGACGACCGTTGGCTGATGGTCAATGAGCACCGCTCGCCCGAGGGCGGTACCGTGGTGCTCTACACCGACGTCAGCGAGCTCAAGCGCCATGAGCGTCAGATCCACCATCTCGCCTACCACGACGTGCTCACCGGGCTGGCCAACCGCGTGCAGTTCCAGCAGCAGGTCGAGGAGGCGGTGGCGCGCTGGCGCCACGGCCGCGGCTGCACGGCGATCTTCTGCCTCGATCTCGATCATTTCAAGAACATCAACGACACCCTCGGCCACCCCGCCGGCGATATCGTGCTCCAGGTCGTCGCCGACCGGCTGCGCGCCTCGCTCCGTTCGACCGACACCGCCTCCCGACTCGGTGGCGACGAGTTCGCCATCATCATCACCGACATGCCGTCGCCGGACGATCTCAGCACGCTGGCATGGCGCATCCTCGACGCGATGAGCCAGCCCATCGATCTCAACGGACAGCAGATCGTCACCACCGTCAGCATCGGCATCGCCTCCACGTCCGACGCCATCGAGGAGACCGCGGAGCGCCTGCTCAAGAACGCCGATCTCGCGCTCTACCGCGCCAAGGCGGACGGACGCGGCACCTTCCGCTTCTTCGAGGAGGAAATGGACGCGCGCGCCCAGGCCCGCCGCGCGCTCGAGATCGACCTCCGCTCCGCTCTCGCCCGCCACCAGCTCGAACTCCACTACCAGCCGATCGTCGATGTCTATACGGACGAGATCGTCGCCTTCGAAGCGCTGGTGCGGTGGAACCATCCCCGCAAGGGCCAGGTGCCGCCGGCCGATTTCATCCCGCTCGCGGAAGAGACCGGCATCATCGTCAAGCTCGGCGAATGGGTCCTGCGCGAGGCCTGCACGACTGCACTCTCCTGGCCGGAGACGGTGCGCGTCGCGGTCAACCTCTCCCCGGCACAGTTCCGCAACCGCGATCTCGCCCGACTGATCGGCGAGATCCTGCGCGAAGTCGGACTGCCGCCCAACCGGCTTGAGCTCGAGGTCACCGAGTCACTGCTGCTGCGCGACGTGGACTCGAATCTCGCGACGCTGCGCGCGCTCAAGGACATCGGCATCCGCATCGCCATGGATGATTTCGGCACCGGATATTCCTCGCTCGGCAATCTGCGCAGCTTTCCCTTCGACAAGATCAAGATCGACCGCTCCTTCGTCAGCGATCTCGAGAACAACCCCGATTCGGCGGCGATCGTGCGCGCAGTGCTCAGCCTCGGCCGCAGTCTCGGCATGTCCACCACCGCCGAGGGAGTGGAAACGCGCCACCAGCTCGCCTACCTGCGCGCCGAGGGGTGCGGCGAGGTACAAGGCTTCTACCATAGCCGCCCGCGCACCGGCAGCGAAGTGGATGCCATGCTCCGCCACGGCCTGCAGAAGCCTGGGCCCCGGCTGCGCCGCGAAGATGCACTGCCCGCGCCGACCGTTCCCGTCATGCGGTCTCGCGCGCCGCGGGCCGTCGGCCGACGCCTTGCCGATGAGACCGGCCCCAAGCAGACCGGTCCCGACCAGACGGAGCGCGAATGATCGCGCCATCACGTCGCTTCTCCACCGCGCCCGGGCGCGGTGTGCCGCCACTGGAACGCGCCGCACGGCGCGGCAGACCGGTGCGGATCCGCCAAAATGGCCCTCGGAACCTTCCTGCCGGAGCCATGAAGATGGATTGGATGAGCACGCAGCGTTTCGACGTCGCCCCGCAGGAGTCCAGCCCGCGGCGCAGCGCGCGCATCGGCGAATTGCAGGAGCAGGTGGCGACGCTGCTGCCGCGCTTGCGCATCGCGGTGATCTTCGGCGGCAGCAAAGCGGCAGAAGGCGCAGTCATCAACCAGACGGTGAATTCACGCTCCTGGAAGAGCTACGAGGCGGTGGCGAATGACATCGCCGCGGCGCTCCAGCGTCTCGGCTGCGGCCAGGTGCTGGTGGTTCCGGAGGACATGCGCCTCGGCGAGCGGCTGAAGCAGGAGGATGTCCATCTCGCCTGGCTCAACAGCGGCGGGGTGCAGGGCTACAGCCCCGTCGCTCATGCTCCGGCGATGCTGGAAATGCTGGGCCTGCCCTACATCGGCCACGATCCGCTCACCGCTGCCTCGCTCGACAACAAGCTCGCCTTCAAGCGCCAGATCAAGGCCGCCGGCATCCCCACCGCGCCCTTCCTCGGCTGGCATCCCGCCTCCGGCCCGCTCGATCCCGCCCGCAACGAAGCCTTCCAGCGTGTTTTTGCAGGCTGGACCGGCGGCTTCGTGGTCAAGCCGGTCTCCGGGCGCGCCTCGCTCAATGTGATGTTCGCCGAAAGCCAGGAAGCGCTGCCCGAACTCGTCGAGCACATCTTCCTCGCCACCCACAACCAGGTGCTGATCGAGACATTCCTGCCTGGCCGCGAATATTGCGTGGCGGTCTGCGGGCCGGTGATCGCGCGAGGCCGCGCGCTCGACCGCCTCGGCGAAGCCTTCGCCTTCGCCGAGGTCGAGCGCGTGCTGGATCCGGACGAACGGATCTTCACTTCCATGGACAAGCGCCCGATCACTCGTGACCGTGTCCGCCCGCTGAACGCTGCCGAGGACGACGCCGACGCTCCGGTGCGCCGCGGGCTGCGCAACCTCGGCCGGCGGGTGTTCGCCGATCTCGCCCTCGAAACTCTCGTCCGTCTCGATGTCCGTGCCAACGAACATGGCGAACTCTTCGTGCTCGAGGCCAACCCCAAGCCCGACCTCAAGGCGCCCGAAGGGCAGGTTACCAGCCTGATCTGCGCCGGGCTCGAGGAGCAGAGCATGGACTACGACGATCTCATCCTCTCGCTGCTCGCCGACCGGCTCGACCGGCTGTTCAGCCATCGCCGCGGCGCCGCGCACCAGCTTCTCGCCCTCGCCGGCCCGGCAGGGGAACTGCTCCAAACCGGAGTCCACGATGGATCCTGACACTCTGACACGGCGGCGCATTGTCGATGCCGCGGCGATGTTCGTCGTTTGCCTGCTGTCCCTGGTGCTGCTGATCTACGTTGCGTTTGGCGCCGCGAGCCGCACCTACGCCCGGTTCCACATCGAGGCGACAACCGCGCAGGGGCAGCTCGTCAAAAGTGCGATGGAGAGTTTCCTCCGGCAAGGCTTGCCTCTAGCCCAGTATGTCGGATTCCGCGAACTCACCGACCAGGTGATGCAGGGCGATCCGTTGATCGCCTCGGTCGAGGTGTTCAACCAGGACAACCGCCGTGTCTTTCTCAACCGCTCCGAACCCGCCGCACCCCCGGGCGTGGTGCAGGTGCCGCACCAGGAGAGCGGGCTGCGCCGCATCACCCTTGATCTGCGCAACCGCTTCGAGCGGGTCGGCCGGCTGGTCGTGGCGATGCGCCAGGGCCAGGTCGCGCGGAAGGTCGATCACGCATTCCTCACCCCGCTCGTCGCTGCCTTCCTGGCCTCGCTGCTCTTCGCCACGCTGACCTTCGTCGGTGGCCCCCGCTTCGGCGAGCGCGGCAAGCCCTGGCTCGCCGTCGCCTTCGCCGCCACCTTCTTCGTCATCTCCATCATGGTGGTGACCACGCTCGTCTCGCTCTACACCGACGGCGTCCAGGCGCGCGGGCGGGCACTCACTGAATCCCTCGGCCAGCGCTTCGGCGACATCGCGGACTTCCATCTCGACTTCAAGCAGATCAGCGGGCTCGACAAGGTGCTCGCGGACTATCGCCGCCTCAACCCCGACATCAGCGCCGCGGCGGTGACCGAGGATGGGCGCATCATCGTCGCCACCGGCAACGAAAAGATCGGCCGGCGCTGGACAAGCGACTCGTCTTCCTTCCAGTACGTCTCGGACATGAGCGCGCCCGGCAGCCTGCACCGGATCAAGGTCTGGCTCGCCATGCCGCGCAGCGTCGCGTTCCGCCAGATCTTCAGTAGCGTGCGCGACTTCGTCGCCCTCTTCGTGGCCTCTGCCTTTTTCGCCTATCTCTTCATGGACCTCGCCCGCTCGCTCCAGCACTCGCGCGAGGCGCGCGCCAAGGGCGATACCACCGGCGAACAGCAGACCGCCCTAAGTCTGGTCAAGCCGGTCTTCTTTCTCGCCGTGTTCGTCGAGCAGCTCAACTATCCGTTCCTCGCCCAGTACGTGGACAC
>JAKBCR010000280.1 GCA_021807675.1 Pseudomonadota bacterium
AGTACGGCACGAGGATCCGGCGACCACCAGAGAACCGGCTGGCCGGGCGAGTACCATGGAAAGATGCCTCGCCGGTAGGCCGCGAGGAGCCTGGCGGGGGAAAGGTCGCCGCCCGCGGCAAGCAAGCCCGCCGGATCCTCGAGCGCATGCTCCGGTGGCGGGAACCACTCCGGCGCGTCCTTGGGCGAAAGCCAGGTGATCATCTTCACGGCATCCTCAAGCCGGCGCCTTGCGGTAGGGGACGTGCTCCCGGACTTCGGCTGCGTAGTCGTCGATCGCTCCGCCCTCGCGCTCGAGGTAATCGCCGATCGCCTCGCGGAAGGCGCTGTCTGCGATGTGGTGGGCCGACCACGTGAGTGTCGGCTCGAAGCCGCGGCTCACCTTGTGCTCACCCTGGGTGCCCGGCTCGAATCGGCCCACGCTCCGCTCGATGCAGAACTCGATCCCCTGGTGGTAGCACGTCTCGAAATGCAGGCTGTGGTATTCGTCGCTCGCACCCCAATAGCGTCCGTAAAGCGCTTCCTCGGACCAAAAGAAAATGGCCGCCGCGACCGGCGTCTGCGATGAGGTGGCGGGCGAGGAGACACGCGGCGCTGACTGGTGCATGGCGATCTTGATCATGAGGGCGTCCCCGAGCGTTCGCGCGATCTCGCTGAAGAACTCGCGTGTGAGGTAGGGCTCATTGCCGTGTCGTAGGAACGTTTCGCGGTGAAAGGCATAGATGCCGTCGAGCAGGCGCTCGTCGAGGTCACCGCCGAAGCGCGTCTCGAAGCGAATCCCGGCCTCGGCCACGCGCCGGCGCTCGCGCCGCGCCTTCTTGCGCTTCTCCGCCGTGAAAGTCTCGAGATAGGCATCGAAGCTCGCATAGCCGCGGTTCGTCCAGTGGAACTGGCAGTCGCGCCGCAGCAGCCAGCCCGCCCGCTCACAGGCCGCACGTGCCGGCTCGTCGAGAAAGAGCGCGTGTACGGAGGAGAGGCGGTGGCTCGCCGCGTGCGCTTCGAGGGCCTCGAGCAGGCGCTTCGCCAGGACCGCGGGCTCGAGGCCCGGGCGCACGAGAAGGCGAGGGCCCGTGGCCGGCGTGAACGGCACGGCGACGATGAGCTTCGGGTAGTAGCGCCGTCCATAGCGCGAGTACGCCTGGGCCCACGCGAAATCGAACACGAATTCCCCGTAGGAATGCGTCTTGATGTAGGCCGGCGCCGCCGCCGCGAGCCCCATCTCGTCGCTCAAGGTGACGGGACAGGGCTCCCATCCAGTGCCCGCCCCGACGCAGCCGGTGTGCTCGAGTGCCGCGAGGAACTCGTGTCGCAGGAAAGGACAGCGCGAGCCGGCGAGCGCGTTCCACTCGCGTGGGTCGACATCATCGATGCTGGAGTGGACTGTGGCTCGCACCGTCTCTCTAATATGAAGCGCTGGATCCGGGCATCGTGCCCGGCCCAGCGCGCCTCGGGCAAAAAGCGTGGTTTTTGCCCGAGGCGCGCTCGGCGGAGCGAAGCAGTGCTTCGCTGCAAGCACCGCCTCGCCCTGCGGCGGCGGGGCACCTCCGCGTGCCTGCCGCGCGTTCGTGCCGCGTCGTGATTCGGGATGGACGTGCGCCCATGGCAACTAGCTCCTGGTGGTCTCCAGCCGCTCGAGGTAGCGGTCCGCATCGAGCGCCGCCATGCACCCCGCGCCGGCCGAGGTGATCGCCTGCCGGTAGACATGATCCGCCACATCGCCCGCGGCGAAGACGCCCGGGACGCTCGTCGCGGTGGCATCCCCCTCGGTGCCGCTTCTCACCTGGATGTAGCCGTTACGCATCTCGAGCTGACCGCTGAAGATGCCCGTGTTCGGCTCGTGCCCGATCGCGATGAAGGCACCGGAGACCGACAGCCGCTGCGTCTCTCCGTCCTTGATCGATTTCAGGCGCAAGCCGTTCACGCCCTGATCGTCTCCCAACACCTCTTCGACCGTGTGGTTCCAGACGATCGAGGCCTTTCCGGTCTCGACCTCGCGAAAGAGGCGGTCCTGCAGGATCTTCTCCGACCGCAGCCGATCCCGCCGGTGCACGAGGGTCACGTGCTCGGCGATGTGCGAGAGGTAGAGCGCCTCTTCGACGGCCGTGTTGCCTCCGCCGATCACGGCGACCCGCTGGCGGCGGAAGAAAAAGCCATCACACGTGGCGCAGGCGGAGACGCCGCGGCCCCGGAACTTCTCCTCCGAGGGCAGCCCCAGGTACTTGGCGGTCGCGCCGGTGGCGATGATGAGGGCATCGCAGGTATAGGTGTGCGAGTCGCCCTTCAGGCGCAAGGGCCGCTGTGAGAGATCGGCCGAGTGCACGTGATCGCTCACGATCCCGGTATTGAACCGCTCCGCGTGCCGGCGCATGCGCTCCATCAGCGCCGGGCCCTGCAGTCCCTCGACGTCGCCGGGCCAGTTGTCGACATCCGTGGTCGTCATGAGCTGCCCGCCGGTCTCGACGCCGGTGATCATAAGCGGCGCGCGATTGGCCCGGGCGGCGTAGACGGCCGCGCTGTAGCCTGCGGGACCTGAGCCCAGGATGATGAGTCGGCTGTGCCGGGGAGTGGTCATCGGAATCTTCATCTCCACGTGGGGTCGGGCGCGCATAGTAGCAAGTCGCCCATCGACCGGCGGTCGACCCCAAGCCAAGAAGCGGGACGAATCCGGTGACCAGGCACATGGATGTCCCCCGCCGCCGCAGGTGGCGAAGCCGCGATCAAAAACCGCGCTTTTGCTCGCGGCGCGCTGGATCCGGCCAGGATGGCCGGATCCAGCGCCTACACAAGTGCTCATCACCCGCCGCTGCTCGACCCCGAACCTGAGACGGCACGAGGCACACGGATGTGCCGTACCGCCGCGCGGGTCAGGGCGGGATGCCCGGGTCCAGCGCTTATACTATTCGCGGGCCACGGGCTTAATATCATAGTCTCTCTCTCATTCACCGGAGCCGTAGGAATTGGCCGAATCGCAGGCGCGGGCGCGCCCCATCCGCTTCACGGCCGCCGTCGCGCGCGGCCTGCGCGAGAGTGCCGTCATCGCAATCGGCGTGGCGGCGATCGTGTTGCTCATCGCACTCGGCAGCTACAGCCCGGCGGACTCGGGCTTCTCGTTCGCAGGCGCCTCGCAGGCGGTGCACAACCGCATCGGGCCGGTGGGCGCCTGGCTCGCCGATGTGCTCTTCTTCCTTTTCGGCCGCCCGGCGTTCCTGCTGCCCGTGATACTGGCCGTGAGCGCCTGGGGGCTGCACAGGCGGGCCGAGCCCGAGCCGGCTTCCCGGATGAATTCGGTCGTGCGGGGCGGCGGTTTCCTGCTGCTGCTCGCGGCGAGCTGCGGGCTTGCGACGCTCAACTGGCGGCCGGGGTCGCTGCGTGAGACGGCGGGCGGGGTGATCGGCAGCCTGGTCGGCTCGGGTCTTGCGGGAGGTCTGGGTTTCCTCGGGGCGACGCTCCTCATGTTGACCGCGTGGATGGCGGGCCTGTCGCTCGCCTTCGGGGTCTCCTGGTTCACCGTCATGGACCGGTTGGGGGCCTGGAGCTGGGCCGCGATATCCTGGGTGCGGGAGCGGCGCGCGAGCGCGAAGGACGTCGCCATGGGCAAGGAGCGCCGGGCCGCCCGGCGGGATTCCGTGGTGAGCGAGCAGAAGCGGGCCGCCACGCGCCCACCGCCCAAGATCGAGCCGCCGACGCCGAGCGTCGAGAAGAGCGAGCGCGTCGAGAAGGAGCGGCAGGTGCCGCTATTCGACCCGCCGAAGGCGGGCGAGCTGCCGCCGCTCTCGCTCCTCGATGACCCGCCGGCTCGCGAGCCGCTCTATTCCGCCGAGGCGCTCGAGGCGCTGTCGCGCCTCGTGGAGATGAAGCTGAAGGACTTCGGCATCGACGCCGAGGTCGTCGCCGTGCAGCCGGGCCCGGTCGTGACTCGTTTCGAGCTGCGGCCCGCTCCCGGCGTGAAGGCGAGTCAGATCACGACCCTCTCCAAGGATCTGGCGCGCGCGCTCTCGGTGCTGAGCGTGCGCGTGGTGGAGGTGATCCCGGGCAAAAGCGTCATGGGCCTCGAGATCGCCAACGAGAAGCGCGAGATCGTGACGCTCGGGGAGATCATCCGCTCCAAGGCCTATGACGAGGTCGCCTCGCCGATCGCGCTCGCCCTCGGCAAGGACATCGGTGGGCAGCCCATGGTCGCCGACCTGGCACGCATGCCGCACCTGCTCATCGCGGGCACCACGGGCTCCGGCAAATCGGTCGCCATCAATGCGATGGTGCTCTCGCTCCTTTACAAGTCCACCGCCGAGCACGTGCGGCTCATCATGATCGACCCGAAGATGCTCGAGCTCTCGGTGTACGAGGGCATTCCGCACCTTCTCGCCCCGGTCGTCACCGACATGAAGCAGGCGGCCAACGCGCTGCGCTGGTGCGTGGCGGAGATGGAGCGGCGCTATCAGCTCATGGCGGCCCTCGGCGTGCGCAATATCGCGGGCTTCAATCGTCGCGTGAAGGAGGCGAACGAGGCCGGCAAGCCCATTCTGGATCCGGTGATGCTGCAGCGGGCGGCCAACGACCCGACCATCGACCAGCGGCAGATCCAGACTCTCGTGCCGCTGCCCTACGTAGTCGTGGTGATCGACGAGCTCGCTGACCTCATGATGATCGTCGGCAAGAAGGTCGAGGAGCTGATCGCTCGTCTCGCGCAGAAGGCGCGCGCTTCGGGCCTCCACCTGGTGCTGGCGACGCAGCGGCCCTCGGTGGACGTGATCACCGGCCTCATCAAGGCCAACATTCCCTGCCGCATCGCCTTCCAGGTCTCGGCGAAAGTGGACTCGCGCACCATTCTCGATCAGATGGGCGCGGAGACGCTGCTCGGCCACGGCGACATGCTCTATCTGCCGTCGGGCACCTCGCTGCCGACGCGCGTGCACGGCGCTTTCGTCTCGGATCAGGAAGTCCATCGAGTCGTCGAGGCGCTGAGGACCACCACGCCGCCCGATTACATCGAGGAAGTGGTTTCCGGACCGAGCGCACCGATACCGGGACTCGCGGGCGAGGAGGGTGAGGGAGGCGCGGCAATGGAGGATCCGGAGCAGGATGCGCTCTACGACGAGGCCGTCAGGATCGTCGTCACGGAGCGCAAGCCCTCCATCTCCTACGTGCAGCGGCGGCTCAAGATCGGCTACAACCGCGCCGCGCGGCTCCTCGAGGCGATGG
>JAKBCR010000281.1 GCA_021807675.1 Pseudomonadota bacterium
TATGGGGTGCCGTGATGGGCATCCACGGATCGACTTTGCGCGCCGCGGTCGCCGATATGGTGCCGGGAGTCCGCCTCGGAACGGCATACGGCATTTTCACCGCGGCGTACGGTCTGGCGTGGCTCGCAGGCTCGACGGCAATCGGCGCGCTCTATGACTACTCGGTGGCCGCGACGGTTTATTTCACCATCGCCACCCAAGTCGTTGCGCTGGGTCTTTTCGTTCCGCTGGCAGGCCCAGGAGCGGCGCGGCCGTAGTCTCGCTCACGGGTTGGTGGGTGACACGCGCGACGACACCGCGTCGTCGAGCTTGCTCATGCGGCACTGTTGGCTCGCTTGCCGCGAGCACGCCCCGCCGATCCGGCGGTCCCGAAGCCCACGACGCTCTGGACAGGAAAGATAGCTTTCACTATCTTTACCCGAGGACAGCCCGGCGCTGAGCCCCTTGAAGAGTCATCCGTGGGGATCGTCCATGTCCCAAATCGGCATCACAGTGCACCCCCTGCCCGTAGGCGCGGAAGTCGCCGGCATTCCCGACGCCGGTGAGCTCGACCCCGAGCTGAGGGGGCGCCTCTATGCGGCATGGCTCGAGTATGGATTCCTGCTTTTTCGTGGCATCGGCTCGGTCGAGCGCCAGCTGGCCATCAGCCGCTGCTTCGGGGAGTTGGAAATTCATCCGGTCCCCGAGGTCCGGTGCCCCGACAACCCATATCTCATCGAGCTCGGAGGCCCGCGGCGCAGCGCCGCCTACGTCTTCGACGGAGCCGATCTCAGAGTCAATCGTATCGCCTGGCACCGGGACACCGCTTACTCGCCGGACATCTGCAAAGGCGCCATGTTGAGGATGGTTGAAGTTCCCGTGCTCGATGGCGAGACCCTGCTCGCGGACACCGCCAGAGCATACGAGGACCTCGAGCCCGCCCTGAAACGCCGTCTCGAGGGCCTGGAGTACAAGGCGACGATACGGACCGATCCGCTGCGCACGGTCGGGCACGCCGGCGTGTTCTGGACAACCGTGCGTCCGGCGACCGAGGATGAAGACCCCGGAAGCACGGCGAGACGCGCTCGCACCACCGGCATCGACGATCGCTACCCTAGCGTCATACATCCGGCGGTGCTGACCCATCCGGAATCGGGCGTGAAGTGCCTCTTTCTGAGTCCCACTTACGTCGATCATTTCATCGGCATGGAACGGCAAGAGAGCAACGAGCTCCTGCTCGCATTGGTCGAGCACATGCTGCGGCCGCGTTACGTCTACAAGCACAAGTGGCGCGTGAACGATGCGATCATCTGGGACAATCGCCGCTGCATGCACGCCGGAATGGGCAACCTTCCGGCGGAGCCGCGTTTCGGTCTTCGCACCACCCTGGCCGGCCCTTTGCGTACCGGGAGATATTTCGACGAGGCGGCGCACGGACCGCGTACGACGCTCCTCGACTGAAGACCCGCAGGCCATCCGCGCTCGATCGGAAGACGATATATGGCAAGATATCTGCGTTACGCGCATCAAGGCGCGACTCACTTCGGCGAGCTGCAAGGCGCCACCATCCAACCGCTCGAAGGCGCCTTGGGCGCGCTGCGCCCGGCACCCCTGCCGCCGGTCGAGCTCGCCGAGGTGCAACTGCTCGCACCGACCGTCCCGTCGAAGATCATCGCCATCGGCCCGAACTTCCACGCCCCCTTCCGCGGAGCCAACGCGGCGCCGCCCATGGAGCTGATGTACTGGACCAAGCCTGCGACCGGACTCAACCATCCGGAAGGTCCCATCGAGCTGCCGCCAGGCGTGCCCGCGGTCAATTACGAGGTCGAGCTGGCGATCGTCATCGGCAGGCGCGCCACGCGGGTGAGCCGGGCCGAAGCGCATGAATTCATCTTCGGCTTCACCTGCATGAACGATGTGACCGCGGGAGATCTGGTCACCCCGGGAGCCTTCATGAGCTCGCCCTATTTCGTCTATGGCAAGACCTACGACGGATTCGCGCCGCTTGGACCCTGGATCGTCACTGGAATCGACACGGCATGCCTGCACATGGAAACGCGCCTCAACGGCGAGGTCCGGCAGAGCCATTCCACCTCGGATCGCATCTTTTCTCCGGAAGAAGTCGTAGAGAGGGTTTCCCACGTCCAAACGCTCTTGCCCGGCGATGTGATCTCGATGGGCTCCCCACCCGGGGTAGGTCCGCTGGCCGACGGCGACGTCGTGGAAGTGGAAATCGAAGCGATCGGCACGCTGCGCAACTACGCCCGGGCCCGCAAGTGATCGGTCTGATCCGGTGCACGGCAACGGCCGGATGCTCGCGCCCTGATCTTGACCGATGAGGCTCGCTCGTGAAGCGGATCATGCGGGCCTACAACATCGATGATCTTGCCTCGCTCGCCAGACGACGGCTGCCCGCAGGCCTGTTCGAGTACATCGATCGGGGCGCCGAGGACGAAGTGACCCTGCGTGAGAACCACGCCAGCCTCAAACGCGTGTTCCTGAGGCAGCGCGTCGCGATCGATGTCTCGCGGCGGGATCCCTCGACGTGCTGGTTCGGCGTGAGACAAGCGATGCCCGTGGGCATTGCCGCGACCGGGCTTGCCGCCCTGATTTCCTACGACGGCGAGCGGGCGCTGGCGCGCGCCGCCTCGGCGGCCGGCATCCCTTACACCATCGGCACCAGCAATTTCACGGCGCAAGCCGACCTCAAGGAGATCTGCGGCGATCGGCTCTGGCGCCTCATCTATCCGCCGAAGCGGCGCGAGCTGCTGCACCACCATCTCGCAGTGACGCGCGAGTTGGGTATCCGGGTCCTGATCGTCACGCTCGATTCGCCCGTCGTCGGTAATCGGGAATACCTCCACCGCAGCGGGTTTCAGCCTGGCCGGGTGGGTCTCAAGGCCTTTGTCCAGATGATGACTGCGCCACCCTGGCTCTTCGGAACGCTACTGCGATATCTGCTGAGTGGAGGACTGCCCGAATTCGCCGACATGCCCGAGGGCGAGCGGCGATTTCTCGGTGGCACGTATTCCTGGGCGAATACCGCGGACGATTTCACCTGGGACGACGTCCGCGCACTGAGGAGCGCCTGGCGGGACATTCTGGTTCTCAAGGGGGTGTCTACTGCCGAGGATGCGCGGAACGCCGCCGGTTGCGGCGTCGACGGCATCATCGTCTCGAACCACGGTGGTCGGAGCCTCGATGGCTGCGTGCCGTCTTTCGAGGCACTGCCCGAGATCGTCGATGCCGTCGCGCCGAAGGTCACGGTGTTGGTCGACGGCGGCTTCAGGCGAGGCTCCGACGTGTTGAAGGCGCTCGCCATGGGGGCCTCGGGCGTGATGGTGGGGCGCGCACCCCTGTTCGGCCTCGCCGCCGGTCACGAAGCCGGTGTGGCGCGCGCGCTCGATATTTTCAGAGAAGAGATCAGCAGGGCCATGGCCCTTGTCGGCTGCCGCACCGTCTCGGAGCTCTGCCGTGAGCACCTCCTGGCGAGCCGGCAGTCCGGGCAGTAGGGGCGCCTGCCTCAGGAGGCTCATTCATATGACGAAAGTCTCGATTATTCCGCTCGAGCGGGCACCGACAATGCGGCCGCCGGCCTCTTCCAGAGGACTGATCGAGTCGCGGGCCTATCTCGGCAAGGCAAGCGATCCGATTCACCTCCAATACCATTGTGCCTCGCCCGGGGCCGAGATGAGCATTTCCGGCGATCCCGCCGACCGGCTGATGTATGTCTGGAAAGGCTCGATCCAGGCCGGTGGCGCCACTCTCGCGCCCGGCAGCAGCGCGATCGTCGAATTCGGCGCATCGCTTGACCTCACGGCTTCTGCTGAAGGCGCGACCCTGCTGGTCTTCAATGTCAGCGAGCGCCGGCCGGGAGATCGCAAAGGCGGCCACGTTCACCTGCTGCCGAGCGAGACTGTGCCCCGAACCGCCAGCCTGCACGGCAGCGCAGGCATCGGCGGCGGCTTGCATGCTGATGCCGCGTGCCCGACCTGCAGCGTATGGCTGCACGAGCAGGTGTACCAGATGGCCGACAAGGAAACGGCGTTGCATTCCCACTCGGAGGATGAGGTCATTTTCGTCACCGGCGGCGCGATCCGGCTCGGACAGCGGGTCTACGGTCCCGGCGTGGCGCTGGCGATTGCAGCCAACGTGAAATACGGCTTTCACAGCGGGCCGGGAGGTCTGAAGTTCATCAACTTCCGCGGGGCCTCGCCCACCTATACGCTGGCGGACGGATCGATGGTGCTGGATGAGGCCGAGCTGTGGCGCTCCGCGCTCGGCCGTCCGTCTTATCTGGCCCCTGGCGAGTAAGCAGCCCTCCCCTGCGCATCGCCCTCGCCGCCGGCCCGACCGGTACAGTCAGGCGCCGAGGGCGAGCAGCGACGAGCCGCTGACGAGGAACTTGCGGGAGCCCAGGCGGTCGCAGTCCCGGCCGATAAAGGGAGAGAGAACGGCCATCGAGAGCGGGATCGCCGTGAGCATAATGCCGGTACGCGCGGCACCGTAGTGCAGAACCTGCTCGAAGCAGAAGGGCAGCAGGAACAGGACGCTGAACAGGGTGTTGAATGCTTGCGGGAAGGCGCGCCCGGATCCGGGTGATCATCCAGCGAAGAGCCGCCATAGGAGCGTGATCCACACCATGGCGCAGGTAAGCAACGCCAACGTGACGGCGGCGCTGCCATAATCCTTGGCGCGCTTCGAGAGACCGTGGCGCTCGAACGAGATTCGGTCGACCGCCGCTTCGATGCTGGAGTTCAGCAGCTCCACGATCAAGACCGATACCACCGATCCGATCAGCATCAGGCGCTCGACGGCGCCAAAGGGCAGCAGCAGCGCCAGCGGAATCAGGCACGCGGTCAGCGTCAGTTCCTGGCGGAACGCGCTTTCCTCGCGTACGGCGAAAACCAGCCCGCTCCAGGAATTCCGGGCGGCCTGCCAGGCACGGGCAAGTCCACGCTTGCCTTTGTGCGGGTTGCGCTCGCTGGAGTAGTGCGTATCCGTTTCGGTCATGGATGCAAAAAGAATGGTCCTTCAGTTGCCGATGACATCGGCCGGGAGGCCTCGCACACCCTTGCCGCCGCAGAACGGAGAAAGACGGATTTCGCGATCGGTCGGCATTTACGCCGGCACCGAGTTGACCGCGGGCAGCTCGTCCACGATCCGGCCCAGGTTCATCGGCTCCGTCAGACGGGTGCGCCAGTGGATCAG
>JAKBCR010000282.1 GCA_021807675.1 Pseudomonadota bacterium
CCCCGTCGGCCCGCAGATGAACGTGTGCCCGGTATCCCGTCGACTCCCGCCATCCGGTGCCGTGGGATCGCTCGCATGGAGCGAGAAGTGATAGGCCGACTGGGCGGCCGTCACGAGCACCGTGAGTGCCTCGCCCCAGTGATTGCCCACCGCACGGCCTGCCGGGTAGTTGTGAAACGGCACCAGCGCGGCAAAGTTGCGCGACGTGATCGGCGCCTTGCGCGGCCGATACGCAAAATTCCCCGGCAGCTGGGCCCAGAACGCCGATTCGAGCGCCAGATCCTCCCGCGCAACTGTCATCCCCGTGTCGGCGAGCATCGCCCGCGCGAGCGCCACATGGTCATTGAGCGCCTTCAGCCGCCGCCCGTCCGCATCGGGCCCGCCCTCGTCCGCATCCGCCAAGACGTGCAAGGAAAAATGATGATCCCCCATCACGAACTCGTTACTGGTGAGCGCATCGAGCGCCGCCTCCAGTGCCTCGGCTTGCGAGATCGCGAAGTCCCCGGCATTGGCCATCCGGTTCATCTGCCGCTGCAGCAGTGACTGGCCGGCCGCCTTGGTCAGAAACACGAACGACTGGGTGAGCACGAACGGGAACGGCGCCGAGAGCAGCGCATCGAACATCCCCACCGGCGTCGGGGTCGGGTATTCCTTGATGCCGAGCATCGCCCCCACCCGCGTCGCACTCGGGAGCCGATACTCCATCGCTTCGAACCCGAACAGGAGCCGCGCGCTCGCGAGCACCTCGTTCACGGGGGCTTGCGGCAGGGGCACCGCCATCCGCTCCCCCGAGACCAACAGGCTCGAGAATTCGAGCAGACGCGAGTACACGCGACCGTCCCGCCGATACAGCCCCAACGGCTCCGGGTCATACCGATCGAGCGAAGCCAGGAGCGTTTGCGCGAGCTTCTCGCACGCATCGAGCGCATCGCGAATCTCGAGCGCCAGCTCCTCCGGTCGCGTGCGCCCGAGCCAGCGCGACACGAGACCCGTCGCCACCCCGGCCGCCGGCCGGTACACCACCGCCAAATACAGCTCATTCACCATCAGCGTCTCGCCTGAGAGACGCCGGCGGTACTTCGCCTCCAAATGCGAGGCAAATCCCCCACCCGCCACCGCCTCCCCGCCGGCGCGCTCACGGCGGCGGATGACGTGGGTCCAGAGCGCGACCTGTGCAGCGCCGATATTGCGCCACAGCACGTTGAGGCGCTCATGCCAGCCATTGACCGTCTCATCATCCGCGCTCTCGAAACTTGCGCCGGCGAGCTGAAAGACCTGCACGTAATCCCCGTGCGCCGTGCGCACCACGGTGTCCCCCACCTGCGCGGTGTACGGAATCCGCTCAGCGGCCGCGATTTCCCGCCGCAGGGCTGACCCCGCCGAAGCGCGAGAAAAGACCGCGAGGCTCATCGTGGCACCCCTGCCACCGACACGATGCACCGCGACACCCGGCGCCGCCGCCGGCCCCACGGATCCGGCGGATCGAGTACGAGCGGGCTGTACCCGCCCGCCCGCCAGAGCCGCGCATTGCCCAGCAGCGCTGGAATCCGCGTCCGTCCCCAGAGCAGCACCAGATCGAAGAACCGCGCATCCCGCGCGCACAAGAGCGCACAGAGCCCATGGATCGGCAGCGCCAGCAGCAGCGTCAGGAGATTCTTGGTGACGAGAAACGCCTCCAGCGTCACCACCAGATTCACCAGCAGCGCCGAGTACGTCACCCCCCAGCGCATCGCCGGGCGCGTCGCGCCGACGAAGAGCACTTCGGCGGTGAGTCCCGTGTTGCGAATGACCATGAGAGCTTCCCTCGAGGAGGAACCGGCACTACACGCCGAACATGCCCTGCACCCAGGTCACGATTTGGGGCGCCCCGAAGACGATCGCAATTCCCAAGATCGCCGCGATACACCAACCCCAGGAAATCCGATTCGCCATCGCCATGGCCCCGAGCGCCATCACGAGAATGATCGCGATCGGGGTCATCCAGGCGAGGATGTTGGACTCGAGAGACGTCGCCCCGGTCATGAATGGCGACTGGTTCTGCGCGAAGGCCGCACAGGGCAGCGCCACTAGGAGGAACCCCACCGCCGCGAGCAGCACCGATTTGAATTGCATCCGAGACACGGCCAGCTCCCCTTCTTCGTGTTTCCTGGCCATAGGGAACCACGGACGAGCAACTCCCACCATGGGCGATTGCCCGCAAGTTTGGCGCGTAATTGCCTCGCATTCAGGTCGCAATACCCCGGCTTTCCCCCAGAAATGGAAGAGTTTGTAACCGGGTGTCAATTACTCGAGAGGCATTCGGCAGGGATTAGGCGTGAAATTGGGCCGCACGCCGCACGTCCGTCCGTTTAGCGATATCGAAGTCGTCTGAAATTCGAAGCAATGGCAAGTCTCTCACCAGACCGGGTCACAACGGGCGCTCGAACAGAAGTCCTCACCCCAATCACCCTCGGGTTCCTCGCCGGGCTCTTATGGCTCGCTTGGCAGGCGATCCGCCTTCCGATCCTGACACTGCTGGTGATGTTCGAGCCGATCGTGAACTTCGCACTCAGCGCCCTTGCGCTGCTTATCGCATTGACTGCGTTCTTCTGGAAACTGGCTACCTCGAAACTCTATTTTCCGTTCTGGACGATCGTCGCCGTATCACTCGCCTGCGTACTCCTGCTCGCCCTCTACCATGCGCTGATTCGAATACTATCGGGAAACGCACCGAGGATTTGAAAGCAACAGTCCACTAGAGACTGACTCACGTGGATGTATTGAGCACTCGACCCACTAAAATCTACCGGAGGCGGCCCGATCGAATGACCGGGTTGTGACTAAAGCAATCGGCAATTATTCCAATGTAGGCCACGGCACCCATCCGCCTCCTTGGTTTTCACGTAAAATTACTAGGTCAGCCAGACGTTCTTTGGTGATCTGACAGCCAGAAAAGTCGAAAGACCATTCACGCTACTAGCCGGAGGATTCGCACCGAGCAAGGCAGTACCTTCCTCAAGCAAAATCTTATTCGCGTGCTTCACTATTTTGTGGAATCGTCGGCAGATCGCATTGACAAAACGGTGGTCAAACACAATAGGCTTATTTCCAAATTTCCGTAAGCGCTTTACTTTTTGCGCATCGGGAGCGGAAAGCCACGCCCCAGTGTGAACAACCGAATGCCTAAGTTGCCATAATACTTCGATGTCGGAGACAACATCTGCTGTATAGACATCCTTTTTAATATCCAAAGCCTTAAAGAAGCTTCCCACTCGCTTTGCGTTATGCCAGCCAGAAAGGGAATCCGCTATCAAATATCCTATCTTGGCATCAGCGCCGCGAAGAGAAAGAGCGCGACCTACTTCAATTGAAATATCTCCACCGCAATGCTTGCCAAAATATTTAATGAAGACTTCTGCATCGAATTTCGGGAAACATGAGGAAATCTCTATCAATCCGGCCAGCAATGATTTTTGGTACGTTTCGAAGTGACCCATAATAGAGCCAAGGATTGAACAAGAGATTATCCGCAGACTGTCTTCGCTATCTTTGTTGTATTTCCCGTCTGCCTTTTTGGTGAACTTATTCTCACAATGATGAAATGCGTCATGAGCATCGCAAACGTACAACAGGAACGCCTCTGCCGGACATTTTAAATATGCTTCAAGCGAAGTGGAATGACTACTCGTATCAATAAGGTATGTTTCCAGTTTTTTCGCCGTCACGCATGATTCTCCGTAGTAACTCGGTTCTTAGACAACTCAGATTGATTTATATCCTACTCATCGAATCATTCGCCGCCCATCCTACCAGGATATCTCACTCTGAGAAGCGTCCGCCACAAGACCGTTGCACAGAGCGAGTGTGAGCAGAATATCGGCTGATCGTCGACGCCAGTCAGGGAGTACTCTTTCTGATTCCCGTGCAATCCAGGACGCTCTCCGACACTGCACTCGCCCGGCACCGCCGTTCTCGTCTCAGTTAGTCTGGTAGACATGCCGACTGGCCACTGCCCCCATGGTTGCCGCGGCAATGCCTTCCATCGTGCCTCACTGACTTTCAAGCCCGATCTTTCGCATCCGAAGTTCAATTGCACGAATCGACCGCCCATGTCGCGAAGCGATCGCGGTGATTGACACCTCCCCTGCGAGTTCCAATCGAAGCGCTGAGTCCTCGGAGTGCGTCCATTCCCGTCCCACATTAGGCGGCAATGCCGCCCTGCGGCGTTCCCGCGCTGCTGCAGCCTCAAGCGCGTTCACCGCGAGCAGCAACGCGCGAAGGACATTGGGTGTGTGCAGAATCGATCCCACAGGCAATCGCTGAGTCGATCTTGGATCGCGCCCCGCAATGAGGGCACAGAGGACTCGGTGCGTTTCAGACTTTGGCATCACCTGCCCTCCCCATACGCCGCGTCCCGCGTGCGAGCTTCTGACCCGCGGGCCGGCCACGTCGCGATGTGCTGCGGCGCTGCGGCCGACCAAGAGACACTGATCTGGCAGCGAGTCGCTGCTCATGCTTGACCATCCGGCTCAAACGCTCCAATTGAGTGGCCAACGGCACTGAAACTCCCTCGCGAAGACAATCGGCGATCTCACTGTCCCGCTCGGCCCCCTGCGCGCGAAGAGCGAGCTCAGCGGTGACCGCGGTGCCGAAGACCGTGCGCAGCCGGGCCACAACGAAATTCAGGTCCCCGCACGCATATACGTGGTGCTGCCCGAGAGCCTCTGGCGCACGGGATTTCGAGCGCTTCGAACGCCGGGTGAGCGGCCGGGAACCGCTCGAGCGGCGCTCCGCCGAGGAACGGTCGTGGCTCGGATCTGTCCCCATCGCCTCTCCTTACCGAAGTGTTGCGGCCGCCGAACGGCACCACCTCGAAACCGTCTCGTCGCTGCCCCACGCCTCGGGCTCCATCGGCAGTGCCCCCGAGAAATCCCCCGTGTCAGCTGGATTTCAACCAGCGTCTCGCGCCGGCGGCCGCTGATCCTCAGCCCCGATGGATGAGCCGATCTCGAATGGATGTCCCGCCCAAATGAGACTTATCGGTAGCCTACTCTTAGGTGCCTGAACTCGCAACTCGCCTGCCGTAAAGTAGCGCGATGATGAGCACACGGCGTGCGCTGCCCGAGCGCCTGGGAGAAGTGATCCGCCGCCGCCGGGAAGCGGCCGGC
>JAKBCR010000058.1 GCA_021807675.1 Pseudomonadota bacterium
CGGGCATCACGGCGCCAGGATTCGAGCTTCCAGGCGTCGATTGCGGAGAGCGGCTGAGTCAGCCAGCTCTTGGGAAACACTGAGCGGATGCGCGCCGCGTGCCGCACCTTGCGGTGGGTCTTCTCCCAAGCCTCATAGCGCTCGAGGAACGTCGCCAGGGTCGATTGCCGGGCGCGCTCAGCTTCGGCCCGCTCGGCCTTCTTGCGCCGCTGAAGATCGACACCCTTTGCCAGATCGCCCGCCGCGATCTTGGCCAGTTCACGGGCACCGTCGACCGATACGCTGGGGTATGCGCCCAGGCGGTAGCGGTTGCGCGCACCATTGAGACGGTAATCGAGGAAGAAGATCCGGCGCCCGGTGGGCTCAACGCGCACCAGGAAGCCTCTCAGCTCCCCATCGCGCGCCTCATAGGGTTTACCAGCCGGATCGGCCTTTAGCGCCTCTACGGCGCGCTTGGTGAGTTTGATGGCCATTCGCGACGCCCCCGGTCGTTGACCCAAGTCCACCGCAAGTCCAGGCCGCGTGACAGCCAATGACAAGCGGTACACCGGAATGGGCGCGTGCCAAATGCACTAGAATTGCAGTAGAATCTACGCACGGCCTGTCATTCCGTGCCAAATCTTACCATAGGCTGAGACGATATGAAACGCACTCATAATGCCGGGGTCGAGGGTTCGAGTCCCTCCCTTTCCACCAATCAAATCAAAAAGATACGGCGTCGCCTCTGAAACGCTGCTCTCAGGTAAGCGCATCGTAAGCGCAAGAATCGGCTGATCGCCGAGTCTGGCGACCGCCTCGCGACGCTGATCCGGAGCGAGATGTGCGTATCGCAATGTCATCGCGATCGAGCTGTGGCCGAGGAGGTCGCGGACGGTGTTCAGCGGTACGCCACGCTGAACCAGGCGGGAGGCGAAGTGATGACGCAGATCGTGCCAGCGGAATCCCGTGATTTGCGCGCGCTTGAGGATGTGCGACCACGCCGTCTTGAAGCCGGTGGCAACGTCAAAAACACGCGGCCCTCCTGCCGACTGCCCGCGCCAACTCGTCAGGACGCTCACGGCTTCATCATTCAGCGGCACATGGCGCGTCTGGCGGCTTTTCGCATTCCCGCCTTCGACCGTAAGCAGCCGACGGTCGAGATCAACCGAAATCCAACGCAGCTTGAGAAGCTCACCCCGTCGAAGCCCCGTGTTCATCGACAGCAACACGGCGGGCGTCATGTGATCGCCGAAATGGGGGAGGGGAGGCAGCAAGTCCCGATCACGCTCTTGCCGCCATTCGTTAGCCGATTCCCGAGCGCTGCACATTTCCCTATCGCGTGCACGCAGGACGTCTCGGAGTCGCACCTCCTCCGCATTGTCGAAGAAGCGGACCTTCGGTCGGCGGTCTATTCGCGGCTTGTCCACACGGCGAATGGGATTTTCCTTGAGATGGCCGAGCTTCACCGCGCGCGAGAGTACGCTCGAGAGCGTGAAAAGGTCACGCAGCAACGTCGTGGCCTTGCAGCCACTGTTGAAGCGTCGGCTTTTCCACGACTCGATGCGCTCTACGGTGATAGCAGTGAGAGGCTCGGAAAACCAAGTCCGGAAGTGCCTGCGAAGCTTCTCGAGCGTGTTGGCCGCGGTCCGCACGCGGTTGGTCGTGACCCAAGGTCTATACGTCTCGTCGATAAACTGCCCCAGCGTCAGACCTGGTCCGTCAAGCCCATGCAGCGGGTGACGCCCGTGCGCAACGTTGCCCAACACCTTCTGACACCTTTCCCGCGCCTCGTCGGGCAGCAGGGCACCGACCTTTCCCAAGGCGATGCGGCGATTACGGCCGAACCGGGCATAGTACGATCGGACGCCGCTCGGTTGAATCCGCAATGTGAAGCCGGGCAGTCGGTTGTCGTAGATCTCGAATGGCTTCTGAGCAGGTTGGGCGATCTTGCTCAAGAGCAGCTTCGCTCCGATGACGGTTCGCATGGCTAAATCTCCTCTCCGGCAGCACTAAGCGGAGCCCTGGCGGGCTGTGCTTATAAGCGCGAACGGAGTGTAAGCTATCGACATTCCTGGACATGCCGGAGATCGGCCGAATCAGGTGCCTTAGCGCGGTCTTAGCGCGCCCGAGCGTCCTTCCTGACTCCCTCCGCGAGAAAGAGCCGTGTCTCGACGACCGTGTCGGGATTCAGGGACATGCTCTCGATGCCCTGATTTACCAGCCAGCGGGCGAGGTTGGGGCGGTCCGAAGGACCTTGGCCGCAGATGCCGATGTACTTGCCGCACCTGCGGCCGAGACGAGTCACGTCGTCGATGTCGAGCGAGACCAGCTCCGCGCGGATCCTCGCGACCACGGAGGCCACGAGGTTCTGCACTCCCCAGCCGTTCATTCGATGGCCTGCAGGTAGGGTGACATGTTTCGTTCGACACGAAGCAGCCGCGCGCAATGCAGCAGCTCGCGGTTCTCGACTCGCTTTCGCTGTCGCGCCAGACGCAGTGCCTCGAGGGCGACATCCAGCCCGAGCTTGTTCCTGAACTTGAAACAGTCCACCACCGTGCGCGCAGCGCCGTAGATCTTCAGAGGCATTCCACCAATGCGATGCGTCTCGAGCCCTTCGTTGAAGGTCTTTACGTCGAAGCGATAGACCGTAACGGGCATCGGCAGCTTGATCCCGTGATAGCGACCTCGCGGTACGGCAACGTGGATAGAGGAGGGGATCTGGGTGGTAATGCCGTGATAGGAGAGAGCGCTGATCAGACAGACGGCCGCATTCGGCGCCCGCGCTGCGACGACCGCGAGGTCAGGGTGCTCGGCTTCGCCGGCTTCGGCCAGACGGTAGAGGCCGCGGCCGAGGCCGATGATTCGGCCGCTATCGCGCAGGGCATAGAGGGTGTCGGTGTGCACCCCGAGGGCGATGAGGTCGCGAGTGCGGAGTGTGCCGCCCTTGTCGCGGAACGTCTGGAGTGCCATGTCGAGATCACGGATCTTCATGCTGGGTAATAGTAGAACCATATGAATACAAATGGTCCTATATTTACCCAAACCGTCTATCAGGTTACCGCGGAAGCCAGCTCCGGCCTCGGACGCGCCCATGCCCATGCCCATGCCCACGCCCATGCAGGGTTGGGGGTCCTTATCGCCTTCTCGGGCGCAACGATTTCATCGCCCACTCGGCCCACCCGGCACAGTGTCTCGTTAGGAATTCCGACATCCTGTCCAAGGGCGGTCGCCGTTCAAAGAGCTTCTTCCAGTCGTCAAGCACTATCCGAAAGTATTCGGCCGGCGCATCGACCGCCCATTCTTTGAACTGCGATGACGATTCCTTCTCGAAATCGTAGATGCCTTTCAGGATTCCCTGGCAGGCCAACTCTGCTTCGCGCAACATCGACAACCTGCGGTACTTGCGCGCATCATCCCGAAATGGCCGCAATGCCTCGTCGAACACCTCCCAGGCTGCCTCACCAGGTTCCACATATCCATATCGGTTGCTTCCCGATCTGTCCCAGACATTCAGCGCGTAAACCACGCTCATCGGCGATCGCAAGGCGACAGAGCAAGGAAGCCTTTTCGGATTCCGGAAGGGCCGCGATCCACCGCTCGAATTGCCGAAGCGTCGCCTTTTCGTTCATTGGCTGGCTTCCCGCTGCTGCCACCTGGATCAGGCCCGGCCCAATGTACAGAAAGTTCGCGAGAGCCTTCAGTGGGGCGCTGAGGACTCCCATGCCTGGAGGGACTGGGGGCTCGGGTTCATCGTCGTCCAGTTCGCCGCTTTGCACGGACGACAGCCACGCCAAGTAGAGTGCGCGATGGTCGCCGGCCGCGATGTCTGCGCGCAAAGGAATGAGCGAAGAGAGTAAGCCGGTGCCGTCGTGGTCCGTCGCCCAGTCTCCTCCTTCATCCTGCGCGCTGAGATCCAGAATCAGGATGTCGCCTTTTCGGTAAGCCGAAACGGAATGTCCACGCAGATAACGCTTCGCCGTTTTGATATCGAGGATTCGCGAGGGCAGTCGCAGCACGAATCGATGTGTGCCCCAGTTTGCAAAGTAGAGAAACGCATCAAAGTACTTCCGCATCCACGTGGATGCATCCCCTTTGAAATCGCCCCACTCGTAATGATTGACGAATCGCGTGTCCGTGATGGTCGCTCGGGTTGAATACTTGCGCAGCTCACGCATCTCGCGCTGCGTGAGGGCCCGGTCGAGAGCTTGGAATTCGTAGTATTGATACTCGCTCACGGCGATGCTGCCCGGCGCCGCAACTGCTTTCTTTCGCGTCGGCCGGCTCTTTTCTGCTCCAGAAGGCGGGCGCGTTCCTCAATGGAGTGCACGAGGTCGGGTCGATCCTTGCCGAAGCGCTTCCGGTAGAGGGATTCGATGAAGGCTGGCAGTGGCAGCTTCCAAGGCTCCTGATCGTCGTTATCGAGCTTGCCGAGCTTCTTGGGGTTCATTCCCAGCTCGCGAGCCATCTGAACCTGTGCATGTGACAGGCTGTGCCGTTTGCGTGCCGTGATCCACGCCTGCAGATGATCGGGGACGCGAGGTTTCGCGGTCATACCAGGTTATCCCCGGCCCGTGGCCCAGCGGCGGTACGCTTCTATCCATTCGGCACCGGCGGGTGCTGGGTTCGGAAGGGGCAAGTCGAGAATGCCGATCTTCTGTTGTGTTACACCACGGCGGCAGGTGGCGACTATCTGCTCTGCGGCGCAGAGCTCAATGCTTTCGACGGTAACCGGTACGCCGAGTACTTCTGTTTCGAATGGCAGAGCGACATACTCGCCGATCATCGTGCAGAACCCCATCCGCTGCTCGGACTCATCGTACGCATCCGTGGTAGCATCGGTGATGAGCGCATCCAGTTGCCTCCGGCTCGGTGGCCAACGTCGAGGCCTTATCTTGGTGTGTGGCGTTGTTTGAGCGCGGGGTTTCTTCTTCGCTCGACGCGTCATTGCCGGCTTGCCTCGATGGTTGATACGGTACCTGAAGGAATCATTTTCTCGCGCTCGAGATCCGATCAAGGCGGAGAGACTCTCTGGTGATTCTTGGGCGGGCGCAGGATGGACTTCGCCGCACAGGTCATCCCAGAGCCTCAGGGATGCTGGGCCTCGAGCGCCTGCATTTCATCCCAGCTTCGGCCCCTGCGAACATCGTCCCAACAGAATCGAATTCCCTGATTGTCGTTGGGGTTGAGCGACAGGATGCGCTCAAACACCTGTCGGGCGTGCGGAAGTTGTCCCATGCGCCAGAGGCACAGCCCGTAACCGTGCAGGCAGCGCAGGAAAGGGCGGTTGTAAATGTGCCCCCACAGGAGCAGGCCATCGAAGCCCGGGGGCAAGGAAAGCTGCCCGACGCGCATCCCGATCTCATAATGGACAATCGCGAGCTTCGGCGAGTGGTCGAACTCGAGGTTGCCCAGGTGCGCATGGGCATCGATGCACCGAAGGTCGGTGCCCAACGCTTCCATCAAAAGTTCGCGCGCGCCGACGTAATCCCCCACTTCAGCACGCTCCGCTGCCTCGCACGTTGGATTTTCCTCGTCTCCAGCCCCTGGGAGCTGTCCCCATGCAATTGGGTCCATCTTGAAATCGGCGCGGGGCTTTGCCGTGAGCTTGCGCCAAAGCGGTGCGTACGGATCCGGCCTCCGGTACGGTTCGTAACGGGAACGTAGATCCACGAGTTCGCCGCCACGCAAAGGCAGTGGCGATAGACCCAGCTTGTCGATGTCGACGCGCGGGTTCTCGATCCGTCCGCTCGCGTAATCATCACCCTTCCACGTCCAGCGCTTCTCGATGGCGAGTGTCACGAGGTGCCCTGGGACGACGTCCCAGACGTCTCGGGATCGGAACGTGAGCTGGCCGGATTCGCCGGAAATGTGGACGCGTGCCGATTGGCGGTTGATTTTGAGCACCGCAGCATCAACGCGCAGCGGTTCCTGTGCGATCGGTCCTGGCGCGGTCAGTCCGAGCAAGGCGGCGCGTTCGCGCATCACGTGCACGCGCGCAGCGGTGTACGATTCGCCGGTCTTGCCCTGGCGCTCGCGGATGATTCTCTTGAGATCTCGATGGGCGGTCATGGCATCTCCTCGCTCCGCGCCGCCTCGGCCCCCGCCCTTAGCTGCGCTGCGAAGATAAACGCGACCAGCCTGCCGGGGGAGTCTGCTCCCCTTTGCTCCGGTCAAGGGATCCCGCGGGGGTGGACCCATCGGAGTTCGGCGTCGGCCCCGCCGAAGGCGGGAAACCATCCCACACGACTCGTGCCGAGTCAAGAGCCCTGGGCAGAATTGGACTTCTCGGTGCCCCCGCAGGGCGATGCCACCGCGCGGCCCGCCGTGCGCGGACTGCGCGAGGCTGGGATCCATAGTTCTATGGGCCCGTTATTGCAAGGGATTGTTATGTCGCTGTCGGCGCTCGCGCCTCCACACGCAACCGCCTCTCTCCATCCTGCTCCACAAGTTTATATTCCCCGACTAATCGCAGGTCATCCCCGAACAAGCTCTTCTTGCGCAGAATCATTTGCTCCATCAATGCCGCGAGCGGCGGCTGGTCTGCGACCTGCTTTCGCACCTTCGTGACCCACTCGGTATTGCCACGGACGGTGTCGAAAACCACGGCATTCCACACCGTGGAAGCAAGTCTCAAAACGCTCTCAACTTCTTCTGGCGTAGGCGGCCCTTGTTCCTTCACCAGAACCGGCTCGGCAAACTCCAGGAAGGCTTCCGAGATCTTAGTATCGGGAAACGACAGCTCGACTTTCATCGTCCTGTCTCCGCGAAGATCCGCGACACTTCCTTGCAAGGATACGCGGCGGAGTGCTTGAGCATCGATTTCGCCGTCGGTATCGGTCGCACTTCGAGCCGGCAGAGGCTGATAGTTCCCAGAATGCGGTCGACTCTCCGGCACATCCGGGAGACCGTGAAGGAATATGGCTCCGGAGTCGTGACGCGAGTAAGCCTGGAAGACGAATTCCAACCAGTATCGCGGGTGTGGTCCCCACTTGAGATGTTGCGCGAGTGCCTCCTCGCGGGTACGGTCGGGCGTCCTGGAGGCCGCGCGGTCGAGGTAGGCCATCCAGGCGGTCGCATCGGGAGCGGTCAGCACATACGGCGATGTGAAAACCACGTGGTCGGCGCCAGGGAGAGGAGAAGGCAGGACGCGGGCGTACCAGAGCTCTCCAACCCGCGCGGAATGACCGGACGTACACACCGCCGTGCAAGTGTGGTCTCCTGCGAGATCCTGAAGCCACACTCGCGCTCCGTCCCGCTCTTGGACTCGATGGATTCCCATTCTCGAATCCTGCAGGGTCTGCATGAGAGTCAGGATACCCGGATGGGTGCCGCATTCCGCAGCGACGGCGATGATGATGTGGCCCAGGGTTTCGCGGCGGGCGCCGATTCCCAGATCGTACGTCGACCAACACACGAAGAAGGACGTCGAGATTGGGCTCATCGGCGGCCAGGATGGCATGTACTCGTCCTCGGCCGGCCCTATTTGTTTGACGAAAGACTTCATCTCGGGCAGCTGAAGGAGCTGCTCGGCCATGACCGACATCTGATTCTGGGCGTACACGTACGCGGCGTGGGCGGGGTGCGTTTCGGCGAGCTGTTCTTTGGGCGTGACCGAGCTCTGCAGCACCTCGGCGTGCTCTTGGCCCGCGCGGAAGGCTGCCAAGTCCACCACCTTCATCCGCATGTGCCGTCGCAATGCCTCGATGACCCGGCGAGTAATCGGACCGTGACGTGATGGAGGGCTCATGACAGAACGGCGCATTCGAGGTCTATCCGTTTCTCCGGAGCAAATCAATGACACTGCGTGTTTCCGGACTCACACCGGAGAGCTCATCGTCCGTCAGCAATCCTGCAGAGCACATTTGTGCGAGCATCGTCAGCCCACGCGAGCGTTTCAGATCGTCAAAGATGCGGGCCATTTCTCGATCACGACGTTCGATGATCTCGAAGATGTCCAGGTAGCGCTGATGAAAATTCCGAGCGTCGTCATTTTTGACATTTCCGATCTCGGTAAGCACACGCTCGCAGAAGCGTTCGAGTGCGACCGGATGCAAGCGCTTCAGAACCTTCCAGTCCGCTTCTTTAATCTCGCGCGCCATGGGTCACGAACTAGGTTACCGGGCTTTACGGGAAATTTCATCGGGGGACTGCGCTTCATGGGGGCGCTTACCGGACGCAGATGCGGAGGCATCTTTATTGCTTCTCTGTCACATCACCCAGCTCGCTTTCCAGTATCTCCACCGTCGGCAGGCTGGTCAGTAGGGGTTCGGGCAAAGCACGCACCAGGTGGAACTCGGCGACTCCGATGGGCTTCTCGATGCCAGAGAGAGCGTATTCTGCCACCAGTCGGTTCTGACTTTTGCACAGTAGCAAGCCGATAGTAGGCTTGTCATCGGATGCTTTGATCTGTGCATCCACGGCAGAAAGGTAGAAGTTCAGCTGCCCCGCGTGCTCAGGTTTGAAAGCGGTGGCTTTGAGTTCCACCACAACATAGCATTTCAGGCGCGTATGGTAGAAAAGCAGATCGATGAAGAACTCCTCGCCCGCCACCTCGAGACGGTATTGTCGGCCGATGAAAGCGAAGCCGGTTCCGAGCTCCAGCAGAAATCGGGTAATATGCCGCATCAACGCGTTTTCGATTTCTCGCTCTTGGGCCTCGACCCCCAGGCCCAGGAAGTCGAACAGGTATGGGTCCTTCAGGGCCTCGTGCGCGAGGTTGGAATGCGGCGCGGCTAAGCGAGTCTCGAAGTTAGTGATGGCCTGGCCTTGACGCTCATGCAAGCGGTTTCTGATCTGAAGTTCAAGTGTGGTGCGCGACCAGCCATCACGCCTTGCCAGCTCGGCGTAGCGCAGCCGCAGCGGCCGTTCCTTGAGACGCGTGAGCAGCAGCAAATTGTGGCCCCAGGGCAATTGTCCAACGGCCTGTTGGACAATTTCGTCTTCGCTCCAGGCCTCGGCGAAGGCCCGCATATACATCAGATTGGCGCGAGAAAAGCCCTTCATTTCGGGGAAGGCGTCTCGCAGATCCTTGGCAAGGCGCTCGATGACTTTGGCGCCCCAGCCCTGGCTGGCTTGGCGTTCCAGGATGTCGCGACCGATTTGCCAGTAGAGCCGTATCAGTTCGGAGTGCGCCGCCAAAACAGTCTGCTGCCGTGCGGCGACCACTCGCGCTTTAATCCCGGCCAGCCATGCGGCGTAACCGGGTGGCAGAGCCGTGACATTTCGTTGACTCACGGGGCGGGCTCCCTTCGAATTGTCCACGATATCAATCATTGGAGCCGTTCCTCCAGGAGCTTCTTGGCCAGCTCGCGTTCTCGGGCCTGGCCGATTCGCAGTGCGTCAAAGAGGGCGAGCAGCTCATAGAGTTTTGGGTCGTCCACTGCGGCGAGGGGAAGCTTCTCATAGAGCGGCAGCAGTGCTTGACCGCGCGCGGTGCCTTCCGGGTGCGGCCATACCGGCGATAGGTCCGCGGATTGCCGTATTCGCTCTCTGAGTGGCGGAACCGCGTGGCTTGTCGGAAATCCTATGGTGGCCTCGCCGCGAACCGGAGGATACGCGTACGCGGCGCCGTTGATCAGGAATACACGCAGCGCCGCCACGTGCAGCCGAATGGTGCCGGCGTGTTCATTGACCAAGCGCGCCGCGATCAATCGCTGGACGGCTGCGTGGACCTCGAAGGGAGACAGGCGCATCTGCTTGGCGAGGGCGGCATAAGGCATCCGCTCACCTTGGAGCGAGACGAGCTTGAGTGCCACGGCCAAATCCTGCGGCTTTAGCACCCATTGGCGGGTGTTTGCGCGGCGGAGGGCGGCTGTCCTTCCTGAGGGTTGGTGCATATGCAATATGCATATAGCATATACCAGTCGGCCGGGGAAGAGGCTCGCGCGCGCCCGCGGGGCGACAAGCGTATCTTGCGGGAATTCTGCGGGAATCAGTCGTGCTCGGTCGTGCTTCGTCGTGCCAATCGCAACGGGCGCCCCTCGGCAAGTTGTTGAATTTAAAGGCTACCTTGAGCGGAGCAGCAAGCTCATAATGCCGGGGTCGAGGGTTCGAGTCCCTCCCTTTCCACCAGTTTGCCAGGGTCCGTACCGGTTGAGGTAGAGGGCGTTTCGCCGAAAAATCGGGCGAAACTGCCACGGTGGTGATCTGATGACGCGTAGCCGGTCGCTGGTCGTTCCGCAAGCGCGCACATTGCGCCGCAGTGGGTGGGAACGGCTCGGGCATCGAGACTGACGCCCATGTAATCGACGCAACCGCGTGCCTAGTCTCGGGGCGGGCGCCTACCCACGTGCGATCTCATGCAACCTTTCGAATCTGAAGCCGCACGTGCAGGCCTGCGGCAGCGATCATATTGACAAGCGCATCAAGACTGAACTTGTCGATCTTGCCACGCAGCAGATCGTTGAGGCGCGGCTGCGTGATTCCGAAGCGCTTGGCGGCTCTCGCCTGCGTCATGCCCCGCGCCAACTCGCGGATCTCGGACATCAACTCCGATCGGAGCATCAAGTTCTCTGCTTCGGCCTTGGGGAACCCCAGATCGGTGAAGACGTTTCCGCTGCTCCGCTCAATTTTCACTCGTCCACTCATGACTCCTCTCTTCTGCGCTCTTCGATCAAGGCGCGATATCGTGCTCTCGCCAAGTCGATGTCGTGCTGCACGGTCCGTTGTGTCTTTTTCTCGAACGCGTGCAGTACATATACCGCCTCATTGAATTTGGCGACGTAGATAACCCGATACTCGCCTTTGGTATGCACGCGAACCTCGTTCACTCCGGCTCCGACCGACGGCATGGCCTTCCAGTCCGAGGGCTCCTTGCCTTGCTGGACTTCCCAAAGCTCAAATCCTGCCCGGCGGAGTGCTGCTTCCGGAAACTCGCACAGACGACGACGGCTGTCGCCCAGCCAGCGCAGAGCCTTGCGGGCATTTTCCAGCTTCTGACGCATTATATCAGAACCAATATAATTAGCAATTCCGGCGGGTGATTCACGCTTCCCAGGAACCCCCTTCGGGCTCACCTGCATTCACTCTTTCACGCTGGCGCGCGGCTAATCCTCATATCTCTACGACAAGTGAGGGATCGAAGGCGAGATTCGGCTCGAACGGCACGTAGCCTCTGGGATTGCACACTACCCTGGTGCCATGCTCCACGTAGTCGAGGGAGTTGTGCATATGCCCATGCACCCAAAGCTTGACGTGTGGCGCCATGAGATCGCTCAGGTCGCTTGCGAACGAAGCATTCAAAATCGATCCGCGATAGTGTGTCGCGATGCTGCGCGGGCTCGGTGCATGATGTGTCACGACGACTGTCGGGCCGGAAAAATTCCGTGCTGCCACTGAATGGCCCGATATGGCTCTCCGTAGCCAATCGCGCTGCCCCAGGTGAATCTCTCTCGTGTCATGAGGTTGCAGCGGGCCTCCCCACCGCCGGATGACGTGATAATCAGTCATGCCCGCGGCGCAGTGCTGCATGGCGTACGCCACGCTCTCCGGGCTTTCGCCGCACACTGCAAAGTCGGTCCAGAGCGTCGCTCCGAGTATACGCACTCCATTCAGGATCACCTCGTCGCCATCGAGGACCTGAACTTCATGGGCGCGCCCGCTCTCTTTCAGAATCACGCGTAGGTCATCGATGTCGTAGCCGTAATACTCGTGATTTCCTGGAACGTAAATGATTGGGATATCTCGGAAATGCGTGCGCGCCCATACCACGCCTGAACGGCCCTCAGCGATGTCTCCGGCGAGCACGACGATGTCCTCATCGCCTGGCGGCGGGCACCAGCCGGAAAATTCCAAATGCAGATCAGACATGATACGGAATTTCATTTCGCTCGGTCTTCGTGCGCCGATATCGGTGTGGCGCTCGACCAAGCTCCATCATGCACTTCGAAAGTGACTCCGTGCAAGCCTCTGGTCGTGTGTTATGAACTGGTGTGCCTCGTCGTCGATGTAAACACCAACGTCAGAAGCGGACGGTAACGTCACATCAACTACGGACGTGAACTTGCTGGTCGTTTTGCGCGTCAGAGTCGAGCGTGGGGAGAAAATGTGTGCCGCATCCAATGGGAACATTGGTGAAGGGCTACTCGAGGTAATCTGTCTCGGAGAGTGCATGGCCCGATGCGGGCCTTGGCGAGCTTCGGGCGCCGGAAGCTGGCAAAGGCAAGTGGAGAGCTGTTTGCCGAGCCCTGTTTGGTGATCAGATGCCGGCCGCGCCCGTGCTCCGGCGGCAGGACTTCACGAGGCTACGGTGACATGGCCTTTTCGACACGAAGCAGGCGTGCGCGTAATGCAGCAGCTGACGGTTCTCGACTGCTTTCGCTGCCGCGCCAGGCGCAGTGCTTCGAGGGCGATATCCAGCCCCAGCTTGTTCCTGAATTTGAAGCAGTCCACGACGGTGCGCGGGGTGCTGTAGATCTTGAGGGGCATGCCACCAATGCGATGCGTTTCCAGCCCCTCAGAGAAGGTCTTCGGGTCGAAGCGATATATGGTGACAGGTATCGACAGCTTGATGCCGTGATAACTGCCTCGCGGTACGGCAAGGTGGACGGAAGATGGGATCTGCGTCGTGATGCCGTGGTACGAGAGTGCGCTTATCAGGCAGACCGCCGCGTTCGGTGCGCGTGCCGCGACTACGGTGTGGTCGGGGTGATCGGCTTCGCCGGCTTCGGCCAGACGATAGAGGCCGCGCCCGAGTTCGACAATTTGCCCACCATCCCGAAGAGCATAGAGCGCATCGGTATGCACCCCGAGCGCGACCACGTCTCGAGTGCGGAGCGTGCCGCCCTTGTCGCGAAAGGTCTTCAGTGCGGTCTCGAGATCGCGGGTTTTCATGCGGGTAATAAGCGCACCACTTGTATAGAAGTGGCATGCTTATTACCCACCACATCCATAGTGGTCCTCCGATCCTATCTTGGGACGTAGCTCGGACCGATCTACCTCTTCTGGGGCGGCCGGCCCGGGACGACGAGGCGGACGCGGCGTTCACCAAAAAGTCCGAAGCCACCCGACTGCGTTACCGTCACGACGGCTATGACCGCGACGATGCTGGCGACGACGACGATGCGCCTAACCAACCGTGCAATGCTACTCGGGGCGCTTCCCTAGCCCGACGAAGGCTTGAAGCGCTCACTGGGAGGCATGACGTCAACCGTGCTTTGCGGCGTCGCGGGAATTCTGCGGGAATCGGTCGTGCTCGGTTGTGCTTCGTCGTGCCAACGGCAACGGACGTCCCTCGGCAAGCTGTTGAACTTAAAGCCTACTTTGAGCGAAGCACCGAGCTCATAATGCCGGGGTCGAGGGTTCGAGTCCCTCCCTTTCCACCAATCAGATCAACGTGATACCCGTCGGCGCCCGCTTCGGGTGGCTGGCGTAAGCGCACCCTAAGCGCAGAAGGCCGCCGTTCTCCCGCTCTCGATCAGCGAATCCAGGGGTTCTCGCCAGCGCTTATAAGCGCGCGAAAGCGCGCAGCTGGTGGAAGCCGCTCCTGATCGGACGCCGCTCGCCTGTACCCGTAACGTAAATCCGGGAAGTCGGCTGTCGTAGATCTCAAACGGCTTTTTCGCGGGTTGAGCAACTTTGCTCGAGAGCAGCGTCGATCCTATGATGGCACGCATGTCGAGATCGCCTCTGGTTGGAATCAGGAAAGCAAGTCTTGGCGGGTTGCACTGCTCATTGCCTCGCTTAGAGGACTTGAGGCCATGTAAACGTACTTTCATCGCGGCCTAGTAAGACGGCCGGTCAGGCCATAAACTTCGAGGTCCTATGTCGCAGACAGCGTTCTACCCGCAATTCAACAAATTCTGCCTCGAATGGGCGACTCGTGTTCCCGGGTCGGTGACGACCTATGGTGGTCCCCTGCGTTCGAACGAGCCAGGTTTTCGAACGCAGCTCAACCTGCACAAGGAAGCGCTATTTGAGCAGCTTCTTCTGTTCGATTCTGTGCACTTCAATGTTACTGGTCCTAACCTAATCTGCCCGTTGGTATATCAGTTTATGGGGTCAAAGACGCTCGAGGAGTTGCTCGAGCAGGATGCAATATCATTTGTGGTATGGCAGCCAGTCCCTATGCTCTCGCACCAGGAAGGAAACGTAGCGGCGACCTTCACGGGAAGCCTCGGTGACGGGAAGGGAAGCGAATATGATATTGAGCGAATCGTGGACGAAGGCCTCCGTATGTATCCGGGCAATATGTTGGCCTCGTACAGGAGTCAGTTAATTCGAAAGTTAGTGAAGGCACATCGTCTTCTGGACCGAGAGCTGCCCGCGTCCGCGTGGCGTCTGACGGAAAGTGCCCTGAAGGCAGGCGAACTGTCAGGCCTCGGGCTGCCCGCTAGAGCAACGCCTATAGGATTACCAGCGGGCGAGGGTGAACTGCTCCTGAATGCGGCGGAGTCCCTCCTGTATTATCGCTATATCATGAGCGCCGGCATGGTGTCGCAGAACAATGCGGGCGTGTTCGACCTTTTCCAAATCGGGTTGCGCAATCTTCAAGAGCGCCGAAGCCCAGTAGAAAAATACGCCGTCATAGCTCAATTCGAAGGCTTTCCGAATCTGCGAAGCTTGATGAGCGAAATTGAAAGTCCATTTAAGCGCATTGCTCGGTTTCGGCAAACGCACACTGCGAAAAAATTCCGGGAGTGGCTGTCAGCTGCATCGGAATCGGATATCGGCTTGGTGCGCGGGTACGTAAACGCATGCGCGAAGCGGAAGCGCTTGTTCGAATCCGCTCCAGCGAAGTTTGTGAAGGTGGCAAGTATGATCGCCCTGGCGCACGCAGCGGGTGCCGAGGCCGTGGCGGCGGGTGCGCTTCTGATGACCAGCATCCCACCTGAGGTGATCGGTGAGGCGCTTAAGCTCAGCGCGGAGTTCGGAACGGGTGTGATTGATTCATTTGTGATCGAGAACCTCAAAGTCGGCTGGACACCCAAGGCGTATTTCGATGGATTGCGCAGGCTTCGTGGGTAGGACTGATCGCCTGCATGAGCGATCGTTGCAGCCCTCTTCCACGAGGCTTTGGTCCAACTCTCGCTTTGGCGCGACGATCCGCAGTGGGTCAAACGTAGCGAGCAGCTCTTACAGCGTCGGTCGTCCCCAGCTGCGAGGGCGAGATAGCGGAGGTCAGTGGTCATGCTCGTGAAGAAATTTCAAGGGGAGACTACCGGGAGGTGCGGGCGATGAAAAGAGCGATGGTCCGGCACGACTCCGCGCCTCGAAGTTCTCGCGCTCATCTCAAAGTGAACGCAGTACAGCCATATTCAATCGAAATTGCTACGGAGCGGTTCCTTCTGTGGGCGGCGTGTCGCGCGGCACAGGCGGGATCGGCAAGGGCGACGCGCCGAGAGTTTATTCCGGCCTTGCGCAGCTGTGGAGTGATGGAATGGCTGAAGGAGCCTGCGAATCATTTATCGACGGACAGCGTGTATGACGTCGAATTCGATAAGTGGGTAACCAAGGTTCAACGTCACGTTCGGCTGCATGCGAGGAAGCACGTGAAGTATGGTGTAGGAGCGAAGCTCGTTTCAACGTACGTCAAAGGGACGTTCCTGCTCGGTACATTCCGAGGTACGATATTGGAAAAGCACGTCATGCCGCCACTCGATAGCATTCTACTAAAAGGATTGGGTCTATCGCATAAGTGGCAGCAGCTCACGAGAGCTCAGTTCAAAAGGTTGATCGTGAGGCTTCGGGAGTTGCCGGGCTATGAGGCCAAATGGGAGCTTGAGAGAGACTGGGACCCTGGCGTGTGACCCGGGGCCGACTGGCTACATAACTGACCCGAGATTTCTGTGCCGCATCTTAGATCAGATCGAATTCCTTTCGGCGAAAGTAAGCCAGAGCGTGAGCGAAGAGTGTTCGCCGCGTTTGCAGACGATGCTGAGCAGTATTTCGGATTTACGGTGCTGCCTGAGACAATTAGCTCTCGCCAACCGCCTGAGCCGGACATACTTTGCCAGGTGGCGGACCAGGGACCAGTGGCGTTTGAGTTGGTGGAAATCCTCGAACAAGATGCTGCGGAGCTTACGTCGAAGATGAGCACGCTTCGAGAAGCACTGCTTGAGCACCAAGGAGTGTTGATACCAGAAGACATCGAGCAGCTTACACGAAAGTTCGCTCTTTCGAGGGTCGCTATTGGGTTTGATTACGATAAGCCTCTGCGCGAGCTTCAGGCGGCAATTCCTAAAATCTATACGTGGCTGATTCATGTAGTGGATGGCAAGGCCCCTGGGGAGGCGGTAGTGCCAGTAGTGCCTACGGAATTGCGCGGAGCAGTCCGGTTTGTCCACTTGCAGCCTTCACCTCATGCGGAAATTGACGTCCATTTCTCTCTTTCGCTTGGGAACACTCCTTTTTCGCGAGTCAGCCGTAAGCTGGTCTGTAATCGATACAGCACCGATGTTCCTATCGAGCTGTTGGCATACTCACACGACCAGCCGTGGCTTTCGGATGAGAGTTGGATAGCCACAGCCAAGTCGACATTCACGCCGCTGATGGACGACTCCATTCGTCGGGGTCATATTCGACGAATTTGGGTTTATAACGTTGCAGAGCGGCGTACTGCTCGGGCCTTTAAGATGGTGTATCCTGGATTTGAATAGGCAGCCAGTTGTGGAGGCGGACTGCTTACGGGTGAATGAGTTATCGAAACACAGGATGGCCTTTTTTCCACATGTTTACACAACCGCGCGTTGCTCGCGTGCTGCCGGCACGTATTCATTCCCAAGTGGTGCCTACGAGTGCAATATCGTCTATTTGAGGCCTCGTCAGCTTGTGATGCTTGTCCAACGTCGCGCTCCACGCCACGCTGAACTCCGTTTTCCCCTTTTTGACAAGCACCTTTTCGGGGGGCGTTGAGCCCAGAAGGCCCAGGGTTCCTACGGCAGGGGCTTGGCTTGCTAACGCGCCCGCACTGAGAAGGGGCGAACTCCAAACGTTCGAGGCGGCGCCGAGGCCGGACGCGCTGCCAAGCACGGATTCTTTAGCTACGAACTTATATGCGTCAGTGGCGTACGTAACGACGGAGATCCAATGAACCCGCTGTGCCTCCTTCTTGACGAAGCGAGGGGGGCTTATAAAGACCGTCTCGAGTTCACGTCCGCTCGCGCCGTCTGGAACACGGCCGATTTCCTCTCCATGTTTATCACGTATTTTTTGGCCAACTTTATCCCGGAACCAAAACGTTGTTTCGTCTTTTGGTACAAAGAAGAGTTCCCTGGCCTTCTCGCGAAGCTCCTTTACAAAATCCTCGTCAACCGTCGAGATCAGCGTGTTGATTAGGTTTCTAAGCTCCTCCAGCCCTGAGAGGATCTCTGCATTGCCGAAGCCTTCAACGCGGCGTTTCGCCGCGATCGTAAGTTGCTCGTCACCTGTCACCAATGCGAGGCGGCACGTACTGCGGGTCCTCGGCGCATCCTCAACAAGCTGCACAAAAGTCTCCAGCAGTACCGCATCCCGGAAGCCCTTCTCCGTTTCTCCTGCTTGGAACGGTGGAACGCGAAAGGCGGCGTCTCGGACCACACGACCCCAATCCACTCGTCCCGGGTAAAGAAGCGGGCGTTTGAGATTCAGAGCTGTCATCTGGGCCCCGATTACCGTATCGATCTTCGGTGGAAGGTGCTCTGGTAACAGTGAGATCCCAAACCCCAAAATTTGATCCATCTTCTGGAAGGACCCTAACAGCTGCTGTGCCTTGGTGCGCATTTGATAGTGGCGCTCAAGCACTACGACGTCCGGCAGGTACCACGCGATTTGCAGGTCTGGGTGCTGGGAATTGGCCTGGATCAGCTGGCGCGCTGCAGCGCTGAGCAGATCGTTGGGTACCTGCGTGTGCAAAGCGTTCGTGTCAAAGATGACCCGCAACTCCCGTGCGATATGCTTCTTCTTCGCCATATGTTCTCGCTTGCCCCTAAGTTAGTCTCGGTTTTACAGTGCGCCAGGGTGCTAGATTTTGCACGCTCCTCAAGTCCTATTTCTGCTCAGGAGCGCACACAAGAGGTGCGCAGACTTCTGCATCGCCCTGTACGTATTAGATTTTAGCGCGCGCCGCAGAGACATCAAAATTCATGTGCGCGGGTCGAGAGTTCGAGTTTGACGTGCACCAGATGTCATCTGGGAAACTGCACGGAATTGCTGGCGGTGTTGCGATTAAATGGTAACCGTGTAGCCAAGGCCGCATAGGCGGCGAAGCCCGGGTCGAGGAGGATGTGCCCACTTGCAGATAGATGGGCACGAGTAAGTGCCCACGTGGAGGACAAGTGGACACTTCGGCAGAGCAGAGTGCGGGGACAGGATCGGGCGGCAGGCAGATTCGCAGGCGCAAGCAATGGTCTGTGCAGGAGAAGCTGCAGATCGTGCGCGAGACACTGCCGCCGGACGCCTCGGTAGCGGTCGTTGCCCGGCGTCACGGAGTGAACGCGAACCAGGTATTTTCGTGGCGTCGGGCGTATTGGCGCGGCGCGCTCGCCGGGCGAGGCGTCGAGAACCGTCGTGACCGCAAGACACCGGCGTTACTGCCCGTGCAGATCCATGTGCCGATGAAGGCGGCGCCGCAAGAAGCGCGCGCCGCGCCAGTTTCCCCGGCACCACAACCTGAACGGGTGGAGATCGAGTATCCGAGCGGCACGCGCCTGAGGATCTGGGGCGGCTTGGGCACGGAGCGGCTGCAGGCGATTTTGCGTGAGCTGTCCGGGCCATGCTGAGCGTACCGGCCGGGGTACGCATCTGGCTGGTGGCGGGACTCACGGATATGCGCCGCGGGATCGATGGGCTGAGCGCGCTGGTGCAGACGCAGTTGTTGGCCGATGTCCTCTCGGGGCAGCTCTTCATCTTCAGGGGGCGTCGCGGGGATCGGGTGAAGATCCTCTGGGCCGATGCGGACGGGCTATGCCTCCTTTACAAGCGGTTGAACCGGGGGAAGTTCACCTGGACGCATGCCGCTGACGGGGCGGTGCTGCTGACGGGCGCGCAGTTATCGGCGCTCCTTGAAGGGATCGACTGGCGTCGGGTACACCGGAACGTGCCCACCGAGGAGGCGCCGTCGCCGACCGTGGTGGCCTGATGCAGGACGGATTTGGTGTTTTCCGCGCGACCTACAAGATGTGGTAGGTGTTGAGTGCCAGCAGTTTTCCGCAGCTGAGTTGATAGAGTTACTTTCCAACATCGACGTGCGTGCCGCGGCACTGCGCGTATAATCGGCGCGTGCCCGAGACACACGATCTCCCAGATGATGTAGCAGACCTCAAGCGCCTGGTGCGCGAGCACCGCTTGGAGATCGAGCGCCTGAGGATCCAGCTCGCGCAGCTGCGGCGCTGGAAGTTCGGCCGCTCTCGAGAGCAGCTGGAGCTCGAAGTCACGCAGATCGAGATGAGCCTGCAGGCGCTCGAGCAGCTCGCCCCACCCGCCGCGGCTGCGGATCCGCAGCCTGACACCCAGAACGCTTCCACCCCCGCTCAAGAGCAGCGGACAGTGCGTCGGCGTCGTTCGGGCCGACGCGCCCTGCCGGCCCACCTGCCGCGCGAGACGATCATGCACCCGCACCCGGCAGTCACGAACGGCTGCGCGTGCCCGGAGTGCGGCGGGCGGCTGCGCTACCTGGGGCGGGACGTGGCGGAGATGCTCGAGTACGTGCCGGGCTACTTCAAGGTCCTGCGCCACGTGCGCGAGAAGCACTCCTGTGTGCGCTGCTCACGGATCGTGCAGGCCGGGGCTCCCTCGCGTCCGATCGAGCGGGGACTGCCGGGGCCGGCCCTGATGGCGCACGTGGTGGCGAGCAAATACTGCCTGCATCAGCCTCTCTACCGCCAGAGCCAGGTATACGGCTTCGCTGGCCTCGAACTCGAGCGCTCGCTCCTTGCGCAGTGGGTGCGGGCGAGCGATCGGCTGCTGAGCCCCTTGGTGCTGGCGGTTCGCCGGCACGTGCTTGGCGGCGGACATCTCCATGCGGATGACACCCCTTTACCGGTACTTGACCCCGGGCGAGGACGGACCCGGACCGGGTACCTTTGGACGTACGTGCGCGATGATCGTACCTGGGGGAGTCGAGAGCCGCCGGCGGTATGGTTTGAGTACTCGCCCGGGCGCGGCGGCGAGCATCCACGCCGGCACCTGCACGGGTATCACGGCGTCGTGCACGTCGATGCGTACGCGGGATTTAACGAGTTGTTTGGACTGTTTCCCCACCGAGAGCGCAAGGCGCGGGCGGGACCGGCGCGTTTGAAGCGGTCTTTATGCTTTGCTCACGCGAGGCGCAAGCTCTACGAGATGCATCTCGCGCTGCGCTCACCGATCGCGGCCCAAGCCGTCGAGCGGATCGATGCGCTGTATGCCATCGAGCGGGAGATCCGGGGGCTTGACCCCGAGGCGAGACTGCGCGAACGACAGGCTCGTTCCGTGCCGTTGCTCCAGGAGTTGCATACCTGGCTGATGACGCAGCTCGCGCGGCTACCGGCAAGTTCCGCGCTCGCCAAAGCAATCCGCTACACCGTCAAGCCCGGGCACTGGCCGGCCCTGACCTACTACTGCACGGATGGTCGGGCGGACATGGACAACAACGCCGCCGAGCGATCGTTGCGTGATGTGGCGCTCGGCAGGCGCAGCTATCTGTTTGCTGGATCCGATGCCGGCGGCGAACGCGCGGCATCGATGTACACCCTCATTGGGACATGCAAACTTACCGGAATCGATCCAGAGGCATACCTGCGTCACGTGTTTGAACGGATAGCAGATCACCCGATCAACCGGATCGATGAACTGCTCCCCTGGAACGTTCGTCTGCCCTCGCCGACAGAGGCCGTCCGCGAAGCGGCCTGAAGCCATCCCGAGTTCGGAGATCCTATCAATGCCCCGTGCGCAGACAGATCAGTGGCCGAACATTGCTGAACTGCTGGATCAAGCCGGCGGTCACATCGGCATCGGACGGATGCCACCGATCGAAGGCGCTGCCGTCGCTGTCACCGAAACAGAGCTGATCGCCAGTCTCGTGCGGCGCGACGGGGAGAGTTTCCCCGAGCTGCTGCAACGGCTGGATGCGGCGATCGGCAAGGCCCTTCACGAGGGCGTGGTGACCAACGAGGTCAACGGTGGCCGCTTCCGATTGGCCCCCCAGCGCGTCCGCAAGAGACGATAGCGGGCCCGGCAAACCTCAGGCGCACCGCGGCATATCCTCGCCCGGGCATCCCCGCGGCGGCAATGCGGCCGGGACTACACGCTTACATTAAATGTATCATCTATCACGTCAGGCGTTTCAACAGTTCGATCAAAGCGGGGACGCGGGACTGGCTCGCGGAGTCGCCGGGGAGATGGCCCGGAAGAGCATCGACAAATTGAGGTGTACTGATGAGTGACGAAATCTCCGCCGCTACGTAGGTGCGAAGTTCTTCGGGCGCGCCCCGTAGTTCATCGGCTAATTGCGGTCTACCATCGACGACGGTAACGATGTCCTCGAGGTTATGGCTCGCAAGAAAATCGCTGTTTCCGCGGCCTTTAACCCGCATTATGCGTGAGCGGAGCTACAGATCGACCGATTCACGGTAGATAGCCAACAGTAGGGCAACGGGCGGAATTCTGACGTCAGCAATTCGCTGTTTGATGCCGAAATCACAGGATATTGTGTT